>CAMASG010000082.1 GCA_945860945.1 Akkermansia muciniphila
GAGGCCGGGCGCGCACAACTCGAAGTGATCTTCGCCGCGACCGCTGGCGTCGCCCACCCACACGGCATCGCAGTTCTTCACCAACTCGTCGAGCGTGCGCGCGACTTGCACGCCGGGGAAGCACTCGGCGAACGCCTGCGCGCTGGGCAGGTCGGCATCGTAGTAGCAGGAGATGCGGGTGTTCTCGAAGGGGAGCTTGGCGAAGTCTTCCTTGGGATTACGGAAGTGCGACTTGAACAAGTCCACTGGGCCTTTGGTGAGATGCTTCTCAATCATCTTGAGGTCAATGGTCGGGTGGAAGCCGTGGGCGAAGTGGAAGGTGTGGCCGTTGCCCTTGTGCGGCTTGCCGCCCATGCTGGCCGAGATCACACCGATCCGCAGCGGCTTGGCAGGGCCGAAGGTCGTGAGTGGCAATGCGAACGCCGCCGCACCCGCCGCCATCGCCACCGTGCCCGTGGCCGCCAAGAAATCACGACGAGAAGAAATACGGGACTGAATCATGACCGGAGCATTCCGCTTCCCCACCAGACAGGCAAGCTAAGAACCAGCCCCAGATGGGGAAAACAAAACGGGGCGGTCTTTCGACCGCCCCGTGTGGGGAATCGGTTTGCAGGGCTCTGCTTAGCGGCCTTTGGGTAACGCGCCGCGGCCGGCGTAGATGGCGTTCTTGCCAAGGAGCTGCTCGATGCGCAGGAGCTGGTTATACTTCGCGGTGCGGTCGGTACGCGAGAGGCTGCCGGTCTTGATCTGGCCGCAGTTGGTCGCCACGGCGATGTCGGAAATGGTGGAGTCCTCGGTCTCGCCGGAGCGGTGGGAGAGGACGGCGGTGTACCGGTTCTTCTGGGCGAGCTCGACGGCGTCGAGGGTCTCGGTGAGGGTGCCGATTTGGTTCACTTTCACGAGGATGGAGTTGGCGGTGCCGGTCTCGATGCCGCGCTTGAGGAACTTGACGTTCGTGACGAAAAGATCGTCGCCGACGAGTTGGGTGTTGTGTCCGAGTTTGTCGGTGAGTTTCTTCCAGGTCTTCCAGTCGCCTTCGGCGCAGCCGTCCTCGATGCTCACGATCGGGTACTTGGCGCAGAGCTTGGCGTAGAACTCGACCATCTCGTCGCCGGTGAGCTTGCGGCCGCTGCTCTTCTTAAAGACGTACGTCTCGTTGCCGGTGTAGAACTCGCTGGCGGCCACGTCGAGCGCGAGGAAGATGTTTTTGCCGAGCTTGTAGCCGGCGTCTTTCACGGCCTGTGCGATGGCGTCGAGGGCGGCCTCGGCGGAATCGAGCTTGGGGGCGAAGCCGCCTTCGTCGCCGACGGCGGTGGAGAGGCCCTTTTTCTTGAGCACGCCTTTGAGGGCGTGGAAGATCTCGGTGATGGCCTGGAGGCCGTCGCTGAAGGTGGCGAAGCCGTGGGGCATGACCATGAACTCTTGGAAATCAATGGGCGCATCGGAATGGGCGCCGCCGTTGATGACGTTCGCCATCGGCACGGGGAGGACTTTGGCGTTCGGTCCGCCGATGTATTTGAAGAGGGGTTGGCCGAGGGCGTCGGCGGCGGCTTTCGCGGTGGCGAGGGAGACGGCGAGGATGGCGTTGGCGCCGAGCTTGGCCTTGGTCTCCGTGCCGTCGAGGGCGAGCATCGTCCGGTCCACAGTGATCTGGTCGAGGGCGTCGAGGCCTTCGATGGCGGGGAAGATTTTCTCGGTGACGTTCTTGACGGCTTTCTGCACGCCTTTGCCGAGGTAGCGCTTCTTATCGCCGTCCCGCAACTCGATGGCCTCGTGCTCGCCGGTGCTGGCGCCGGAGGGAACCGCCGCGCGGCCGAAGGCGCCGCCGGTGAGGAGGACTTCGACTTCGACGGTGGGGTTGCCCCGGGAGTCGAGGATTTCGCGGGCGATGATGTTCTCAATGTTCGTCATAAGGTCAGGTTCGTTCAGGTCGGTCCGGTACGGACCAAGGCGGGGAATCATAAGTGCGAGAAATGGCGAGTCAAGCCAAGCCCCGCGGCTCTGGGAGGCGCGGCCGGCCGGTCAAAAAGGAATTGCGGCAAGGCGCGGTTTCGCGGCATGCTCCCCGCCTCTTTATGGGGCAGGTCAACCTAGGTATCATCGGCGGCGGAACGGTGGGCGGGGGCGTTTTCCAAGCGCTCCGGCGCAATGGTGCATTGATGGCCTCGCGCCTCGGCGTCGAGCTGCGGGTCGTCCGCGTGGCCGTGCGCGACGTGCGCAAAGCCCGCGCGGTGAAGATTCCCGCCGCGTTGCTCACGACCGATTGGCAGTCCGTCGTGAATGATCCCCGCGTGAACCTCGTGGTCGAGCTGATGGGCGGCACGACGCTCGCGCGCCAGGTTGTTCTCGCGGCGCTTCGCCTCGGCAAACCGGTCGTCACCGCGAACAAGGCGCTGCTCTCCGCACACGGCGAGGAGCTTTTCGCCGCGGCGCAGAAACACGGCGCGAACCTTTACTACGAGGCCAGCGTCGCCGGCGGCATCCCGATCATCAAAGTGCTGCGCGAAGCGCTCATCGGCAACCAGATCACGCGGCTGTACGGAATCGTCAACGGCACGTGCAATTACATTCTCACGCGAATGAAGCTCGAAGGGGCGGGCTTCGCGGAGGTCCTCGCCGATGCGCAGCGACTCGGCTATGCGGAGACGCCGCCGGACCTCGATGTGGATGGCCACGATGCGGCGCACAAGACGGGCATCCTCGCGAGTCTGGCCCACGGCTTCTGGGTGAACCCGCGCCAGATTCACACCGAAGGCATCCGCCACATCACGCAGCTCGACATCCAATTCGCCGGACAGCTCGGTTACACCATCAAGCTCCTCGGCGTGGTAAAGAAGCACGACGGCCAGCGCCCCGTGCAGGTCGCGGTCTATCCCGCACTCGTGCCGAACAGCCACGTGCTCGCGAGCGTGAATCACGTTTTCAATGCGGTGTATGTTCGGGGCGACGTCGTGGGCGACACGCTTTACTACGGCCGCGGCGCGGGGCAGGACGCCACGGCCAGCGCCGTGCTGAGCGACCTCGCGGACGCCGCGCTCGATTTGAAGACCGGCGTGAAAAGCCGCGTGGCACCGTTCGTCCCGCACGAGCGCGACGGCGCAGTGCTGCCGATGGACACAGCGGTTTCGCGTTACTACCTCCGCCTGAGCGTGGCCGACCGGCCCGGCACGCTGGCACGCATCGCCGCGATTCTTGGCCGCGCGCACATCGGCATTTCCTCGGTCATCCAACCCGAAGGCCACGAGGTCGAGAGCGTGCCTCTGATCCTGATGATCCATGACGCGCCGAACGCGGCGATGCGCCGGGCGCTCGCGCAGATTTCCAAGCTGGCCGTAATCAAGGGCGCGCCGGCGATGATCCGGGTGGAGAGTTTCGAGTAAGATGAGCGCGCTCCTGTTTCGCAGCACCAACGGCCAATCCCCCGCCGTCAACCTGCGCGAGGCGTTCCTCGCCGGACAGGCTCCGGATCGCGGCCTGTATCTCCCCGAGGCTTTCCCGCGCTTCACTCCGGCGGAAATCGCCGCGTTCGCTGGCCTGCCATATCACGAAATCGCCGCGCGCGTCCTCACTCGGTTTACCGCCGGCATCATCCCCGACGCCACCATCGCGGAGATGTGCCACGACGCTTACGACTTCAACATCCCGCTCGAACTTATCCACGACCGCATCTTCCTGATGCGGCTGGACCAAGGCCCGACCGCCTCCTTCAAGGATTTCGCCGCGCAGATGATGTCGCGGATGTTTGGCCACTTCTTCCAAGAGGATCACCGCGAAGTCACCATTCTCACCGCCACGAGCGGCGACACCGGTGCGGCCGTCGCGCACGCGTTCCACAACATTCCCGGCACCCGCGTCGTCGTGCTGTTCCCGATCGACGAGATCAGCCTGAGCCAGCGCAAGCTCATGACCACCCTGGGCGACAACATCCGCACCGTGGCCATTGACGGCAAGTTCGACGACTGCCAGGCGATGGTGAAACGCGCGTTCACCGACCCCGCGCTCGCGCACATCCACCTTTCCTCCGCCAACTCCATCAACATCGGCCGGCTCCTGCCGCAGAGTGTTTACTACTTCTATGCCGCGTCGCGCCTAGCGCAGCCGGGCGAGCCGATGGCCTTCAGCATCCCGAGCGGCAACTTCGGCGACATGATGGGTGCGGTCGTCGCGCGCGAGATGGGTTTGCCCGTGCGGAAAATCATCGCCTCCGTCAACGAGAACGATTCCTTCCCGCGCTACCTCTCCAGCGGCGTTTACGAAAAGATTTCCCCCTCGCGCAACTCCGTCTCCAACGCGATGAACGTCGGCCACCCGAGCAACCTCGCGCGGCTCGTCGCCGTGTATGGCGGGCAGATGGATGAGACGGGCAAAATCCATCGCCAGCCCGACCTCGCCGCGATGCGCCGCGACATCTTCTCCAGCTCCATCAACGACGAGCGCACGCGCACCTCGTTGCGGGACTTTTGGAACAAGTATCAAATCCTCCTCGAACCCCACGGCGTCGTCGCGTGGCAGGGCTTTCTGGATTGGAACGCCGTCGAGCCACTCGGCAATGCGCCCGCCGTGATCGTCGAGACTGCGAACCCCGCCAAGTTCCCCGAGGAAGTGGAGAAGGTCGTCGGCTGGCCGCCCGACGTGCCCGCCGCGATAACCGCCGCCCTCGCGCAACCCGAGCACCACGACCGCATGGGCGCGGACTACGACCAGTTCCGCAGCTACCTCCTCGCGCGGCACGCCCCGGCCTGAGCCGCCGCTGCGAGGAAGCGGAAGTTTCAACCACGGATGGACACGGATAAGACTGGCCGCGATAGGGCACAGAGAGCGCAAAAACTTCTCCCTCTCCTCCTCGATCAAGGAGGATAGGGCACACGCCGAGACGGAGACCGGCGATCCACCATCTCGTCATGCAGAAGCGGCATTGCCAAATCCCGCGTTGTCCTGCTACAACACACGCCCTTTGACATGGCTCTCATTGTCCAAAAATACGGCGGCACATCGGTCGGCAATCCCGAGCGCATCAAGAACGTCGCCCGGCGCGTGGCCGCGCACCGTGCGAAGGGCGACCAAGTGGTGGTGGTCGTCTCCGCGATGAGCGGTGTGACCGATAGCCTCATCAAGCTCGCCAAGGAAATCACGCCGCTCCCGAGTGAACGCGAGATGGATATGCTCCTCGCGACGGGCGAGCAGCAGACCATCGCGCTCACGGCTATCGCGCTTCAGCAGCTCGGCATCCCCGCGACTTCGCTCACCGGCGCACAGGCGGGCATCGTGACCGACGGCGTCCACACGAAGGCGAAGATTCAAAATATCACGCCGAAGAAAGTTCACGCGCTGCTCGATGCGGGCAACGTGGTGATCGTCGCAGGTTTTCAAGGCGAGACCGCCGAAGGCCACATCACCACGCTCGGCCGCGGCGGTTCCGACCTCACGGCCATTGCGCTCGCTGCCGCGCTCAAGGCCGATCTCTGCCAGATTTACACCGATGTGGATGGCGTTTACACGGCTGATCCGCGCATCGTGCCCAACGCGCAGAAGCTTGCCGAAATTTCCTACGACGAAATGCTCGAACTCGCCGGCTCAGGTGCGAAGGTGATGCAGTCACGCTCGGTCGAGTTCGCCAAGAAGTTCGGCGTCGTCTTCGAAGTTCGCTCCAGCTTGAACGACAACCCAGGAACGATTGTGAAAGAGGAAACTAAAAGCATGGAAGGCGCCGTGATCCGCGGCGTCTCGCTCGACAAGAATCAGGCGAAGATCACGCTCGTGGCCGTGCCCGACCGTCCCGGCGTGGCGGCGCGCATCTTCAAGGCGCTCGCCGAGGCGACCATCAACGTGGACATGATCGTGCAGAACGTGAGCCACGGGGCGGGCACGCCCGCCACCGATCTGTCCTTCACGATGGACAAGCCCGATTTGCTCAAAGCCGCGAAGGTGATTGAGAGCTTGAAGTCCGAGGTCGGCTACCGCGAAGCGCTCACCGACGAAAAGATCGGCAAGCTCTCCATCGTCGGCGTCGGTATGCGCAGCCACTCCGGCGTGGCGGCGAAGATGTTCGAGACGCTGGCGAAAGAGGCCGTGAACATCGAGATGATCTCAACCAGCGAAATTAAAATCTCCGTCGTCATCGAACTCGCCAAAAGCGAGCAGGCGATGAAAGCCGTGCACAAGGCCTTCATCGGCTGAGCCGATTCGAGCAAACAAAAAAGCGCCGAGATTTCTCTCGGCGCTTTTTACTTTTCGGGAGGAAGATTATTCCGCCGCGATTGTGATTGTGTGTGTCACCGGCACGAAGGCGGCCTTGATGGCCGCGGCGAGCGGGGCGCGCTCGGCTTCAGTTTTCTTCGCCACGCCTTCCATGTCGGTCTTGGCTTCCGGGCTACGGAAGAGCTGCTTGATTTGCTTGGTCTCGTACTGCTGCTTGGCGATGACGGCCGCGTCCACCTTGGCGAAGGCGTCGCTGAACGGGTTCACTGCGAAGTCCGCCGCGAGGTTCACGCCTTTCGCGAGTTGCTCGGCGGAGTACGACTTGGATTCCTTGCCCCACGTGACTTTGTAACTCTTGGCCGAGCCGCCTTTGGCGACGAGCGTGAGGCGATTCAGTTCCTCGTTGAACGGGATGAGCGTCATCGCGGAGCGGATGCTGGAGTCGTTGGTGACGCTGCCAGTGGCGCAGAAAGGATAGCGACTGCTCTTGATCTGCACCTCGCCAGACTTCGCCGAAAGCACTTCGTGGCCCTTGCTCGCCGTCGCTTTGTCAGCCTTCAAATCAACGTTGATGTTGCCGATTTCGCCGTCCAAACCGAACGCTTTCAAGAAGGAGTAAGCCATGCTGAAGGAGCCAGCCCAGCCAGGGTGAACGCCATCACCGCCAGCGATGTTGTACTTGGCGCCGTATTTCTCGCGGCCATCAACGCCAGCTTTGAGCATTGGCCAGAACAGGTCCGCGAACCCGACCTTTTCCTGCTCGGCGATGCCAATGCCGATGTTGCGCAACTCGCCCAGATTGAGGTTCTTTGCCTCCACACCGGCAGCGTCCCAGCCCGGATTATTCTTCGTACCCACGCAGCCGGGCGAACCTTGGATGACGCGCACGCCGTTGGCCTTGAAACCTTGCACGATCGCCGTGGAAAATTTGCGGTAACGATCGCCGATGGCCGCTTCGTACGGACGATAGCCGTGATCGTTCATGCCGTAGCACGTCGTGGCGATGGTCGGCTTGAAGCGGATGCAATCGTTGGTCATGCGATTGAGAAACCCCGACGCGGTCTCGCCGCCCCAGCCGTATTGGCGCGCGGTGATTTCCAGCTCCGGCACGCAGACGGCGAGGTAGGTCTCCATCACGCGCGAATACATCTTCTGCTCCGTGATCGAGTCGCCGATGATGGCGAGGCGATCGCCCTGCTTCAATTACAACCCCGCCGGCTGAGGCGCTTTGATCAGTTTAAACTTCTCGAACTGCGGACCGGCGGGCTTGGTCTCGAGGGTTTGAGCGAAGCTCACGGTGACAGCGGCCAAGGCCAGCAAGGGGAATAGGAATTTTGTGCGCATGATGTTTTAGTTGATAGGAGGGAGGATTCTTCGCCGGCGACAAAGGCGCGTCAAGGCGCAAGTCCTTCAGCACTTCCGCCAAGCGCGACGGCACGGTTCCGTTTCAGAGCTGCGGCGTGTCGTCGTTTTTCTCGAGCTTGGCGAGGCGCTTCTTGATCACTTCCACCTGCTTCGTCAGTTCGTAGAGCGTTTTGTAGATTTCATCCTGCGTCTCTTTATCAGCGAGGCCGGGGACGGCCGGATGGATTTTCATCATCTCGGTGGAGATGGTTTTACACGCGGCACGAATTTGTTCGGTGGCGGCTTTGCGGTCCATAATCGATAAATGGATAAAAGAAATTCTGCTCAATACGTCGCGCGGCCGCCGGAGAGGTCGAACACCGCGCCGGTGCTGAACGAACAATCCTCCGAGCTGAGCCACGCGACCAGCGCCGCCGCCTCCTGCACTTCGCCAAAGCGGCCCATCGGGATTTTCGCGAGCATGTAGTCGATGTGCTGCTGCGTGACCTGCTTGAGAATGTCGGTCTGAATCACCGCGGGCGTGAAGCAGTTGACGAGGATGCCCGACTGCGCGAGCTCTTTG
Source organism: Akkermansia muciniphila (assembly GCA_945860945.1). Classification (GTDB taxonomy): domain Bacteria; phylum Verrucomicrobiota; class Verrucomicrobiia; order Limisphaerales; family SIAT01; genus SIAT01. Next base: position 8,126 of record CAMASG010000082.1, read on the forward strand.
CCGAGCGATTTCGTGAGGCCGATGACGCCCGCCTTCGCCGCGCTGTAATGCGATGCGTTGGGATTGCCTTCCTTGCCGGCGATGCTCGCCGTGTTCACGATGCGGCCGTAGCCGTTCTTCAACATGATCGGCACCACGGCGCGGCAGCAGTAAAAGACCGCGTTCAAATCCACCTCCACCACGACGCGCCATTCGTCGGGCGTCAACTCCCACAGCTTCTTGTTCACCCCGGCGATGCCGGCGTTATTGATAAGAATATCAATGCGCCCGAAACCGCGCGCGGTCGAATGCGCGGCGGCTTCGACCGCTTCCGGGTTCGTGAGATCCACTGTTTCGGTCGCCACTTCGCCAGCGCCGGCGAGGCTTTTGAGAGCTTCGGCCAACGCGGCGGGGTCGCGGTCCCACAGCGAAACCTTCGCGCCGGATGCGAGCAACCGCTGCGCGATGGCGTAACCGATCCCGCGCGCGCCGCCGGTCACCACAGCGCCCCTATCCTTCAAATCAATCTGGTTCATTCGGAAATCCTGTTCTGAGCCAGCGGAAGGATTGGCTAAAGACCGTGGCCGCGGAAGTCTTTTTTCGCGAACGCCGATTCATACGTTCGCGTATTAACGGCTTGAGTGCCGCGCGGCCTTCGGGCCAAATACGCCCCATGGAATCATCCGCAAGCGACACACGCAAATTGAGCACCACCGAATGGCTCATCATCACCATCGCCAGCATCGGGTTCCTTTTTGACACCTACGAACTGCTGATGACGCCGCTCGTCGCCGCGCCCGCCATCGCGGAGTTGCTCAAAGTGCCGCAGAATAATCCGCTCGTCACCGAGTGGGTGGGCC
>CAMASG010000083.1 GCA_945860945.1 Akkermansia muciniphila
ATTTGCTTGCCCACGATGATGCGACGCCTGTTTCCAGTCCGACTTCTTCTGACTCTGGTCGCGGGCGCAGTCACCGCCACGGCGGAGGACGCGGCGTTGCGCAAGCTCAAGCCCTTCCTCGAAAAAAATTGTTACGCCTGCCACGGCCCCGAAAAGCAGAAGCACGACCTGCGTTTCGACTTCCGTTTTGAAAACACACGGCTTGCCGTCGCCATCACGAACCAAAGGGACTGACCCTTCGCAGACTGTGGTGATGTAGATGCAGAATGCCGGTTCACTCATAACTCGGCGGATACACCTGGCCAAGTTTGTGTGCGGCGACAAGCGCAATCGGCTCAAGGGCTTCCCATGTTGGGAACTTCCCGACATACTCCGTACGGAATGTCCAGCATAGTCACCAACTCCGGTTTAGCGCGGTCTTGGTATGGGGCCGCCATCGGAGACTTTCTGACCACTGAGGCTGACGACATTCTCGGCAAACTCTCCCGACACGCAGGAGACGGGCACTTTGCCGACCAGCGCGATGCTTGGCTTGCGCAAATCGACATCCTTCACACGCAACTCAAAAGGTCTAGATGGATGGGTCTTCTTTGAATTCAACATCCCGCGCATGGGGCGGCGCGTGGACGTCATTCTCGTTTTGAACTCGGTGATCTTTGCACTCGAATTTAAGGTCGGCGAAACGAGTTACGACCGTCCGGCCATTGAACAGGTCTGGGACTACGCGCTCGATCTGAAGAATTTTCACGAAGCCAGCCATAACGTCGCCATAGCTCCAATTCTCGTGGCAACCGAAGCCAAGTCCGTGTCCCGCAATTTCGAGGCTGACGCAGACAACGTTTATCGGCCCGTCCTAACCAACGCCGACAACTTGCGCGAAACGCTGGAGTTGGGGCTGAGCATTGCCAAGGGCTCGGCCCTCGACGCTCAAGCTTGGGCGCGTGCCTCGTATCGCCCGACTCCGACGATTATCGAAGCCGCACGGTCGCTCTATGCGCAGCACTCCGTCGAAGCCATTGCCCGTTTTGACGCCGGCGCGCAGAATCTCCACACGACTTCCAAGCGCATCGAGGAGTTGGTCGATGAAGCGCGCGCCACGGGACAGAAGTTCATCTGTTTTGTGACCGGCGTCCCTGGCGCAGGGAAAACTTTAGTGGGTTTGAACATTGCCACGCAGAGGCGGGACGAGAAAGCGCCGACGCACGCCGTCTTCCTGTCGGGCAATGGGCCGCTAGTTGCCGTGTTGCGGGAGGCGTTGACTCGTGATGAATACTTCCGCCTCAAAGCTCAGAAGAAGAAGGTCACGAAGAAGAAATGCGCGACTCCTGTAAAAGCGTTCATCCAGAACGTTCACCACTTTCGCGACGCAGGACTGACAGACGAGAAAGCGCCGCCACCGGAACACGTCGTGATCTTCGATGAAGCGCAGCGAGCGTGGAATTTGCAGATGACGGCCAACTTCATGAAGCGCAAGAAAGGCCGCCCAGGTTTCACTCAATCCGAGCCGGAGTTTCTGATTTCCTACATGGACCGCCATCAAGATTGGGCAGTGATTATCTGTCTGGTAGGCGGAGGTCAGGAAATCAACACCGGCGAAGCCGGCATCTCTGCGTGGTTGAACGCGGTGATCGAACATTTCCCACGTTGGAAGATGTTCATTTCTTCCCGACTGCACGACAGCGAGTATGCCGCGAATAGCACTCTCGAAGTTGCTCAACGCACCGCCCAGACTCATCGGGAAGATTCTTTGCATCTTGCAGTGTCGATGCGGTCGTTTCGAGCCGAGAACGTCTCGGCCTTTGTGAAGGCGCTACTTGATTGCGAAGCGAATGCCGCTCGTGAAGCGTTTGCAGAACTTCGCGCCCGTTTCCCGATCGTTCTCGCCCGCGATTTAGACAAGGCCAAATCGTGGGTTCGTTCACACGCGCGAGGCTCGGAGCGTTTCGGCCTGCTTGCCTCTTCCAAAGCGATGCGTCTCAAACCGCATGCCGTCGATATCCGTGTGGACGTTAATCCGGTGCACTACTTCCTGAACGATCGCGACGACGTTCGCTCCAGCTACTACCTCGAAGATGCCGGGACGGAATTTCAAGTGCAGGGACTGGAACTCGATTGGACGTGTGTCACTTGGGACGCGGATTTCCGCTTCAGTGGCTCTGGTTGGAACTATCACGATTTCCGTGGCTCAAGCTGGAACAACATTAAGAACAGCGACAACCGAAATTATCTGCGGAATGCGTATCGTGTTTTGCTCACCCGCGCCAGACAGGGCATGGTTGTTTTTGTCCCGCAAGGAAGTGCGACTGATCCGACGCGTTCACCAACGTTCTACGATTCGACATTCAACTACTTGAAGGAACTGGGGATCCCCGAACTGGTCTGAGGTGCTTCACGTTCTCCAGCACGAAGGCGGGCGGTTGGTGGTAATCAAGAATGTCGGCGATGGAGAAGAAGAGTTTGCCCTGTTTCACGTCCTCAAAGCGGTGCTTGCGACCGAGGCTGTTCTTCTTGGAAACGCCCGCGAGGCTGAAGGGCTGGCAGGGAAAGCCGCCACAGAGAATGTCGAACTTCGGAATGCCGGCCACGGCCACGGAATGGATATCGCCTCCTGAACGGCAGCAGCCGGGTCGCCCAGTTCGACAAGATCATGAAGACCGGAGCTGGGCTTTCCTGTCTGCACTGGGGCGTCGAGGTGCTGGTCAACGAACTCGTCCGGCGCAACAAGCCGTTTCAGTTGATGTCGTATCCGAACCGCTCTCACAGCATCAATGAAGGCGCGAACACCACATTGCACTTGCGCCAGTTGATGTCCACCTATCTGCTGTAAAAAATTTCGCGAGGCGAACAATGAAATGCGGAGCATTTCCAAGTCATTTATGAACACTCAGTCAAACTTCGCAACCATCTTGCTCGCCTTCTTCGTGTGGCAAGGTCCCTATACGAGCCAGGGCCAGGGTTCCAAGGCCGACGCCGACCGCGCCACCCCGTTGCGGTCGCGCGTGGCGAACACGGTCTTCCGCGCCGAGGTGAAGCCGAACTGGCTGCCGGGCAACTCGCGCTTCTGGTATCGCAACGACCTGCGCGGTGGCACCAAGGAGTTCGTGTTTGTGGACGCGGAGAAGGGAACGCGCGCGACGGCGTTTGACCAGGCGAAGCTCGCCGCCGCGCTCTCGAAGGCTACGGGCGCGGAGCACACGGCGGACAAGCTGCCGTTCGATAGCATCGAGTTTATCGACGATGCGAAGGTGGTGCGGTTCAAGGTGGGTCAGAAGTCGTGGGAGTGCGACTTGCGGAGCTACGAAGTCCGCGAGGCGAAGGAGGACGTGAAGCCCGCAGAGAAATCCGCTGCACCGCGAGCCTCCGCAGCGACTCGCAGCGCGCGCCCGGGCGAGGAGACTTTCGTTACCTTTGTCAACCGCACGCAGGGCGAGGTGGAGTTGTTCTGGCTCAACACGGACGGAGGCCGGCAGAGCTATGGAAAGCTTGCCTCGGGCGCGGAGCACCGGCAGCACACGTTCGCCGGCCACGTGTGGCTCGCGACCGATGCGGCGGGGAACGAGCTCTTTCGCACCGTGGCGGCGGCGGAAACGCCGGGAGTCGAGATTCTCAGGGCACCGCAGGCGCAGGGACAGCAGGACCCCGGACAGCAGAAGGGCTTTGGTCAACGCACCAGCTTCGGCGGCGGCGGCGACGCGACTTCGCCCGACCGCAAATGGACCGCGCTCGTGAAGGACAACAACCTGTTCATCCGGGGCGAGGACGGAAAAGAAATCCAACTCAGCGCCGATGGCAAAGAGGGGCTTGCCTACGGCCGGCCCACGTGGTCGCCGGACTCGAGGACGCTCGTCGCGTTTCGCGTCGAGCCGGCTGAGCGAAAGGACGTTTACCTGGTCCACTCGTCGCCGTCGGGTGGCGGTCGCGCCAAGCTGCAGACGCGGCCTTACGATTTGCCCGGCGACAAGTTCGCGGCTTACGAGTTGAACCTGTTCGATGTCGCGACGCGCAAGCAGACCAAGCCCGCAGTCGAGCGGGTGGACTTCGGCACGCCGCGGATTCGCTGGAGCAAGGACGGCCGACACTTCACGTATCAGAAGATTGACCGCGGACATCAGCGGCTGCGTGTGGTCGAGGTGGATTCGCAGACGGGTGGCGCGCGCAACGTGATTGACGAGAAGAGCGACACGTTCATCTGGACCGCGCACACCGAGAGCCTCGGCGTGCAGCTCGTCAACTGGCTGGAGAAGTCCGGGGACATTCTCTACGTGTCCGAGAAGGACGGCTGGCGGCACCTCTACCTCGTGGACGCGAAGACTGGCGCGATGAAACAGATGACGACGGGCGAGTGGATTATCCACGCGGTGGAGCGCATTGACGAGGACGCGCGGCAGGTTTGGTTCCGCGCCAGCGGCGTGTTCGTGGACCAGGATCCGTATCTCATCCACTACGGCCGCGTGAACTTCGACGGCACAGGGCTGACATGGCTGACCGCGGGCAACGGCAATCACTCGGTGCAGTTCTCGCCGGACCGGAAGTTCATCGTGGACACTTTCTCTCGCGTGGACATGGCGGCGCTGAACGAACTGCGTCGCGTCGCGGACGGCAAACTCGTGTGCAAGCTAGAGGAGGCCGACACTGCGGACCTCAAAGCCAACGGCTGGGAAGCGCCGGCGGTTTTCGTCGCGAAGGCGCGCGACGGCAAGACCGACATCTGGGGCAACATTCACCGACCGCACGGCTTCGACCCGAAGCAGAAGTATCCCATCATCGAGGACATTTACGCGGGGCCGCACGGGTCGTTCGTGCCGAAGACATTCAGCACCGCGTCGCGCTACGAGTCACTCAACCGGCTCGGGTTTGTCGTGGTGAAGATTGATGGCATGGGCACGGCGAACCGCTCGAAGGCATTCCATGACGTTTGCTGGCAAAATCTCAAGGACGCGGGCTTCGAGGACCGCATCCTGTGGATGAAGGCGGCGGCGAAGAAACATCCGTGGATGGACGTGACGCGCGTCGGCATCTACGGCACGTCGGCCGGCGGGCAGAACGCGGCGGGCGCGGTGTTGTTCCATCCGGAGTTTTACAAAGCCGCGGTCGCGAACTGCGGCTGTCACGACAACCGGATGGACAAGGCTTCGTGGAATGAGCAGTGGATGGGTTACATGCTGCCGGAAAAACTCTACGGCAAGGACGCGAACAACTGGTATTCGGCGTCGTCAAACATCGACAACGCCCACCGGTTGCGCGGCGCGCTGTTCCTCATCGTCGGCGAGCTGGACACAAACGTGCCGCCGGAATCCACGTATCGCCTGGTGGATGCGCTGGTGAAGGCGGGCAAGGATTTCGACTATCTGCTCGTGCCAAACGGCGGGCACGGAGCGGGCGGACAATACGCGGCGCGCCGGCGCGAAGATTTTTTCGTGCGTCACCTGATGGGCAAGGAGCCGCCGAACCGAAATGTGGAAGGAGGAGATCCGCGATGAACTTGCGTCGGATTAACAGCGCCGCGCTGACGATTACCGCGGTCGCGTTGCACGCAGTTGTTCTCGCGTGGACAGTTGCAGCCGCCGAACTCCCGACCGTCACCGCGCCGCCCGAGTCGTTCTTCGAGATTGTCAGCGAGCGCGACCGCGACGTGGCGCGGCAGTTTTACAGGAAGTTCATTGACGTGAACGGCATGCCCGTCGTCGCAGCAGCGGTCGTGGAGGACCGCGCGTTGCAGCGGACTTACGAAATCGTCACGCGCATGCTCGCGGGCCGGCCCGACATCACCGCCGCGCTCGTGAAGAACAAGATGTATCTCATCATCATGGGCCGGGACCAGCTCTACACCGACATGCCGGAGTATCGGAACCATCCGAACCCTGCGTATCAAAACGAGCGCGTGCGCGGGACGGGCGGTCGGCCCACGAGCTTCGGCGAGGAAAACCTGCTCAGCCTCGCGCTGGATCGCTACGACGACGAGAGCATCGGCGTGCATGAGTTCCTCCACACGATTGACGGGGCGCTGCGCTTGATTGACCCGGCGTGGACCGAGCGGAAGAACGCCGCTTATCGCCGCGCGATGGAGAAGGGCTTGTGGAAGTTCAGCTACGCCGCGTCGAACCCCGGCGAGTTCTGGGCCGAGGTCGCGCAGTCTTACTTCGACTCCAACCGCGTGAACAACTGGAACCACGGCCCCATCGGCACGCGCGAGCAGCTCAAAGCCTACGACCCCGAGACCTACGAACTGGTGCGCGCCACCTTCAACCTCCAGCCCGATCGGGACTGGCGCTACACGTATGCGCAGACGCAGCCGAGCGTCATCGCGCCGCCGGCGAAGTTCAATCTCGACCGCTACTACACGAAGTTCACGTGGGCGCGTGAGTTCACCGTCGTCGGGCGCGGCGCGAGCGACGCGGCGCTGCTCAAGGCCAACGACACGATTCGGAAAATGTTCTCCTACCGCCACGACATCCTGAAGGCGCTCATGGCCGATGGCGTGAAGCTCGTCGTGCTCGGGCCGGGGGAAAAGCTCGCCGACCTGCCCGAGGTGAAGGCTGCGAAAGACGCGAAAGGACTCGACCCTCTGGCGCGCGTGCTTGATTACTCACCGGAGTTGAAGCTGCTCGTCGTCGCTCAGGAGAATGTGCTGGCGAATCCTCGCGACCCGAATGTCGGCGACAACCAAATCATCCGCGTCTTCGCGCGCGCGCTGCACTCGGTCTGCGCCACGCGCCCGGTGGACCCGAATTGGGACCGTCGCGGCAACGCAATCCAGCAATATGAACTGCGCGTGAGGCGTCTTGACGTTCAGTTTGACGCGCGGCTGAAGGAGCTTTTCACGAAGTCCACAGCCGCCGGCAAGTGGAAGGGCACGTCCGCCATCCACGACCGCGTTGCCTTTTTGACCGCCGGCGTGCTGGCCTACTTCGACGCGACCGGGCAGGATGCTTCACCGAATGACGCGCCACATCCAATCACCACGCGTGAGTCGCTCAAGGGCTACGACCCCGACTTGTTCGCAATCGTGGCCGAGACGATGGCCTACGAAGGGCATGTGGACTGGCGGTTCAAGCCGTGAGCGCAGTGCGCTCCGACATTTCCGAGACTTGCCTGACCGCCTCGAGTTGAGTTGAAATACAAGCACATGACTTCCGCCGACCGCTTTCCGCCGCAGATGAAGTTCATCATTGGCAACGAGGCGTGCGAACGCTTCAGCTACTACGGGATGCTGTCCATCCTCACGCTCTACTTGAAGAACTCGATGAGTCTGGGCGAGGCGCACTCGAAGGAGGTCGTCCATCTTTTCGCGACGGCGGTTTATTTTCTGCCGCTGCTCGGCGGCTGGCTGGCGGATCGCTGGCTTGGACGCTACTGGACGATTCTGAGCATCTCGCTTTTTTACTGCCTCGGTCACGGCACGCTCGCGATGTTTGGTGAGACATTGCCCGGCCTCTACGCGGGGTTGGGGCTCATCGCCATCGGCGCGGGCGGCATCAAGCCGTGCGTGTCGGCGTTCGTCGGCGACCAGTTTCGCAGCGGGGAAGAGTCGATGCTCACGAGGGTTTATGGGCTATTCTACTGGTCCATCAATCTCGGTGCGTTCTTCGGCTTCGCGCTCATCCCGTGGATGCGCGACGAGGCTGGTTATCGTTGGGCGTTTGGTGTGCCCGGCATTTTCATGGGACTCGCGACGCTGGTGTTCTGGCTCGGCACGAAGCATTACATCCGGCACCCCCCCGCGCGCGAGGCGCAGCGAGGCGGCCTGTTGCCGGTGGTTTGGTTTGCGTTCACCCATCGGCGCGAACGTCAGCCTGGGCAGTCCTTTCTCGACCCCGCGCTCGCGCGCTTCACCGAGGAGGAAGTTGAATCCGTGCGCGCGGTCGGTGGCATCGTGATGATGTTCGCGACCATGCCGGTGTTCTGGGCGCTCTTCAACCAAGTCCACACGACGTGGGTTTTTCAGGGCGAAAAGATGACACCGTTCCATGTGCTCGGCTACAAGGTGGACGGCGAGCGCATGCAATCGTTCGGCGCACTGCTCGTGATGATTTGGGTCCCGGTGCTGACGTTTTGGCTCTATCCGCTCGCGCAGCGCCTCGGCCTGCGTCTGACCGCATTGCGCCGCATGGGCGCGGGTATGGTGCTGGGCGCAGTGTCGTTCTTCATCTGCGGCTGGATTCAAGCGCGCATGGACGCCGGGCAAACGATGAGCCTCGCGTGGCAAGCGGTGCCTTATGTTGTGCTCGAAGCCGGCGAAGTGATGGTGTCAGCCACGGCGCTGGAGTTCGCGTTCAGCCAGGCACCCGAGCGGATGAAGAGCATGATCATGAGCTTCTGGTTGCTGACGATTGCGGGCGGGCACTTTCTCGTCGCGGTGCTCACGAACCTGAACAGCCGGTTCGTCCACGCCCGTGGCGCGACGGAATTCATTTTTTATGCTGTGCTAATGCTGGCCGTCGCTGGCATCTTCATCTGGTGCGCCACGCGTTACCGCGAACGCAGAGTCGGGGCGAAGTAATCCGAATCCATGCAATGAAACCTCACTGGACCGGCGTCTTCCCCGCCTGCACGACTCAACTCAAGAAGGACCAATCCATTGACCTGCCCGCCACCGCACGGCACTTCGAGGTGCTCATCGAGAGTGGTGTCACTGGTCTCGTCGTCTGCGGTTCGCTGGGCGAAAACCAAACGCTCGACCCGGACGAGAAACGCATCGTGGTGAAGTGCGCCGTCGAGACGGCTGCCGGCCGCGTACCAGTTTTGAGCGGCGTGGCGGAGTCGTCCACACGCGCGGCCATTCGTTATGTGCAGGACGTGGCGAAGCTCGGTGCCAACGGTGTGATGCTCATGCCCCCGATGAGTTACAAGGGCGACTCGCGCGAGAGCAT
>CAMASG010000084.1 GCA_945860945.1 Akkermansia muciniphila
TTGCGGGCGAGAATGTCCTGAATCGTATTGTTGAGCACGTGCCCCATGTGGAGCATGCCCGTGACATTCGGCGGCGGGATGACGATGGAGTAGGCCGGGCGCTCGTCGGTGACGCGCGCGGGGTCGGCGGTGAAGCAGCCCTGCTTCACCCAGAACTGGTACCACTTCTCCTCGACCGCCTGCGGTTCGTAGGCTTTGGGGATCTCAATCATGGTCAAAAAGAAAACTTAGCTACAGATAAAATACGGGTGAACCACGGATTCGCTTTGCTTCTGATTCCGCGATCCATCCGCATTCAAATCTGCAACTTGGATGAGCTTACTTCAGCTCGTGATCCGCGGGCTTCACGCCCTTCTTGTAGCTGCCGAAGCCGTAAGCGAGCGGCTTGTAGTCGCCGACGATTTCGACGTTCGCCTTTTCCGGCACCTTGAGCCCGACAAGCTGGAAGGTCGCGTTCACAATCAAGCGGCGCAGCGCCTCGTTTTCCAAGTCCGTCGAAGAACCCATCGTGGTAGCGAAGGCTTTGCCGACTTTGCCCTCAGCCAACTGATAGCTCTTCGTCCAAACGACCGGCATCATCGGGTCGTTCTTCTTACCTTCGACCGCCTCGTTATCGGTCGGCTTCAGACCGAAGTTCCGATCGTCCTTCTCCGCCGCGCCTTTGCGCTTGAGAATCTGGCCGAGCACAAGCGGCTTCGAATCGCCCGGCAACGGCAGACGCACACCATAAACGTCCGTCGCACCCCAAATCTCGCCGTCCTTGATACCGTTCAGCAAAGGGTTCCCTTTCGCATCCGCCGTGAAAAGGCCGCGCGTGGATTCTGTTTTGTGGCCGCCGTGGTGACTGATCCATTTCTCACCGAGCACGAGACGTCCGAATCCGTCGGCCCATTCCTTCTTCTCGCCGTTGTAGCCGTTGTTGTAATGAGCGTAGGCGCCCTTGATTCCATTGAAACCGTGCGTCGCCGTGCGCAGACCGATGACCGGCTTGCCGGCTTTGAGGAAGTCATCGAGCGGCTTCATCTGCTCGTCCGGCAGGTTGCGAAAGCGCGTGAGAATCACCATCAAGTCCGCCGACTTCAGCGCGTCGGTGCCGGGGATGTTGTTGGCCTTATTCGGATTGATCTCGCCCGTCGCGGGGTCGATTGGAAAGAGCACCGTGCATTTGAAGCCGTGGCGCTGCGCGAGAATTTTCCCGAGCTGCGGCAGACCTTCTTCGCTGCGATACTCTTCGTCGCCGGAGACGAGGACGATGTGTTTACCCTTGCCCGCGCCTTCTTTGCCTTCGTAAACGACCCAATCGGCAGCAGTGGCGGTGAGCGCGAGCAGCGCGGTGAACAACGCGAACGGACGGGAGCAGTTCTTCATAGGTTGTGTCTGTTGGAGGTTTCGGTTTACTTGCGAGTCAAAGCGTATTCCATCGAGTCCACCAGCGCCTGCAACGAGGCTTCGATGATGTTCTCGCTCACGCCCACCGTGCCCCACTCGCGCTGGCCGTTCGTGGATTGGATGAGCACGCGCGTCTTGGCCGCGGTGCCGGTGGAGGAGTTAATGATGCGTACCTTGTAATCGGTGAGGCGGATGTTCTGGAGCTTCGGGAAAAACTTCATCAACGCCGCCCGCAGTGCGCCGTCGAGCGCGTTCACCGGGCCATCGCCCTCGGCAACGGTGTGCGAAACCTCGTCACCGACGCGCACCTTCACGGTCGCTTCGGAGACGGTGCCCGAGCCATTGCCGCGCATCGAGACGTGATAGGCATCCACGCGGAACGGCAACTCCTTGTCCTCAAGAATACGTCTGATGAGAAGAGCGAGCGAACCTTCCGCCGCCTCGAACTCATAGCCAGCGTGCTCGAGCTCTTTGATGCGAGAGAGGATGGGCTTCAGCTCCGGCGTGTCGTTCTCGATTTTGAAACCGAGCGACTGCGCCTTGATCACGATGTTGCTGCGGCCAGCAAGATCGCTGATGAGGACGTTGCGGGCATTGCCCACCGCTGTGGGATCGATGTGCTCGTAGCTGCGCGCAATCTTCTGCACCGCGTTCACGTGCGTGCCGCCTTTGTGCGCGAAGCACGCCGAACCAACCCACGGCTGGCGCGGGTCATGCCGGATATTCGCGATCTCGTCCACGAACTGCGAAAGCTCCCGCAGTTTGCCGAGCGACGATTCGCGCACGCTGCGCTTCTTCATCTTAAAAGCCACGCAGGGAATGAGGCTCGTTAAATTGCAATTACCCGTGCGCTCGCCATAACCGTTGATGGTGCCCTGCACATGCGTGGAACCGGATTCGATGGCCGCGAGCGCATTCGCGACACCGAGGCCGATGTCGTTGTGCGTGTGAATGCCGACGCGCACCGTGAGCCGACCGATTGCGGCCGCAGTGATACGCCCGACCTCACTCGGCAGACAGCCACCGTTCGTGTCGCAAAGCGTGATGATGTCCGCGCCCGCCTTCTCGGCGGCGATCCACGTGGCCAACGCATATTCCGGATTGTCCTTGTAACCGTCGAAGCCGTGTTCGCAATCGTAGATGACGAACTTGCCCTGGTCCTTCAAGAAACGCACGGTGTCGCCGATCATCCCCAAATTCTCTTCCGGCGTGCAGCGGAGCACCTCTTTCACGTGCAACATCCACGTCTTGCCGTAAATGGTCACCACTGGCGTCTCCGCTTCCAGCAACAGACGCACCTGCTCATCGCTCTCGACAACGACGCCCTTGCGACGCGTGGAACCGAAAGCCGCGAGCCGAGCGTGTTTGAATTTGCGGCGCTTGGCCTCGGCAAAAAACTCGATGTCCTTCGGATTGCTCCCCGGCCAGCCGCCCTCGATGTAATGCACGCCGAAGCCATCGAGCTTCTCGGCGATGCGGAGCTTATCCGCCACCGAGAAATTGATGCCCTCGCCCTGACTGCCATCTCTCAGGGTCGTGTCGTAGATTTCGACTTGCGGTTTCATCGCGCCCGCCGAAGCGGACTGCGATTTCTACGGCATTTGCAGCCCGATTGCCAACCTGAAACCAACCGATAAATGGAAACGCGCCGCAACCTCGCCGCGCCTCTTTAAAACCGGCGGCGACAAATGGAGATTCTACTGGCCAACGCGAACCGCTTGACCAAGCATTGCCGCGGAACCATGAAAGCCCTGCGCCACCTGTTGTTTTCTCTCCTCGGTCTCGCACTCGCCGTGGCCGCCAGTGCGGCGCAGATCAAGCTCAACGACCGCACCTTCACTCTGCCCGACGGTTTCACGGTCGAACTCGTCGCCGCCGCGCCGCTCGTCAACCGCCCCATCTCCATCGCGTTCGATGAACTGGGCCGGCTTTACGCGACGGACTCTTCCGGTTCCAACGACAAAGGTCCGACGCAATACGAGCGGAAGGATCACCGCATCGTCCGCCTCGAAGACACCGATGGCGACGGCAAGTTCGACAAGTCCGTCGTCTTCGCGGACAAGATGATGTTTCCCGAAGGTGCGATGTTTCACGCTGGCTCGCTTTACGTCGCCGCGCCGCCACAGATTTGGAAACTCACGGACACGGACGGCGACGGCGTCGCGGACAAGCGCGAAATTTGGCACGACGGCAAGACACTCACCGGTTGCGCGAACGACCTGCACGGCCCCTACCTCGGTCTCGACGGCTGGATTTACTGGGCGAAAGGCGCGTTCGCTGAGCAGCGCTACACGCTCCCGAATGGGAAACCGTTCGTCACGCGCGCCTCGCACATCTTTCGCGCGCGACCCGATGGCACCGGCCTCGAACCCGTCCTCACCGGCGGCATGGATAATCCCGTCGGTGTCGCGTTCCACTCCACCGGCGAGCGTTTTCTGAGCTGCACATTCGTCCAACCCGGCGCCGGCAAGCGCGACGGTCTCCTCCACGCGATTTACGGCGGCGTCTATGGCAAGGAGCAGGCCGCGCTCGACGGCCATCCGCGCACCGGCGACCTCATGCCCGTGATGAATCACTCCAGCGCGTCCGCCCCGTGCGGGTTGACCGCGTATCGCTCGCGCGTCTTCGGCGCGGATTGGTCGGACAACTTGCTCGCCTGCTATTTCAACCTCCGCAAAGTCGTCCGCCACGAACTCATCCCGGATGGCGCGACCTTCAAGACGAAGGACACCGACCTGCTCGCGAGTAACCACGTGGATTTTCACCCGACGGACGTCCTCGAAGACGCCGATGGCAGCATCCTCATCGTGGACACCGGCGGCTGGTATAAAATCTGTTGTCCCACCTCGCAGCTTGCGAAGCCCGACGTGCTCGGCGCGATTTATCGCGTCCGGAAAACCGGCGCGCCCACGCTCGTCGATCCTCGCGGCCTCAAGCTGAATTGGGCCACGCTCAAGCCTGCCGACCTTGCCAAGCTTCTCGCCGACGGTCGCCTCTACGTCCGTCAGCGCGCCATCAATGAACTCGGGAAACACGGCGAATCGGCCATCCCTGCCCTGCGTGAAACCGTGGTGAAAGGCTCTCTCCCCCAGAATCGTCGCGATGCCGTCTGGGCACTTTCCCGCATTTCTGGTGACGCCGCGCGCGCGGTTGTCCGCGCCGCGTTGAACGACACCGATTCCTCCGTGCGCCACGCCGCCATTCACGTGACGAGCGTTTGGCGCGACACGCAGGCCGGCAGCCGGCTCCTCGCTCTCGTCACTTCCGGCGATGCCCCGATTGTTCGCGCCGCGGCGGAAGCTCTCGGCCGCATCCCTCACCCCAACGCTGTCGCGACGCTTCTCGCCGCTGCCGACAAGGCTCGCGGCAGCAGCGCCAACCCCACCGACGCCCAGCGCGTTCTCTGGCACTCACTCATTTACGCCGTCATCGAAGCCGGCGAGAACGCCAGCGCCACAACGCCGAACGCCGCTCGTCCCTCCGCCGCGCTCCTGATTGCGCTCGACCAACGGGGCGGCGGCGCGCTCAAGCCCAGCGACGTCCTTCCCCTTCTCAATTCCCCCGAGCCGGCCCTCAAGCAGACCGCCGCGTGGATTGTCAGCCACAGGCCGGACTGGGGCGCACCGCTCGCTCTCCACTTCCGCGCCCTCCTCGCGCAGCCGATTCCCGCCGGCCCCGATTGGGTTGAAATGCAGACGCAGCTTTCCCGCCTCGCCAAGTCTCCTGACATCCAAGATCTCCTGGTGAACCTCGTGCGGGACGGGAAATCCCCCGCCCCCATTCGCCTCCTCGCCTTGCGCGCGATGGCTGGCGCCGCGGTGAAAGACACTCCTGCCACGTGGCCGCCCGTCGTCGCTGAGTTGCTTCGGGATTCCAATGCGGACCTCGTCCGCGCCACGGTGGCAACCGCCCGCACCTTCTCGACGCCGAAGCAGAATGCCGCCGCCTTTCTCGCCGCCCTCGAAACCGCCGGGCGCGACCGGGCCATCCCCGACGACGTTCGCTTGGATGCCCTCGTTGCCGCCGGAAACCTCGCCGGCGCGGACGCCGCTCTGTTCGATTTCCTCTTGGCGAATCTTCTTCCTGCGAAGCCGCCGCTCAACCGTGCCGCTGCCGCCACGGTTCTCGCGAAGGCGAAGCTTCTTCCCGCGCAACAGCTCGCGCTGGCCGGCGCGATGAACGGGATTTCTCCGCTCGACGCGCCCAAGCTTCTCCCTGCCTTCGATAAATCTCCGAGTGAACCGCTCGGCCTCAAGCTCGTTGCCGCTCTGAAAGGCTCCACCGCTCTGCGCGGTCTGCGCGTGGACCTCCTCAAGCCACTTCTCGCGAAGTATCCCAAGCCGGTTCAGGACGCTGGCGCGGAATTGCTCGACCTCCTCAACGCGGATGCCGCCAAGCAGCGCGCCCATCTCGAGGCGCTTCTGCCCACTCTCGGCGGCGGCGACATCCGGCGCGGGCATCAGCTCTTCAACAGCCAGAAATCCGCCTGCGCCACCTGTCACGCCATCGGCTACCTCGGCGGCAGGCTCGGGCCGGACCTCACGCGCATCGGGCAGGTGCGGTCGGAGATGGATCTGCTCGAGAGCATCGTCTATCCCAGTGTCAGTTTCGTGCGCAGCTACGAGCCGTTCACTCTGGCGACCAAGGGCGGCGAGGATCACACCGGGATTCTTCTCAAGGATGCGCCGGACGAAGTCGTCATCGCCACCGGTCCTCAGACGGAAGCGCGGATTGCTCGCGCGGAGGTCGTGGAAATCCGCCCTGGCAAAGTCTCCCTCATGCCCGATGGTATGGAGCAAGTGCTGACGAAGCAGGAGCTCGCCGACCTTCTCGCTTTTCTCAAGGCGGCGAAGTGACCTGACCGCTTCACCAACGTCCGCCTTGCAAAACCTCCCCGTTCCTTTCTACTGGCGGGCATGATTATGCGGATGCTTCTCTCCCTACTTCTCGCCGCTCTCCTCCTCCCCGCCGTTGCCACGCGCGCCGCCCAGTTTGATGCCGAGATCGGCCTGCAACTTTACAGTCTGCGCGGCATCGCCACGCAGAATCCACCCAAAGCGCTCAAGCAGGCCGCCGATTTCGGCTTCAAGCACGTCGAGTTGGCCGGGGTGTATAACATGGCTCCCGAGAAGTTCACCGCGCTACTCGCCAGCCACGGCTTGAAACCCATCAGCGGCCACTTCCCCTACGACCGCATCAAGAACGAGCCCGAGAAAGTCGTCGCCGAAGCCAAGGCGCTCGGCTTGAAATACGCTGGCTGCGCGTGGATCTCCCACAAGCCCCCCTTCACCGAGGCCGCCGTCCGCGATGCCATCGCCGTTTTCAACAAGGCGGGCGAGATTGCCGCCAAGCAGGGCATCCGCCTCTTCTACCATTGCCACGGCTACGAGTTTCTCAAGCATGGCGACGGCGCGCTGATGGATCTCCTCATGAAAGAGACCAACCCCAAGCACGTCAGCTTCGAGATGGATGTGCTCTGGGTCACCTTCCCCGGCGAGGACCCCGTGAAGTGGCTCAAGAAATATCCGGGCCGCTGGGAATTGATGCACCTCAAAGACCTCAAGAAAGGGGTCAAGACCGGCGACCCCAGCGGCAAGACGGATGTGACCAATGACGTCCCCCTCGGCACGGGGCAGATGGACTGGCCGGCCATCCTCAAAGCCGCCAAGGAAAGCGGCGTGAAACATTACTTCATCGAGGACGAGTCGCCGGCCGTCCTGGAGCAGATCCCCCAGACCTTGAAGTTCCTGCAGCAGGTGAAGTTTTAGAAGAAATGCCCGCAGCAGCGAAGTAAGGGGGTTACTTGAACCACAGCGCCAACGCCTCTTTGGCGTTCGCCACGGCCTCCGCTTCGGTATCGCCCGCGGAATGGAGAAGGCACGGACGGGCGCTACTTGATCGACATGATCTCCTCCTTCTGCTCATTGCTGAGGATGAACGAGGTGTTCACTGCAATATCCAACTGCGACATCATCATCTGGGCAGCCACCTTCATCAAGAAACCGGCCAACCACGTCAGCAGCCAAAAGAGTACGCCAGACCCTCCGCAAGCAATGAAGACTGCCACGCCATTACCGAAGTTTCCCTTAACCAATTCGACGATGCACCACAGGACGGCGATGAGAGCCCCCACAATGAAGCCTACTGGACCGGCGGCATCTAGTAAGTCGCCGACCTTCACAATCATCCGGGCGTATTGGTAAGCGTCTGCATAACGAGTCATTAAGGGTGTGGGTGAGGTTTCTGAGGGTGTGGATGGGGTTTCTGTTTCCATGTTCATTTTGTGATGTGTTTCAGGATTTGGCATCCGCGTCATCCTCCGAACGTCACGCTCACGATGTCGCTCGCTTGGCCGATTTGCTGTTCGTTGAGGACGCCGAAGGCTTCGTATTCGCGCACCTCGGCGGCGCCGGGCACGGCCAGCGGGGTGTGGTCGTCGTAGGGGGAATTGGTGTCGCGCGAGACGAACTTCCACACGCTCTGGCCCTTGAGCCGGTAGAAGAGGTTGATGCCGTTGGTGTGGCCCTTCTTGAACTTAATCCGCACGTAGCCACTGAAGGCCTCGCCGGTGATGTCGGCCTTAAAGGTGTTCGGGTCGAAGCCGCCGCCGCCGCCCACGATCTTCAGCGCAGCCTCGATGGCGGGCGTCATATTCGGGTTCGGCTTCCATTGCGCGATCTCGCCGCGCAGGCCGCCGAGGCTGGTGGTCTCCTGCGTGGCCTTGCCGGCGGCCACGGAGAGCCACGCTTGCTTGGCGGTGTTCGTGGCGTTGATGGAGCCAATCAGCGCGTCGCACCACGCCTTGATCTGCGTCACGCGCGCGGCGGTGATGCCGAGCGCGGCGGAGTACGCATCGATGCTCTCCTTGAGGTTGGTCAGCCAGATGATTTTCGCGTCATCGGCAGATGGAATATAGTCAGCCATAGGATTTCTCCTTTTCCGCGTGTTGGTATTTCTCTTTGTGCCATGTCACCCCCCCCCAGCGCAAGGTTTTTTGTCAGCCGCATCTAAAAACAGGGAGTCCGTCGTAAGTGGTTGATAATTTGAAGAATAACCACGATCCGAAGCTCATTAATGGCGGGGAATTTCGCGTAATTCCCGGGATTCGCCGGAAAATTCCT
>CAMASG010000085.1 GCA_945860945.1 Akkermansia muciniphila
GCATCCTTCGAAGTAATGGCCGCGATGAGCTTGGATTTCGCGCTATCGCCGGCGATGACCACCTTGCCGTTCTCGCCACCCGCGAGCAGATCGGCGCGCGTGTTCATCGAAAGCCCACCCTTCTTTTTGTCCCCCGTGTGACACTCCGCGCAATGCTCGCGCAGCACGGGCACGATCTGATGCGCAAAATCCAACGGCGCCGCTCCCGCGTGGACTGCGCTGAGTGTCAGGAGTGATGCAAACGCCAAACGAAAGCAGTTGTCCATACGCACAGGATGCCTTGAGCGCGGTATGCAGACCAGCACTCTTTGGAAGACTTGAAACGACGTGAGCGGAGTTTGACAGGATGCGGACGAGGTCGGCACTGTGATGCGGATGACAGCCACGATGTGCTTTCTGAGGGCGGCGTGTATCGCTGCGGTTTGTTTCGCGCAGATTTCCAGCGCGGCGGCGTTGGACGAATTGGATTTGTGCGTGTACGGCGGCACTTCCGGCGGCGTGGCGGCGGCGTTGCAGGCCAAACGCATGGGCCGTTCGGTCGTGCTGATTGAGCCGACGAAGCGTCTTGGCGGGCTCACCACCGGCGGGCTTGGGCAGACGGACATCGGCAACAAGGCGGCCATCGGCGGCATCGCTCGCGAGTTTTATCAACGCCTTCGTGCGCACTATCAGGATGAGGCCGCGTGGAAGTGGCAGAAGCGCGAGACGTATCGCGACGGTGGTCAGACGCAGAGTGGGAAGGGTGAGGATACGATGTGGACCTTCGAGCCGAGTGCGGCGTTGAAGGTGATGAATGACCTCGTGCGCGAAGCGGGCGTGGAGGTCGTGTATGGCGAGCGTCTCGATCGCAAGGCGGGCGTTAAGAAAGAGGGCCTGCGCATCGTATCCATCGCGATGGAATCGGGCCGCGTCTTCCGAGCGAAGATGTTCATGGATGCCACGTACGAAGGTGATCTTTTGGCTGCGGCGGGCGGTTCTTACACGGTCGGCCGCGAGGCAAACGCTCAATACAACGAGACAATCAACGGCGTGCAGAGGAAGAATGCGCGGCACCACCAGTTCGTCGCGGGCGTGGATCCGTATGTGAAAAAGGGCGACGCTGCGAGCGGGCTTCTCCCGACCATTGACGCGAAAGGCCCCGGCGCGGAAGGCGCCGCCGACAAACGAGTGCAGGCTTACAATTTCCGCATGTGCCTCACCGATCATCCGGAGAACCGCATCCCGTTCGCCAAGCCCGAGGGTTACAGCGAGCTTTGGTACGAGCTGCTTTTCCGGAACTACGAGGCCGGCTACAAAGGCATTCCGTGGATTAACTCCTCGATGCCCAATCGCAAGACCGACGTGAACAATAACCAAGGTTTCTCCACCGACTTCATAGGCCAGAACTACGATTTTCCTGAGGCCAGTTACACTGAGCGCGAAAAGATTGTCGCGCGTCACCGCGAGTATCAGTTCGGTTTGATGTGGACGCTCGCGAACCATTCGCGCGTGCCGGAGAGCGTCCGCAAGGAGGTCTCGCGCTGGGGCAAGTGTAAGGACGAGTTCGCCGACACCGACAATTGGCAGGAGCAACTCTACGTGCGCGAGGCACGGCGGATGGTTTCCGATTACGTGATGACGCAGCAGAATTGTCAGGGCCGTGTCGTGGCGGAGGACGCCGTGGGTCTCGCCGCTTACACGATGGATTCCCACAATACGCAGCGTCACGTGGACGCCAGCGGCCACGTCCGCAACGAGGGCGACGTGCAGATAGGTGGCTTCCCGCCGTATCCGATCAGTTACCGTTCCCTCGTCCCGAAGGCCGCCGAGTGCGCAAACCTCTTCGCGCCTGTCTGTCTTTCCGCCACGCACATCGCCTATGGCTCGATCCGCATGGAGCCGGTTTTCATGGTGCTCGGCCAGTCCGCCGCCACGGCTGCGCTGCAGGCGATTGATGAGAAGGTTCCTGTGCAGAAAATCAATTACGCCAAGCTTCGGGAACGCCTACTCGCCGACAAACAGGTGCTCGCATGGACTGGGCCGAAGACGGGACCTGCTGCTGGCAAGATCGATGTGAAGCTCGAGGGTATCGTGCTCGACGAGGCGGACGCGAAGCAGGCCGGCGACTGGACGCTCTCCAACTCGCAAGGCTGGAAGGTCGGCGCCGGTTACGTGCATGACAGCGACAGCCGCAAGGGTGAGATGGTGCTCGCCTTCACACCGGAGATTAAAGAGGCCGGCGAGTACGAAGTAATTTTGCTGTGGCCGCCGTTTTCAAATCGTGCCAGCAACGTGCCCGTCACCATCGCTATCGCGGGCGCGGAACCGCGCACGGTCAAGGTGAATCAGAAAGAGGTGCGCGGCGGCGGAGTTCTTTCGCTCGGCAAGTTTCAACTCGCCGCTGGAAAGCCTGTCATCGTCACGCTTTCCAACAAAGAGACCGACGGCCACGTCGTCTGCGACGGCGTGCAGTTCCGGAAAGTGAAGTGAGGTTCAGAACGCCTCGCTGCGCAACTCGAGGGCCAGCGTTGCGTTCGCGCCCGGCGCGAGCGTAAGCCGGTTGCCGTCCACGTTGCCCGATTCCACGCAGAGCATCTGGGGATATTCGTCGTCGCCGAAATCGGCCATCGCTTTGGCTTTGGCGATCCACGGATTCCAGACCACGGTCGAGTTGGAGTCGCTCTTCTCCACAACAATCTGCCGCCGCCACGCGGGGTCGGTGATGGTGACGCTGGAGGTCGTGTTCAGATAAACACAATCGGTCTCGCCGGTGATGGCGATCTCCGGCGCGGTCTCGGTCTTCTCAGTGAAATGGTCCACCTTGTCGAGATAATGCACGCCTTGCAGACCGGTGATGCGCGTCGCGTGAATGTCGCCGATGGCGAAGTAAGTGTGCAGGCACTCTTCGTACTTCAGTTCGCGGGTAAGGCTGGTGTTTGCGGTTTCCAATTCGAGCCGGAGCGTCTCGCCTGCAATCACGCGGTAACGCAGCCGGTGGGCGGGCCATTCTGCTGAATCGGCCGCTTGCGCGAGTTCGAGCGTCACGCTGGTCTCGTTATCCGTGACGCTGGATTCCACGAGTGACCACGCGGCGGTTCGAACGAAGCCGTGTGCCGCTGCGCCGTCTCGCGGGCCGAACCACGGAAAGATGAGCGGCACGCCGCCGCGGATTGGTTTGTCCGAAGCGAAGAGGCTCTGCGCACTCATAAAGAGCAGCGGCCGCTCGTTCTGTTTTTGGAAGTGCGTCACGTGCGCGCCGTGCAGATAGATTTCCGCCGTGCTGCGCGCCGCGGTGAGGACGAGCTTCGGCAAGTGTCCATTGCCCGTGCGCATCTCCACGCGGCCGGAAATCAGGAGGGGTTGGAGCGCGGTTTCCTTGTCCGTCATCGCGCCACGTTAGCAAGCGACTCTTCGCGGCTCACGGTTTTCCGCTTCCTTTCAACAACGGAGTCCGGCAGCGTGTCGCGCATTATGAAGCATCACTACAAGTTCTGTTTCGGTCCGTGGAATATCAGCGAGGGACAGGATCCCTACGGCCCGACGACGCGTCCGGCGCAGACGTTCGACTGGAAGCTAGCCCAGCTCAAGAAGCTCGGGTTCGACGCGATGATGTTCCACGACGACGACGCGGTGCCGGACATCGACAGCAAGTCGGAGTCGCAGATTCGGAAGGAAGCCAAGGAGCTGAAGAAGCGGTTGGACGGTGAAGGAATCGTCGCCGAGATGGTTGCGCCGCGGCTTTGGTTCGCGCCGCAGACGATTGATGGTGCGTACACCAGTAACGACAAGCGCCATCGCCAATACGCCATCGACCGTTCGAAGCGCTGCATCGATATCGGCAAGATTCTCGGCACCGATCTCATCGTGCTCTGGCTCGCGCGCGAGGGCACTTACATCCGCGAGGCGAAGGACGGCCGACGCAGCGTGGAGCTGCTCGTCGAGGCGTTCGACGCGATGCTCGCGTACGACAAGAAGGCGCGGCTCTCGATCGAGCCGAAGCCGAACGAGCCGATGGATCACGCGTATCTGCCGACTATCGGCCACGCGCTCGCCATCGCCCAGCTCACGCGGGATCCGAAGCGCGTCGGCTGCCTCATCGAGAGCGCGCACGCCATACTCGCGGGCATCGACCCCGCCGACGAAATCGACTTCGCCATGTCGTTTGGCAAGCTCTGGTCGCTCCATCTCAACGACCAGAACGGTTTGAAATACGATCAGGATCGCCCCTTTGGTTGCACCAATCTCCGCAGCGCTTTCGATCAAGTGCGCGCGCTGGAGCGCAATGGCTACGGGAAGAACGGCGAGTACGTCTGCTTCGATGTCCACCCCTTCCGCACCACGAAGGTTGAGCATTGGATGGCGCATCTCGATAACAGCCGGCGCACGTTCCTCCGACTGCTCGAGAAGGTGCGCAGCTACGATGAGAAGCAGGCCAAGTCGCTCATCGCCAATCGCGATTATCAGGCGCTTGATCAAATGGTGATCGAGCATCTGCTCGGCAAGTGACCTGATTCACGTGCGCGCTGACATCGCGTCGCGGTCGAAGCGAAGCCGTGCGCGGGATGTTTAACCCAGCAGGCCGGTTGCGCGCATAGCCGCTTCCGTGGTGGCGGGTTCTTGATGGAGAATGGCGTTCCAACCGCGCGCTACACCGGCGGTGATATTCTCCTGGCGATCGTCGATGTACAGCAGGTCCGCTTCGCGTAGTCCGGTGATTCCCTCGACGACAGCGTAGAGCGGCGCATCGGGCTTCATCGCGCTGTGTTCATAGGAGAGCACGTAACCGTCGAAATCGGCGAAGAACGCGAACGTCCGTCGGATGTGCACGATGGCGATGTCGTTCGTGTTCGAGAAAATATACGTCGGCACGCCGCGCGACCGCAGTTGCGCGTGCAGCGCGATCATCGGTTCAATGGGAGTGAAGATATCGGCGAAGAAGGCGGTGAACTCCTCGATACTGCCATTGAAACCGGAAGCACTCTGCACTTCGTCGAAAAACTCAGGCGTGGAGAGCGCGCCGGTCTCGTAACGAAGGAGCAGCGGCGCTTGGTTGAGAAGTTGGTTCAGTTCCGCTTCGCTCATCCGTGAGCGCGGCGCCATCCGGTGAACGAGAATACTGTAGTCGAAATCGAGCAGCACCTTGCCCAAGTCGAATACGACGGCTTTTTGGGGAGACACGCTCACTGGATTTCGCGGCGGCCTTCGATCGCGCGGCTCAACGTGAGTTCGTCAGCGAACTCCAGT
The DNA here is from genome assembly GCA_945860945.1 of Akkermansia muciniphila. Classification (GTDB taxonomy): domain Bacteria; phylum Verrucomicrobiota; class Verrucomicrobiia; order Limisphaerales; family SIAT01; genus SIAT01. Next base: position 5,224 of record CAMASG010000085.1, read on the forward strand.
CCGCTGCCGGCGGGCAGGCCGTGAGCGATGCGCGTGACCTTCACCCCGCGTGCGGCCAATCGCTTGGCGAGATAGTAGCTCGTGGCATCTCCCTCCACGTCGCTGCCGAGCGCGAGGATGACCTCTTGGATCGGTTCACGACCGAGGCGCAACTCGAGTTCATCGATGCGTAAATCTTCCGGGCCAACTCCATTCAGCGGCGAAATCTTCCCGCCGAGCACGTGGAACTTGCCGGTGAACGTGCCGGCTTTGTCCACGCTGAGAATGTCCACCGCGCGTTCGACGAGGCAAAGGAGCGAGCTATCGCGACGCGAATCGGTGCAGAGAACGCACGGTTGTTTTTCCGTGAGCGCGCCGCAAATTTGGCAGGACTGGATTTTCTCGCGCGCGGTGAGGATGGCTTGCGCGAGTTGCCGCACGCCGTCCGTTTCCGCCTGCACGAGGTGCAGAGCGAGACGTTCAGCCGAACGCGGACCGACACCGGGCAGTTTGCCCAGCGCGGTGATGAGCGCGACGATTGGTTCAGGAAGAGCGGCCATCAACCTTCTTCGTTTACATCATCCCCGGCATGCCGAAGCCTTGCGTGGCCTTGCCCATCTCCTGATCGGCAATTTCCTTGGCCCGCGCGAGCGCATTATTGGTCGCGCTGAGCAGCATGTCCTCGAGGAGTTGCGCGTCGGCCGGATTCATGGCGGCCGGATCAATCTTGATGCTGGCGAGCGTGCCGCTGCATTTGGCGGTGACCTTCACCGCGCCGCCGCCGCTGGTGGCCTCGACAGTGCGCTCGGCGAGGCCGGTCTGAATATCCTGAATCTGTTGCTGCATCTTCGCAGCTTGCTTCATCAATTTTCCGATGCTGGACATAGATTAATGGGGCGAGGGTTATTTGCGGACATCAACGATCTGACCTTTGAAAATCTCCAATGCCTGCTGGATTAACGGGTCGTTCTTGAACTCCTCCATGCTCACCGGCGCGGAGGTTTTTTTCTTGGGCGGCTCGGCAAAGGCGGGCTTGAGGGTGGGTTCGGTGGCGGCGATCGGCGCGGGAGCCGTCGCTGTCGGCGGAGTGTTGAAACCAATCGGCCGTTCAGACTTCACGAACTTCACCGTGGGATGCGTGTGGCCCATTTCGCGCAGCTTGGTCTGGATCAACGCGTGATTCTTCGGGTTGTCCACGAGACTCAGGTGATCGGCGAACTCGGGATCGAAACCGATGGCGAGTGTTTCCTTGATGAAGGAAATCGGATGCGCCTCGATGAGATAGCTGCGCGTGAACTGGCTCGCGCGACCGACGGCCTCGAGCAACTGCGGCCAGAGAACATTCAGATCAACCGCGCCGCCGGCGGGCTTGGGCTCGATGGGAGCAGCGATGGAAACCGAGAGAGGAGCAGGGGCGGCCGGCGTGGGCGTCGGCGTCGCGGCGGGTGCTGCGACAGTTTTTTGAGCAGTGTAACTGGCCGGTGCGGTTTCGCTGATGATGGTGGCGGTAACGCGGGGCGCAGCGATGTTGGCTGGGGCGACGGGCGTGACAGAGCCACCGCCTTCGGCGCGCAGTTGCTGGAGTTGCTTGAGAACCGCGTCGAGACTCACGGCGCGTGTGGCTTCGATGGATTTGAGGAGCGCGACTTCGATCAAAATCTTCTTCGAAGCCGCATCGCGCAGACGGCCCTCGGTGTCGGTCAGCGTTTCGAGAATGCGCGCGAGGGCGTCGGTGGCGGCGAGTTTGGATTGCTCGGCGAGGGCGGTTTTCTCCGCCTCGGAAATCTCGAGCAGGCTGAGGTCGCCTTTGGAGACTTGATAGACGAGCAGGTTGCGAAAGTGCGCGAGCAAATCGGCGAGGAGACGGCCGAGATCCTTGCCCCCGTTGGCGAGGCTGTTCAATTCGCGCAGCGCGGTCTCCGCTTCGCCGGTGAGAATGGCGCGGCTGAGCGCAAGAATCTGGCTGCGCGCGGTGAGGCCGAACATCGAGAGGACATCGCTCTCCTCGATGGAGTCGCCGCAGAAGCTGATGAGTTGGTCGAGCGTGGACTCGGCATCGCGCATGCCGCCATCCGCGCCACGGGCGATGGCGTGGAGCGCCGCGTCGTCAATTTTCACCTTCTCGCTTTCCGCGATGGAGGCGAGGTGCTGCACGATGAGGCGGTTCGGGATGCGGCGCAGATCGAAGCGCTGGCAGCGCGAGAGAATCGTCGGCAACACCTTTTGAGGGTCGGTGGTGGCGAAGAGGAACTTCACGTGCGCGGGCGGTTCCTCGAGCGTCTTCAGCAGCGCGTTGAACGCGGCCGTCGAGAGCATGTGCACTTCGTCGATGATGTAGATCTTGAACTTGCCGGCGGCGGGGGAGTACTTGCACGTCTCGCGCAACTCGCGCACCTGTTCCACGCCGTTGTTGCTCGCGCCGTCGATCTCGAGCACGTCGAGCGCGCGGCCTTCGGCGATTTCCACGCAACGCAGATCGGCCATGTCGAAGTCCGCCTTCGGTCCGTCGGTGCAGTTGAGCGCCTTGGCGAAGATGCGCGCGACGGTGGTCTTGCCCGTGCCGCGCGGGCCGCAGAAAAGATAGGCGTGCGCGATGCGGCCGGCGGTGATGGCGTTCGAGAGCGTCTGCGTGACGTGCTCCTGTCCGACCACATCGGCGAACCGCTGCGGACGGTACTTCCGCGCTATGACCTGATAAGACACGCGCGAAGGTTGAAGGATGCCGGCGGAATGATGAAGGAAAAAGTATCGGCAGATGAACGCTTCTTTCGCGTCCGATAGGGAGAGAGGAAATGCTAGGGTGACCGCGGCAGATGTGGAGCAAGCACCGTTGCTGCCTTCCGGCCCTGGCGGGGTTCACAAGTCCGCATTCCACGGGCCCTAGCGAATCGATTAAGCCGCACGCGCACGCGGCCTTCAAGCCCTATTCAGCTTGGGATGATTGCATTTCGCCTGGCCTCGCGGCAAAGTTCGCGCACGTTTTTTACGCCTCAACCTGAACGCGAGCGACCATTATGCCCAACCCCTGGACCGGAAAAGGAAATCCCTACACGCGCAAGGAAGTCCGCGACCGCTTGATGTCCACCATCAAGAAGGGCGACGCCATCATCGCCGCCGGCGCGGGCACGGGCATCAGCGCTAAGTTCATCGAGAAGGGCGGGGCCGACCTCCTCATCGTCTACAACTCCGGCCGCTTCCGCATGAGCGGCCACGGCTCGACCTGCGGCCTCATGTCCTACGGCGATGC
>CAMASG010000086.1 GCA_945860945.1 Akkermansia muciniphila
TTCAACACCGCCATCAGCGCGATGATGGTTTTCGTGAACGAAGCGACCGCCTGGAAAACGCGTCCGCGATCCGTGATGCGCCCATTCCTGCAACTACTCGCGCCCTTCGCGCCGCACATTGCGGAAGAACTGTGGGCAAAACTGCACGCCGGCCAATCAGCGCCTTCGCTCACTTACGCGCCGTGGCCGGCATTCGACGCGACCCATCTCATCGAGGACACGCTGGAAATCCCCGTGCAAGTGAACGGCAAACTGCGCGACGTGATTCGCGTGCCGCGCGGTGCGACGCAGGCGGAGATCGAGGCGACGGCCTTGGCGAGCGAGAAAGTAAAATCGTTCCTCGATGGAAAAACGGTAAAGAAAATCATCGTGGTGCCGAATAAGTTAGTGAATGTTGCAGCGTCGTAATAGTTCGGTTAGGGTCGGAGCCGTGAAATGGCTCACTCAGCGGGAGCAGATGGTCGTTGCCGTCGTGCTGTTCCTGCTGTTGACCGGTCTGGCGGTGAAGGCATGGCGTACTGCCCATCTCCCCAAACTGGTCAAGATCCATGCGCTACCGTGACCGAATGCAAACGCTGAGTTTTGATGAAGTGCTCGAGGCAATCCTCGCCGCCAACACGTGCTACCACCGCGACGCGTATCATTTCGTGCGTGAAGGGCTGGACTACACGCAGAAGCGTATCAGTAAAGGCTCGAAGACCCCCTCTCGGCACGTCACTGGCCAGGAACTTCTCGACGGTCTGCGCGCCCATGCACTCGATCAGTTCGGTCCGATGGCTTTCGCCGTCCTCGCCGAGTGGGGCGTGAACTGCTGCGAAGATTTCGGTAAGATCGTCTTCAACCTTGTCGAAAGCGGCCTGCTGGCGAAGACCGATCAGGACGACCTCGCTGATTTCAAGAACGGTTACGATTTCAACACCGCCTTGCGCACGCCGTTCCTGCCGCCCACCACGCCGCCCGCAACGAAGCGTTACCGCCGCGCCACTGAATCCGAGAGCGCCTGAGTCGCGACGCGCGTAGGCGGCAGTTGACCGCCGACCGGCTTCGGCCGATGATGCACCTCGCAATGCACGAGGTTTTCCCTTCCCCTGACGACGCCAACGGCATCCCCGCCCTGCCCGCTGGTGTCCGCGTCATCACGCTCGACAACGGCCTGACCATCATCATCCGCGAGGACCACTCCGCGCCGGTCGTCTCTGCGCAAGTGTGGTGCAAGACCGGCAGCATCCACGAAGGCGCGTGGCTCGGCGCCGGTCTTTCGCACGTGCTCGAGCATATGCTTTTCAAAGGCACGCCGACACGCACCGGCAGTCGGATCGATCAGGAGGTTCAGGAAGCCGGCGGTTACATGAACGCCTATACGTCGTTCGACCGAACGGTCTATTACATCGACGTGCCGAACACTGGTGCGCGCATCGCCATCGACATCCTGTGCGACATCGTCCAGAACGCCACGCTGCCCGAGGAGACGCTCGCCAAGGAACTCGACGTCATCCGCCGCGAGATGGACATGGGGCAGGACGACCCGCACCGGCGTTCGAGTAAACGACTTTTCGAAACTGCGTATGTACGCAGTCCGTATCGCTTGCCCGTCATTGGCTTGCTCGACATCTTCAACGAACTGAAACGAGAGGACATCGTCGGCTATTACCGCGCCCGTTACGCGCCAAACAATCTCTTCTTCGTCATCGTCGGCGACATGCGGATCGACGAGGTCGTCGCGCAAATCCGCGAGAGTTTCGCCAAGACCAAAGCCCGATCCGTGACGCCGCTGCTCATCCCCTCCGAGCCGCGCCAACTCGCCGCGCGCGAAGTCATCGAGGAGACCGCGATCGAGCTCGGCCACGTGCATTACAGTTGGCACATTCCGGACATCCATCACCCCGACGTGCCCGCGCTCGACGTCCTTTCCACGCTGCTCGGCAACGGCCGTAGCTCGCGTCTTTACCAGCAGGTGCGCGAGAAGAAAGGGGTCGTCCACTCGGCTGACGCCTGGATTTACAGCCCCGGCAACACCGGCCTTCTCGGCCTCAGCGCCATAGTGGACGCGGATAAATTCCAGCCCGCGTGCGACGCGATGCTGGCCGAGATCGCGCGGTTGCGCGAGGAGTTGGTCCTGCCAGCCGAGTTGACGAAGGTGATCAAACAATTCGTGGCCGGCATGCTCGCCAGCCGCAAGACGATGACCGGCCAAGCGCAGGATCTCGGCGCGAACTGGAACGCCGCGAATGATCTCAACTTCTCCGAGCGTTACCTCGCCGCGGTGAAACGCGTCACGCCCGCCGACATCCGCCGCGTCGCGCGCCATTATCTCACCAGCGACAACCACACGCTCTACGCGCTCCTGCCCACGGGCGGCGCGCCGAAAAAGGCCGTCACCGACGAAATCAACGTCGAGAATCCCATCCAGAAATTCACCCTCTCCAACGGCCTGCGCCTGTTGGTGAAAGAAAGTCACCGCCTGCCATTCGTCGAGTTCCGCACTGTGTTTCAAGGCGGCGCCGTGGCCGAGACTGCCGCCAACAACGGCATCACTCAGTTGATGAGCCGATTGCTGATCAAAGGCACGCCCACGCGCACCGCTGAGCAGATTTCCTCCGAGATCGAATCTGTCGGCGGCGCGCTCGACAGCTACGGCGGCAACCAGAGTTTCGGTGTCAATGCCGAGGTGTTGCGCGAGGATTTCAACCTCGGCCTCGACTTGCTCGCGGACGTGATACTGAACCCGTCCTTCCCCGCCGCCGACATCGAACGCGAACGCGAGGTGCAGCTCGCGGGTCTCAAAGCGCAGAAGGATCAATTGCTTCAGAGCGCTTTTCGCCTGATGCGCCGCCGCCTCTACGGTGAGGCTGGCTACGGCCTCGATCCGCACGGCAACGAAACGAGCGTCACGCGATTGCAAGCCGCTGACCTTGCCGCTTTTCATCGCCGCCTCACTGTTCCGAACAACTGCGTGCTCGCCATCTACGGCGATGTGGATGCGGAAGCCACGCGCGCGGCAGTGGAGAAAGCCTTCGGACGCTGGACCGCTGGCGAGACGCCCGCCGCGCCGCAATCCGCGTCCGCACCGACGACGCTTCAGCACGTCCACGACACGCGCGACAAGAAACAGGCCGTGGTCGTGCTCGGCTTCCCCGGCGTCGCGCTCGATAATCCCGACCGTTTCGCGCTCGAGCTGATTCAGGAATCGTGCAGCGACCTCGGCTCGCGCCTGTTCCTCCGCATCCGCGAGGAACTCGGGCTTGCCTACTACGTTGGCGCGCAAAACTTCGAAGGGCTGGCTCCCGGCTTCTTCGCTTTCTACGCCGGCACCGCTCCGGAAAAAGCCGAGCAGGTCGAACATGAACTTCTCGCCGAGGCCGCCGCGCTCCGCGAGCACGGCCTCACCGAGGCGGAGTTGAAGCGCGCCAAAGCCAAGGTTGTTGGCCAAAAGAAAATCTCGCGGCAAGATCTCGGCGGCTTCGCGATGGAGACGGCGCTCGATGAACTGTATGGCCTCGGCCACGCGAACACGGACGACGAGGTCGCCCGCTTCGAAGCGGTCAGCTTGGAACAAACACGTGATGTCGCTCGCAAATATCTTCGGCCTGATTCCGCCGTCGCCGCCATCATTCAACCCGCCGTTGGCGCGGAGAAAAAATAAGGGCGAGGAAGTTTCCTTCCCCGCCCCGTATCTCCACTAAAATCTCTCGACGCCTGCTGCTCGGAGGTTAATGCGTGAAGCTCGGCAGTTTCACAATCGCCCCGCCCTTCAGCGCGGATTGATGGGCGCAAAGGCCCACGCAGGTCCAGTTCGCCGACTGCTTCCCGTTCGGGAACGGCGCGCGGTCTTCGGCCAACGCCATCGCAAACTCGTGCGCGAGGTGTGGATGGCTTCCGCCGTGACCGCTGCCCTGCGTGAAGCTAAGGTGCGTCTTCTTGCTCGAGTCATACACCCCTTGCGTCGTGTATTTCGCGATGCTTTTTGGCAGGCGCTTCGCGAAGTCCGGACACTTCACGTGGCTGGGAATCTTCGGCTCGGGCTTCTTCGCGGTGTGAATGACAAGCGGTTCGTGCTCGATCAACGGCCACTCGACGGCCTTCTTGTCGCCATAAACATCGATGCTCTCGCGATACTGGCGCGCGATGTCGAAGAGCGAGCGGATGATGCGCGCGCTGACGTCCGTGTCTTTGAATTTGATGTGCGCGGTCTCGACGGCGAAGGGCGATTTGTAATGCTTCTGCAGCTCCTTCCGAATAGTGCCGGAGCCGAAGCAGCTCACGTATTCGGCGGACTTGCCGATGAGTCCGGCGACGGGCCCGACACAGTGTGTGGCGTACCACATCGGCGGGAGGCCGGGCCAGTAATTCGGCCAGCCATCCATGTCCTGCTGGTGGCTCGCCTGCACGAACTGCAGCTTGCCGAGCTCGCCCTTGTCGAGCAGCTCCTTCATGAAGAGGTATTCGCGCGCGTACACGACGGTCTCCATCATCATGTATTTGAGCCCGGTCTTCTTCACGAGCGCGACGATCTTTTTACAATCCTCGATCGAGGTCGCCATCGGTACGGTGCAAGCGACGTGCTTGCCGGCCTTGAGCGCAGCGATGCTCATCCACGCGTGATCAGGAATCGGCGAGTTGATGTGCACCGCGTCCACGTTCGGATCTTTGAGCACGTCCGCGAACTCTGTGTAACGTTTCGCCACGCCGAAGTAGTCGCCCACGGCATTGAGCTTGTCCGTGTTGCGCTGGCAGATGGCGTAGCAGTGGGTGTGCGGATGCTTCTGCCAGATGGGGATGAACTCGGATCCGAAACCGAGACCGACGACGGCGATGTTGAACTTTTTGCTCATAGGTTTGATTGTTTTGCGGAGTGCAGATTAAAGAATCGTTTCGCGGTGGGAAGCCTCAAATTCGCGGCTCTCTCTCCTCTCGAAAGCATCGCCACGGACGAACGCAAGCTTGTCAAAGCCGCAGACACGCGACGATAGTCGCCGCCCATCCTATGGCGACCATCGCGGTTCTCGGTACAATGGATAGCAAAGGCGAGGAGCACGGCTTTGTGGCCGCGCTCATCCGCCAGCGCGGACATCAAACGCTCGTCATCGACGTCGGCACACTCGCGCCGCCCACACTCGCGCCCGACATCACACGCGAGCAGGTCGCGATCGCAGGCGGCATTGATTTGAAAAGTCTCGCTGCGCGTCGTGATCGCGGCGAAAGCGTCGCCGCGATGTCCGACGCCGCGCCTCTCCTGCTCGCTCGATTGGTTGCCGAAAAGAAAATCGCTGGCGTGATTTCGCTCGGCGGCGGCGGCGGAACCGCCATCGCCACCGCGGCGATGCGCGCGTTGCCCATTGGTTTTCCGAAAGTGATGGTCTCCACGCTCGCCAGCGGCAACACCGCCCAATACGTCGGCGTGAAGGACATCGTGATGTTCCCGAGCATCGTGGATGTCTCCGGCCTCAACCACATCTCACGCCAGATTCTCACGCGCGCCGCCGGCGCCATCTGCGGCATGGTCGAGACCACCATGCCTTCCGCCGAGGACAAACCCATCATCGCCGCCAGCATGTTCGGCAACACCACCGCCTGCGTGCAGCATGCGCAGAAGCTTTTGGAAAACGCGGGCTACGAAGTCCTCGTCTTCCACGCCACCGGTACCGGCGGACGCACGATGGAATCGCTCATCGAATCCGGTCTGGTCGCCGGCGTGCTCGACATCACCACCACCGAGTGGGCTGATGAACTCGTCGGCGGCATCCTCTCCGCCGGCCCCACGCGGCTCGAAGCCGCCGCGCGCACCAGCACGCCCGCTATCATCGTTCCCGGCTGTCTCGATATGGTGAACTTCGGCCCGCGCGAAACGGTTCCGGTGAAGTTCGCCGACCGCAATTTCTACCAGCACAACCCGCAGGTGACGCTCATGCGCACCACGCCCGAAGAATGCGAGCAGCTCGGGAAAGTCATCGCAAAGAAACTCAACGCCTCCACCGGCCCCGTCACCGTGCTGCTGCCGCGGCAGGCCATCAGCATCATCAGCGCGCTCGGCCAGAAATTCCACGACCCCGCCGCCGACAGCGCGCTCTTCGACAGCCTGAGCGCTCATCTGCGCCGCGACATCCACATCATCGAGATGGACTGCGCCATCAACGACACCGCCTTCGCCGAGGCTTGTGTAAAAGCGCTGCTGGCGAACCTCGCGAAAGCGAAAAAATGATTGTGTCCGCGCCTGCGTCGGTTTAATCCATTGCCAACAATCTTATGAAAACCGCTTTCCTAGTTGCCGCCTTCGCCGCCTTCCCACTACTCTCCGCCTCCGCCGCGCCCGCTGCGGTTTCGAAAAATCCGATGAAAACAGGCGTCACAAAAACCGACTGGGGCAAAGCCGACGGCCAACCCGTCGACCTCTACACGCTGGTGAACCGCAACGGCCTCGTCGCCAAGATTACCACCTACGGCGCGATGCTCACCGAGTTGCACGTGCCCGATCGCAAGGGCAAACTCGCCGACGTCGTGCTCGGGTTCGATTCGCTCGAGGGCTATCTCAAGGGCCATCCCTTCTTCGGCTGCACCACCGGCCGTTACGCCAACCGCATCGCCAAAGGCCAGTTCACACTCGATCGCCAAACCTACAAGCTCGCCACCAACAACGGCCCGAACCACCTCCACGGCGGGCTCAAAGGTTTCGATAAGAAAATCTGGCAGGCCAAAGAGCAGATCAGCCCGCTCGGACCCTCCGTGACATTCACCTACACCAGCCCCGACGGCGAGGAGGGTTATCCCGGCAAGCTCAGCGTGGTGGTGGTGTACACCCTCACCAACGACAACGAGCTGCGCATCGATTATCAGGCCAGCACCGACAAGGCCACCGTCCTCAACCTCACCAACCACGCCTACTTCAACCTCGCCGGCGCCGGCAGCGGCAGCGTCCTCGCCCACCAGCTCCGTATCACCGCCGAGCATTACACGCCCGTGGACGAGACCAGCATCCCCACCGGCGAGATCCGTGCCGTGAAAGGGACCGTGATGGACTTCACCCAACCGCTCGCCATCGGCGCGCGCTTCGATCAGCTAAAAGCGAACCCCGCCAAGAGCGACCCCGGCGGTTACGACCATAACTATGTGCTCAACACCAAAGGCCCCGGCCCGCTCACGCTCGCCGCCGAACTTTACGAGCCCACCAGCGGCCGCGTGATGAGCATCTCCACCACCGAGCCCGGCATCCAGCTCTACACCGGCAACTACCTCGACGGCACCAACACCGGCAAAGGCGGCAAGGTCTATAATAAAAACGACGCCCTCTGCCTCGAGACCCAGCACTTTCCCGACTCACCCAACCAGCCCAAGTTCCCCAGCACCGTCCTGCGTCCCGGCCAGAAATACAGCCAGACCACCACGCACAAGTTCAGCGTGCGGAAATAAAGCGGCGGCGAGAAGACGCTTGAGATAAAAAAGGGACGGCGGTGAGCCGTCCCTTCTGCTTTTCTGGATTGAAGATGGTCACCGTCCGCGCTGGTAAGGCTTGAGCGAGGTCTTGGGCAATTTCAACTGCTTGAACTCTTTGGTCAGGTTCGTGAGCGACGCCTCGACGCCCATGCGCTCCAGGCTGCTCGCGCCGACGAAGCCGACGGCATCGGTGCCTTGCATGACGCGGTGGGCGTCCTCGGGCGTGTTGATGGGGCCGCCGTGGCAGAGGAAGAAGATGTCCTTCCGCACGCGGCTGGCGGCATCAATGATTTCCTGCGTCCGCTTCAGCGTGAAATCCCACGTCACGACCGCCTTCTTCACACCGATGCTGCCGCCGACGGTCGTGCCGACGTGCGCGATGATGGCGTCCGCGCCAGCCTTCGCCATCTCGACGGCTTCCTCCGGCGTGGCGACATAGACGATGCTGAAGAGGTCCATCTTCCGCGCGAGGGCAATCATCTCGAACTCCTTCTGCACGCCCATGCCGGTCTCTTCGAGCACGCCGCGGAAGTGGCCGTCCACGATGGTGTGCGTGGGGAAGTTGTTCACGCCGCTGAAGCCCATCTCCTTCACCTTGCCGAGCCAGTGCCACATGCGGCGGCGCGGGTCAGTGGCGTGGACGCCGCAGATGACAGGGATATCTTCCACCGTGGGCAGCACCTCGTATTCGCCGATCTCCATCGCGATGGCGTTGGCATCGCCGTAGGACATGAGGCCGCAGGTCGAGCCGTGGCCGCTCATGCGGAAGCGGCCGGAGTTGTAGACGATGAGGAGGTCGGCCCCGCCCTTCTCGATGAACTTAGCGCTGATGCCCGTGCCCGCGCCGGCGGCGATGATGGCGTC
>CAMASG010000087.1 GCA_945860945.1 Akkermansia muciniphila
GGTGGATCTGCTCCCCACCTTCTGCGCCGTTGCCGGAGTCACCCCGCCGATCGAAGCCAAAGGCGATGGCGAAAATATGCTCCCGGCCCTCAAGGGCGAACCCTTCCTGCGCACCCGCCCCATTTTCTGGCGGATCAACGGCAACAAGAGGGACCCCAACTTCTGGCCTGATCTGGCGGTGCGCGAGGGGGATTGGAAACTGGTGACGACCTTCGATGGCCAGAAGGTCGAACTGCACAATCTCAAGGCGAACCGGGCTGAAGACGTCGCCAAAGATCAGTCAAAACATCATCCCGAAATCGTCGCTCGGCTGACCAAGCTCGTGCTGGACTGGAATGCGACGCTGCCGACGAAGGCCGATCCAGCCTGCTCGGCGAAGCCAAGATAGACCGAGCAAGGACCATCGCGGCCGCTTTGGAATCACATTTACAAGCGCATTTGTTTTCGATAGGGCTTTCTTCGTTTCGTTTGTGAACCGCCATGAATGGCAGTTCAACATCCGGTCAAACCCTATTCGCTGCGCAACCTCACGGCGTCACGGCAAGACGCTCATCGCGGTGTTCGCCGGCCATCAGCACCCCTTGTTCCTTGTACGGCTTGAGCATGAAATGCGTGGCGGTCGAAAGCACGCCTGAGATGGTCGCGAGCTTCTCGGAGACGAATGTGGCGACATCGCGAAGGTTGCGTCCCTCCACGACGACGAGCAAATCGTAGCCGCCGCTCATGAGATAACACGAGCGCACCTCATCGTATTTAGCGATGCGATCAGCGAGCCGGTTGAAGCCGCCTTCGCGCTCGGGCGTGATTTTCACCTCGATCACCGCGCGCACAGTCTCCACCCCCGCCCGCTCCTCGTGCAGGATGGCGCGGTAGCCCAAGATCACGCCGACGGTCTCGTACTGCTTGATCTTCGCGGTGACCTCGGCCTCGGTGAGGTTGAGCATCGCGGCGAGCTGAGCCGGCTTGAGCGCGGCATTCTCGTGGAGAAGTTTCAGGAGAGCGTCCATGGCCAAAGGTTAAACACGAAGGCCACGTGTTGAACACGATTTATTTTACGCGCGCCGATGGAACAGGCGGAAGCTTGTCGGAAATCAGAGCGGCGCGATGGCGGTCCAATTCGCGGAACCGAACTTGGCGAGGAACTTCTCGCACAACACCGCGGCGGCGGATTCACCACGCACGAGAGCGAACGTAGTCGAACCGCTGCCGCTCATCAGCGCGGCATCGGCACCATTCGCGCGCAGGAATTCTTGATAGAGGGCAAGAATGGGATGCTTGTGCAGCGCGGGCGCCTCGAGCGAGTTGTAAAAGGCCGCGCCCGCTGCGCCGAGATCGCCAGTTTGCAACAACGCGACGAGCGCTTGAGCCCGGCCGGGCGTGCCGCTCAATGCCGAGGAGAATTTCGCCAGTGATTGATACGCCCACGGCGTGGAGATGCCGAAGCCGGGATGGATGAGTAGAATCCACGCGCCGCGCAAAGCGGCGAACGGCGCGAGCGATTCCACCTGCTCGCCGCGGCCGAGAGCGAGCGCGGGCTGTTGTTGCAGAAAGAACGGAATATCCGAACCGAGCCGCGCGGCAATCGGAAAAAGCTGTTCCGTCGAGAGCGGTTTTCCGAAAAGCTCGTTCAAGCCAAGCAATGTGGTGGCGGCGTTGCCGCTGCCGCCACCGAGACCGGCGGCCATCGGGATGTTTTTCGCGAGATGAATCGAAACGCCGTCCGCACCATCCGCGATGTGCGCGGCTTCGAGAAACGCGGTCGCGGCGCGATGGACGAGATTGGTCGAATCCACGGGCAGCGCGGGATTACTGCAGGTGAGTTGAAGACCCGAACCGCCGCGCGCGAACGTGAGTTCATCGTGCAACGCCACCGGCTGCATCACGGTCTCCAGCTCATGGAATCCGTCGGCGCGTTTGCCGAGGATGTTCAGCAGCAGGTTAACTTTGCAACCGGATGGAATGGTGAGCGTCATTCAATCGCTCGCGACGGATCAAGCTGCCGACGAGGCTTTCGCGCGACGGCGATCACGCCAACTCCAGAACCATGCCACCACGATGCAGAACTCGTAGAGCACATGGAGCGGCGCGGCGAAAATCAACATCGTGAGCGGATCGCCTGAGGGCGTAATGACAGCGGAGAGGACGAGGTTGATGACGATCCAGTAGCGACGGAACGCGTTGAGCTTTTTGTGGTCGAGCAGACCGACCTTCACGAGCGTCAGGATAACGACGGGCAATTGGAATCCGGCTCCCATCGCGATCATGAACTTGAAGGCGAACCCGATGTATTCCTCCGCCTGCCATTGATCGGAACTGAACCCGAGCCAGTCCGAGAACTCGACCGTGGCGGTGACCGTGATCGGCAGGATGATGAAATAGCAGAAAGCCACGCCGAGCAGGAAGAGCACCGTGCCGGTACCGGCCACCTGATAGAGGAGACTCTTCTCGCGCAGACGCAATGCGGGTAGCACGAACTGGCCGATGAAGAAAATGATGAACGGCGCGGCGATCACGATGCCGCCGTAGAAGGCCAACTTGAGCGCGACCATGACGGCGCTGAGCGGGCTGAGGTTGATCAGGTCGACCAACCGCTTTTTGGGAAATTGATCAGACGTCGGTCCCGGCTGAATCGCAAACACGGTGTTGGTGCCGATTACCACCGGCGCGAGTTTAAGCGACTCAATCTTGTTCGTGCCGGCGTAGTAACCCTTCAGATCGGCGGAACGGATTTTCGAAAGCTGGTTCGTGCCGAGGAAAAGCGGCACCGAGGTTTGCTGCTTGGGAATGGCGGCGTAGAGATTGATGTCGTAGATCCGGCCCGAAACGTAAAGTTTCTGCGCGGTAACGAGCGGGAATGCCAGCACGTCCACCAACCAGTTACCGCCGACGAGGCAGATCAACATCGCGATCAGCACCGAGGACATGACCTTGATGAGTATCCAGCGGAAATCTTCGAGGTGATCGAGGAAGGCTTTTACTGGACCGCCACCCTCCTCAGCCGGTTCCGGCGTCGGATCGCTGGGAGGAGTCACATAACCGGTGGAACCACCATCGCCGCCACTCGACGTGCTCCCCTCGTAGCCGCTGTGGTGCGGATCGTAACCGGTGTCGTGGTGGGCAGTATCGTGATGCGTGTCGTGCTGGCCCGAATAGTCGTGGTATTCGTCACGCTGCTCGTGCTGCCGATGATAGTAGTCGGCGTCCTTCTCCTCCGACTTCCCCTCTACATCGGGAGCAATCACCGGTTCGGAAATCGGCTCGGTGGAGATTACTGCAGGAGCCGTATCCGCGCTATCCAGGACGGGCGTGGCAACGGCGGGAGTTTCGGGAGTTTCGATCGAAACCAACGCCACAGGCGCATCATCAATCGGAGCTGTAACAGTGGAAACTTTCTCGCGCGAAGGCGTCGCTTCGGCGGCCATCAAAGGCAGGTCGGTCTGCACAGGTCCACTCTCCTTGAGGGGAATGGAAAGCGCACCGCCCACTTCCTGAATGGGCTTGCCCTCTGGCTCGTGGGCCATGCGAGGGAACCTTAGGCGGACTTGGCAGGGGCCTGGCCAGCGTCAGCCGGCTTCGGCTGTCCAGCAACCGCAGCGGGGGCAGGAGCCGACGCCGGAGCGGTGTGCTGAACCTGATGGCTGTGGGGATCCTCGACTGAGCGGTGGAATTCCTGCTGCATGTCGGTGGACGCCTTTTTGAATTCCTTGATGCCTTGGCCAAGACCCTTGGCCAGTTCGGGAAGTTTCTTCGCGCCGAAGAACAGGAGCAACACGGCGCCGATCAAAATAATCTCCGGAAAACCGAGGCCAAACATCAGAATATTCATACTAGACAACCTTACTCGTATAGGTGGCGCTTAGGCAATAACTAAAAGGCCGGCGCCTGAGGGGTCAGACGCCGGCCATCGAAATTGATTTCAATTATTTCTTCTTCGGCTCAAGCAGGACGAACTCGCCGCGGCGGTTCTTGTCCCACGCGGCCTCCGTGTGGCCGGGGTCCGCCGGCTTGTCTTCACCAAAGCTCAAGGTGCGGATGCGGTCGCCATTCACGCCGAGTTTACCCAGCGCATCGCGCAGCGCCAGCGCACGCCGCTCGCCGAGTGAGCGGTTGTATTCCTCGGTGCCACGCTCATCGCAATGCCCTTCGATCAGCAGGAGATCGGCCGGTTTGCTCTTCAAATGCTTGGCCACGTCATCCACCTTCTTCTGCTGATTGGCCTTCACCGTCGCGCTGTCGAAATCGAAGGCCACCGTCTGCGATTGAAAGAACGCGCGATTCGGCACCGCGTCCGCGAAACGGTCCAAGCCCGAGGTGTTCGTGTTCTCGAACGGCCCCTGCGGCACGTTCGGGATGGTCGTGCCGGGGCCAACGGGCGGGATGGTCGTGCCAGGTCCCACCGGCGGAGTCGTGCCCCCTCCCCCGACGGTCGCGCCGGAACCGGGGATGTTCGTGAGCCTGACCGCGCGCTGTCCGGTGCACGCCGTCCCGGCGAGGAGGATGACCATTCCCAGAACGGCGACGCTTTGGCTGTGGATATTTTTCATTGTCGTTTTAAAAGTTGGATCAGCGAAAACGGTTTACCGCGCCCATGCCGGCTGCGAGCTGCTCCCTGAAAACGCCGCCACATCTTTGACTTGTTTCGTCGGCACGTCAAGCAGAGAGAGTGTGCGTTTAGCAGTGCCACGCTTCGTGAAAATGAGCGTGCGACTGTTCGGCGCCCACGAAGGATCCTCGCCGTCCGCCAGCACCTTCGCCTCGCCGCCCTCGGCCGGCACCACGCAGATGGAGAAGCCGCCCATCTGCGCTGTGAACGCGATGGTTGTTCCATCCGGCGACCAACTCGGCTCGGAAGGATTCAATACGCCCGAGGTCGCGATGCGCGTGATCGGCCCGCCATCGGAAGATGCTTTCGCCAGCACGCGGCGCCCGCCCATCTTCGTCACGAACGCGACCCAGCGGCCGTCGGGTGACCAGCAAGGCGACGACTCGTCTTCGGCGCGCGTCTCGGTGAGGCGCTTGAGATTTTTGCCCGTGGAAGAAGAAATCCACACGTCGGGACTGTTGGCCTTGCTCAGAATCATCGCCACGCGGCCGTCGTTCGCGATCGACGGCGCAGTGTTCAAGCCCGAGTAACGCGCCACCACGTCGCGCTCACCGGTGCCGAGGTTGTGCGCGAGAATGGTCGTGTTCTCCACGCCGGCGACGGTGAGATACGCCGTGTAATAGAGCGAACGATTTCCCGGCGCCCACGTCGGCGCGGCGACGATCACGCTGTCCGCGGTGATAGCGGCGGGACTATGCCCGTCGTAATCGGAGACGAAAATTTC
Source organism: Akkermansia muciniphila (assembly GCA_945860945.1). Taxonomy (GTDB): domain Bacteria; phylum Verrucomicrobiota; class Verrucomicrobiia; order Limisphaerales; family SIAT01; genus SIAT01. The sequence goes on from CAMASG010000087.1 coordinate 5,328, forward strand.
GCTGGCGCGACCGACGGCCATCTTGAAAGCGACCCGCGTCTGCGCAATGCCCTTCTTGCCGGTGAGCGCGAGCACCACGGCGTCCGCCAACGCGTGCGCCTGCTGACGCGGCGTGCCGCCGCTGAACGTCTTGTTGAATAAGCCAGCACCATTGCGATCGCTCAACACGCCGCGCACTGCGGCCGCATTATCGCCGGCGAGCTTGTAAGCCGCGCGTTCCGCTTCGACCATCTTGAACCCCGCCACTTCCAAATCGAACCGCAACACGCGGTCCGGTTCGCCCGTGTAACCGGAGATGTGAAAAGGGATCAGCTTCGTCGGATCGTATTCCTTGATGACGGTGAGCCGGCTTGGATCCGTTGACTCCTGCGCGCGCGAGAACGGAACGAGCATCGCGCAAAGTGCGACGAGCAACAGCGATGTAAAGGAAACGTGCTTCATCCGAGTTGGCGTTTGGCTTTGAGGTTGAAATCGAGTTGGAAAGTGCGCTTGGCATCGCGGACGCCTTCGGGGAACGGTCGGCCGATGCTCTGCACGCGGTCGAGAGCGCGCTGCACCGACTTGTCGAGCGCGCCGACGCCGGCTTTGCGCGTGACGGAAGCGCTGAGCACCGTGCCGTCGCGCGCGATGGTCACGGTAACTTGCACGATGAGATTGTCGTCGGCGAGATCGTTCGGCGTGATCCAGGCATTCTGATAAACGGCGACGACGAACTGACCGTAGTTCACGAAACCCTCACCGCCCGCGCCCGGCGTGCCGACGCTGACGCCCTGCGAAAGATTGCCTTTGAGCGCAGTGAGCGAGTTGTTGATTTTAGAACCAGCGGCGGCGAGGCGAGCAATCTCGTGGTCGCGCGCGGACTTATCAGCAGCAGCTTTGGCCTTGGCGGTATCGGTCGCGTTGCGCGTCACCACTTTGCCGGTGTTCACCTTGATCTTGCTGGTCGTGGTCTTCTCCACCGTCTTCGGCGGTTCGACTTTCGTCTCGGTCTTCTTCGGAACGCTCTTCTCGATCGGAATCGTCTCGATCTTTTTCGGCACTTCCACTTTTGACGGAGGCTCGACAACGGTCTCCTTCGGCGGCGTGGGCGGGGTCGGTGTGGGCGGAGTGACGACCTCAGGCGGAGTCGGCGGCGCGGGGGGCGTCGGCGTCGGCGTGGCGACGCTCGGCGCGGATTCTGGACCGCGTGAACCGCCGCGCGCGAGCGCGTCCTCGACGAGCTTCGCGTTGAGCAAGTCCACCGGCACGGCCAGTTGCTCTTTGTGATTGGCGTTGAAGAACGCCGTGCCGAGGAACAGCACCGCCAGCAGCAGCAGGTGTGTGCCTGCCGAGAACACGAAACATTTTTTCTGGAGCTGGCTCATCTATTTCACTGGCGCCGTGCGGAACGAGAAGCGCGTGATGCCATTTTTCTGGCAGCGCTCAATCACCGCATACAGGTGTTTGTTCATGCCGTTCTCATCGGCCCGGATATACACTACCGTGTTCGGGTTCGCTCGGAAAGCCTGGACCAGATCGGCCTCGACCTGCTCGATGGAGCGCGGTTGGCGGTCGAGCAGATAAACGCCCTTGGGGCTGATCTCCACCGTGCGGATGTCGCGCTTCTCCAGCGGTCGGTCGGTCTTGCCGCCGGCGGGGAGTTTCAGATCAATCCCCTGCTCCAACAGCGGCGTGGTGATGATGAAGATGATCAGCAGCACGAACGCCAAATCGAGCAGCGGGGTGATGTTGATGTCATTCAACGTCACCAGCGAATTGCGTTGGGAGAAGCGGCGCATCTTGAAAAACTATTGCCCGTCTTCCTTCAAATATTCCGTCTCGATTTTCGAGACCAGCTCCTGCGCGAAGTTGTCCAGCGACACCGTCTCCACGCGCAGATTGTGCACTAGCCAGTTGTAGCCGAACATCGAGGGGATCGCCACCAGCAGGCCGGCCACCGTGGTGACCAGCGCCGCCGCCACACCCGGCGCCATCGTCGCGAGGTCCGCCGAACCTTTCATCGCCACCGCGCTGAAGGTGCTCATCACACCCCACACCGTGCCGAGCAGACCGAGGAACGGCGCACCGCTCACCGCGATCGCGAGCAGGATGAGACCCGACTCGAGCTTGAGCGATTCACGCGCCACCGCGCCTTCCAACGTCCGCTTCAGATGTTCCACCGATTTCAATGAAAGTGTTTCCTTCCGCTCACCACCCGCGCTTTTCAAACGCTTGTCCAACTCCAGACAACCCTCGTGATAGACGGCGAACAGCGGACAACCCTCCACCGTCACGCGACGATCGAAGATGCCGAGCAGGGCCGTTTGATTGCGAAATTCCGCGTCGAAGTAGCGGTTGAACTGTTTGGCCTTGCGCATCTGGAGCGCCTTAGCGGCCATCACCGACCACGCGAAGACCGAAAAGATGACAAGGACCACGAGGATGGCCTTGCCCTCCAACGTGGCCTGCTTCCAAATAAAGACCAACTCCATCTGCTGGCTTGCCGCCAGAAATGCGAAATCCATTTATCCCCCTTTTTTTTACTGCCGTGCACCTAAAACGGCACCCTTCTTTTATCCCTTCCACGGCCCTGATGTCAAAGCAAAACCTCCCCCTGCCCATTTCCATCCACCTAGAGAACAGAGGGGCTCAACAGCCAGAAGAGGTTAGTCACCCTCGCCCGCTTCCTAAAAATCCAATCTAAAATAGAGACACTTTGTCCCATTCACCCCCTTCGACACCCTGTTTCTGGATTCGGCAACCCCTTTTCCTGTCAAATAAAGCCTCACCCACGTCTAAAAAACCTCTTCCCACGTCCAAAACATCGCCGCCTACGATCAAAACAGGGAACCCCTGCTCGAAAGTGGCATCGCCCAGGTCGAAAGTGCCGTCACTTTTGTTAAAAGTGACGCTGCCCATCCTTGCGGATGGCTTTTCGGAGGTCATTCGGAGGACCGATC
>CAMASG010000088.1 GCA_945860945.1 Akkermansia muciniphila
GCGGCAAGCGGAGAGTTGGCGTGAGCGCAATTCCCAGTTGCCGCCATCGCGACCTTCGCCTATCAACTCTGCGTGAACACGCGCATCCTCGCTCCCATCGTCGCTTTCGCTTTCTGTTTCTCGTCGCTCGCCGACGGCCCGACAGACAACCTCGCTGAGAAAGTCCGGCCCGTGCCGCCACCGGGCGTCAAGATTGCGGATCGCGATCGCGCGGAGCTCGCCGAGGGCACAGCGCAGTTGGGCAAAGAGATTGAATCGCTGCGTGCGGCGTTGAAGACTCAGTCCGAGCAACTCGCGCTGCTGCCCGATGTGCTCGTCTATCACAAGGCCGTGGATTGGGCGCTGCGGCACGACGAGTTTTTCAAAAGCAATGAAGTGGCCGTCGCGCGCGGGTTGCTGAAGAACGGACTCGACCGCGCTGCCGCGCTGCGCGAAGGGCGCGCGCCGTGGCTGACGCAGACGGGCTTGGTCGTGCGCGGTTACGAATCCAAAATCGATGGCTCGGTGCAGCCGTATGGATTGGTTGTGCCGGTGGGGTTCACGCCGAAGGATGCGCCGCGCCGTCTCGATTTCTGGTTTCACGGCCGCGGCGAACAGCTCAGCGAGATGTCGTTCGTGGACGGTCGGCAGAAGTCGCCCGGCGAATTTGTTCCGACCAACACGTTCGTGCTGCACCTTTACGGCCGTTACTGCAACGCGAACAAGATGGCCGGCGAGATGGATCTCTTCGAGGCGCTGGCGCACGCGAAGCGAAATTATCCCATCGACGACGAGCGGCTGGTGGTGCGCGGTTTCTCGATGGGCGGCGCGGCGTGCTGGCAGTTCGCGGTGCATTATCCGGGCAAATGGGCGGCAGCGGCGCCGGGCGCGGGCTTCAGCGAGACGCCGGATTTCCTGAAGGTTTTCCAAAATGAAATCGTGAAGCCAGCGTGGTTCGAGCGAAAGCTCTGGCACTGGTACGACTGCACCGATTACGCGGTGAACCTTTTCAATCTGCCGACGGTGGCGTACTCCGGCGAGACCGATAAACAGAAGCAGGCGGCCGACATCATGGCGCGCGCGATGAAGGCCGAGGGGCTGGAGTTGACGCACATCATCGGGCCGAAGACGGCCCATTCCTACGAGAAGAACGCGAAGCTGGAAATCAACGAACGGATTGATACCTTCGCTGCGAAAGGACGCGATCGCGCGCCCGAGCGCGTGAAGTTCGCGACGTGGACGCTGCGCTATAACGAGAGCCACTGGGTTCGCGTGGAACGCCTCGCGCAACATTGGGAAGAGACGCGCGTGGATGCGAGTATCGTCCGCGCCGAGAACGCCATTGAGGCGACGACGAAAAATGTCACGGCGATCACGTTTGAAATGTCGGCCGGCCGTTGCCCGCTCGATGGCGCGCGCGCGGTGTCGGTGAAGCTCGACGGACAGAAACTCGCTGCGCCCGCTGTGAAAAACGATCGCTCGTGGAGCGCGACGTTCCGCAAAGAGAACGGCCAATGGATGGCATCCACCACGCTGGATGCTCCAGCCGCTTCATCACTGCACAAGCAGCACGGATTGCAGGGCCCGATTGACGACGCGTTCATGGATTCGTTTTTGATGGTGCGGCCCACCGGCCAGCCGTTGAATGAAAAGGTCGGCGCGTGGACGAAGGCCGAGATGGCGCACGCGACGGATCATTGGCGCAAACAATTCCGCGGCGACGCGCGCGTGAAGGAGGATGCGGCCGTGACGGACGCGGACATCGCCGCGCACAATCTCATCCTGTGGGGCGATCCGCAGAGCAACAAGCTGCTCGCACGTATCGCGGACAAGTTGCCGTTGTCGTGGAATGCCGCTGGCGTGAAAGCCGGCGCGCAGAGTTTCGGAGGCAGCCACCACGTGCCGGTGATGATTTTCCCAAATCCACTCAACCCGAAGAAATATGTCGTGCTGAACTCGGGCTTCACCTTCCGCGAGTACGATTATCTGAACAACGCGCGGCAGATCGCCAAGCTGCCCGACTGGGCGGTGGTGGATATCCGTACGCCGGCGAGTGCGCGCTGGCCCGGCGCGATTGCGTCCGCGGGCTTCTTCGGCGAGCGCTGGGAATTCATCGAGCCGCCGAAGGCGAAGTGAGTTTCGTGCGGCGGCTCTGTTTATCGAGCGAGCGATAGAAACAAAAACGCAGCCTCAGAAACGAGGCTGCGTTTTGCTTTTGAAAATCGCCTAAGCGACGTGGATTACTTCGCGCCTTGGTCAATCCAAGCGCGGACGAGACCGAGTTGCACGGCGGTCAGCGGCGTGGCTTTGCCTTCGGGCGGCATCGCGGTGTCGGCGTCCAGACCGGAGGCGGCGTGGATGATCAAGCTCTTGGCGCTGTTGCCGACCTCGACGACTTTGCCGTTCTCGCCACCGCGCATGATGGCGGGAATGGTGTCCAGACGCAGCTTGGCTTTCTGTTTCTCGGCGCCGTGGCACTTGGTGCAGGAGGCTTCGAAGAGGGGCTTGATATCCTTGTCAAAGGTCACACCGGTCTTTTTGGAGGCAGGCGGGAGCTTGGTGGGATCCACCGCCGCGTGGGCGACGGCGATGACGAGGCTTAGCAGGGAGGCAGTGGTGAGAATGATTTTTGCGGAGGTTTTCATGTTACTTCGTTTTGTTCGCCCAGTTCGGGCAATGACTGGACGATTTGTAGTGGAAAAAGATTCGGCTGAAAACAAAAAAGCTGGGCGCGTGGACCTGCCACTTGCGCCCAGATTGATTTCGAAAAGCACGGTTACTTTATCTGCTTCACCTTTTCCCAGCGCTTGGTCTTGGCGCTCTTGAGCACGGCGTCGGTGACGTAGTCGGTGGCGAGGCCGTCTTTGAAGGTGGGGCCGGCGGGTTTGCCGGTGTCCAAACCCTTCACGAAGTCGGCCACTTGATGGACGAAGCTGTGCTCGTAGCCGATCTGCAGGCCGGGCACCCACCAGTGTTTCATGTACGGCTGATCGCCGTCGGAGACGTGGACGCTCTTCCAGCCGCGTTCCTTGCCTTCGTCTTTGTAATCGAAGATCTGCAGGCGATGCAGGTCGTGGAGGTCCCACTTGAGGCTCATGTTCTCGCCGTTGATCTCGAGCGTGTAGAGCGCCTTGTGGCCGCGGGCGTAGCGGGTGGATTCGAAGAGGCCGAGCGAGCCGTTGTTGAAGTGGCAGAGGAACGCGCTGGCGTCGTCGATGGTGACCTTCTGCATCTTGCCGGTCTCGACGTGCTTGCGCTCTTTGATGAACGTCTCGGTCATCGCGGTGACGTCTTTGACGCCGCCGTTGAGCCACATGGCGGTGTCGATGCAGTGGGCGAGCAAATCGCCGGTGACACCGCTGCCGGCCACTTTGGCGTCGAGACGCCAGAGGCCCGCGCCGCCCTGCGGGAGATCGGCGTTGATGGTCCAGTCCTGAAGGAAGTTGGCGCGGTAATGGAAAATCTTCCCGAGCTTGCCCTCGTCGATGAGTTCCTTGGCGAGCGTGACCGCGGGGCAGCGGCGGTAATTATACCAAACCATGTTCGGCACTTTCGCCTTCTGCACGGCGGCGAGCATCTTCTCGGCCTGCGGTCCGTTAAGGCCGAGCGGCTTCTCACAGAGGATGCCCTTGCCGTTCTTGGCGGCGGCGATGGCGATCTCCGCGTGCGAGTCGTTCGGCGTGCAGATGTCGATGACGTCGATGTCGTCGCGCTCGACGAGCTTGCGCCAATCGGTCTCGATGGTCTGCCAACCCCACTGGGAGGCGAAGGACTGAAGCTTCTCTTCATTGCGGGCGCAGGCGGCCTGCATGATGACCTCGTGGCCGAGATCGAAGAAGTGGCCGACCTTGGCGTATGCGTTCGAGTGCGTGCGGCCCATGAAGCCGTAGCCGACGATACCGATGCGGAGTGGTTTCTTTGCCATAAGTTTTGTGTGGTTGGAAAAAGTGTCGTGGGGGAAAACTCAACTCAGCGTGCTCCAGCCGTGCTTCTCGCGCACCTTGATCATCGCTCCGAGAATCTTGTTCCACGTCTCCTGCTTCATCAGCGTTTGGTTCGGGAACATGCAGCCATCCCAGCAGATGTGCTGGAAAGCTTTCGTCGGATGGCCCGCATCGTCGCGCATCCAGAAGCCGGCGTGGTGCGGGATATCGAGCTTGCCGTTCGGGTCATCCACGACGCAGTGACGCCCCGTGAGATCGTGTCCGCCGGAGCCTTTCACCGTCGCGTCGTTCTGCGCGATGTGGAAATCAATCGTCCACGGGCGCAGCGCGGCGGTGAGCTTCTTGAGCGCGTCATCGAGTTTCTTCTTGTTCTTCCAATCGTGACCGGCGGGAAGAATGGCGTCCTTCTCGGCGTTGTAACCGAGCGTGTAAAGAAGGGTGTGCGCCATGTCGGCCTGAAACCCGACGATGCCGGGGCGGTCGGTCTCCTCGAGCAGATCCACCATCGCGCGCCACGAATGCATGCCGCCCCAGCAGATCTCGCCTTCAGCGGCCAAACGCTCGCCGTGATCCTCGGCCACCCTCGCCGCTTCGCGGAAAGTTTGCGCGATCAAGCGGGTGTTGGCCTTCGGATTCTTATCCCAGTCAGCCACGCCGGAGGCCGAGTCGATGCGCACCACGCCATACGGCCGCGCGCCCAACTGGCGCAGCTTGCTGCCGATGCGGCAAGCCTTGCGAACCGCAGTAACGAAGTTCGCGCGCTTCGTCGCGTCACCCATCGCCGCGCCTTCGAACCAGACCGGCGCGACCACCGAGCCGACCACGAAACCTTTCGCGCGCACCTTGTCGGCGAGCGCGGCGATGCCGTTGTCATCGATGTCGATGTTCGTGTGCGGATCGTACAGGAAGAGGTCCACGCCATCGAATTTCTGGCCGTTCACCTCGGCGTTCGCGGTGAGGTCGAGCATCGTGTCGAGTTCGATGAACGGCTCGGCGCCGGGGCTGCCCTTGCCGACCAGGCCGGGCCACATCGCGTTGTGAAGTTTGGGGAAAAGGTTTTTGGTTGCGCTCATGGATTATCTTTCTCTCGGAAAAGCGGGGCAAAACTAGCAACCCGCCGACACGAGGCAATGAGAAAGTGCGAAAGCTCTCGGTTCGGCCGCAGTCCGTTTCAAGCTCGCAGCGCGGCACGGCTCAAGCCATCATCCGCACGACACGTGAAATCTGCTGTCACCATCTCGCTTGTGCCCGAGGCCCGCGGCGGGCCGTTTGTTTACTGGGACAACCTCGCCGCTGGATTCGCCGGCGCTGCGCTGCATGGCTTTGACGCCGTCGAGATTTTCCCGCCGTCGTCCAATGCCGTTCCGCTCAGTGCCGTGCAGGGATTGATGGAGAAGCATTCGCTCAAGCTCGCTGCGGTTGGCACGGGCGCGGGTTGGGTGAAACACAAGCTGCGCCTCACGGACCCCGATCCTGCCGTGCGCCAGCGCGGGCGCGAGTTCATCTTCGGCATCATCAACTTCGCCGGACTCCTCGGTGCACCGGCCATTCTTGGCTCGATGCAAGGTCGCTGGGAAGGCGCGGTGTCGCGCGAGCAAGCGCTCGATTGGCTCGCGGAGGAACTCACGGCGCTCGGCGAACGCGCTTCCGGCCACAGCCTGCCGTTCCTTTACGAGCCGTTGAATCGTTATGAGACGAACCTGTTCAGCCGCGCTGCAGACGCCGCGAAGTTCATCGAAGAACGCGGCATCAAAAACGTGAAGCTACTCTGCGACCTCTTTCACATGAACATCGAGGAAGCGGACGTTGCGGCCGCGTTGCGCGCTGTTGCGCCGCACATCGGGCACGTTCACTGGGCAGACAGCAATCGTCACGCGATGGGTTTCGGCCACACGGACATTGCGCCGATTGCCGCGGCGTTGAAGGAGATTGGTTACGCCGGTTACATTTCCGCCGAGGTGTTGCCGCTGCCCGATGGCGATGCCGCCGCGAAGCAGACCATCGAGAGTTTCCGCCGTTGGTTCCGTTGACCGCTATTTTACAAATCGAAGCCATGCTCAAGACACAGCTCATCCATCCCGAGATTCTCCGCATCTGCGCGCAAGCCGGCCATCACGCGAAGATTCTCATCGCCGACGGCAATTACCCGGCCTCGACCAAGAAAGGACCGAACGCCGAGGTCGTCTGCATGAACCTGACGCCCGGCGTCATCACGTGCGCGCAGGCGCTCGAGGCGTTACTTAGCGCTGTGCCGCTGGACTCGATTCACACGATGGGCATTCCTGCGGACGATCCGTATGCGAAATACGGCGAGCCGGCTGCGTGGGGCGAATTCAAAAAGTTGATTCGCAAATCCGGTCTCAAACTCAAGCTGAAGCCGATTATGAAGTGGGATTTCTATGCGGCCGTGGAATCTCCCGATCACGTGCTGACCATCCAGACGGGCGACGCGGCGCTGTGGGCGAACGTGTTGCTCGTCGTTGGCTCGCGTCCGCCGGACCGGCAGCGCAAGTGAGTGATTTGCTGTAAGAAAAAGCTCGTCAGCTGCTAATTAAATTCCAGACGAATACCTATGCGCCTCTTCACCCTTCTCACGTTGTTGCTCCCGATCGCGGCACTTCCCGCTGCCGCGCCGAAACCAATCCAGCCCGTTCGCGTTCTCGTGTGGGACGAACAGCAGCCGGCGCAGAAGCGCGCTTACGGAGAAAAGTTTCTCGGCGAAACCATCGCCGCACATCTGGCCGCGCAGCCGGGGTTCATCGTGAAGAGCGTTTTTCTCGACTCACCCGCGCAGGGATTGGACGAGGCGACGCTCAACGCCACCGATGTCATCATCTGGTGGAGCCACGTTAAAAATCCGTTCGTGACGGACGAGAATGTCGAGCGTGTGGTGAAGCGTGTGCGCGATGGGCGGCTGAGTTTCATCGGGCTGCACTCGGCGCACTGGGCGCGTCCTTTCGTGCGACTCATGCAGGAACGTGCGAAGGACGATGCGCTCGCGCAGATTCCCGCCACCGAACGCGCGACTGCGAAGTTCGAGTATTTTAATCAGAACCCGCTCGGCAAAGTGCCGCGACGCGATGCGCCGCTGACGCCTTCGTTGCGGCAGACCAACGGCATCTGGCAACTCACGCTGCCCGGCTGCATTTTCCCGGCGTATCGCGGCGACGGCGCGCCCAGCCGCGTCACCACGATTCTTCCCGAGCATCCCATCGCCGCTGGTCTGCCCGCGAAATGGGACATCGCCCAGACCGAGATGTATGACGAGCCGTTCCACGTGCCGAAGCCCGACGTGGTGATTTTCGAGGAACGTTGGGACAAGGGCGAGCGTTTCCGCAGCGGCTGCGTGTGGCAAGTGGGCAAAGGCCGCGTCTTTTATTTCCGTCCCGGCCACGAGACTTTTCCCGTGTTCAAGCAGGCCGAACCATTGCGCGTCTTGGAGAACACCGCGCGCTGGATGGCTCCGGCCAAATAAGCGCCCAGTTTTTTCTCCAACGGATTCATCGAAACCATGCAAACCCGACTCCTCGGCAAAACCGGTCTGCAGCTTCCGATCCTCAGCTTCGGCGCGTCGTCGCTCGGCGCGGAGTTCCGCAGCGTGAAGCTTGACGAAGCCCTCGACTGCGTGCGCGTCGCCCTCGACTGCGGCCTCAACTTCATTGACACCTCGCCGTTTTACGGACGCGGCATGAGCGAGGTGCTGCTCGGCATCGCGCTCAAGGGCGTTCCGCGCCACAGCTACACGCTCTGCACCAAGCTCGGCCGCTACGACCTCGCGCATTTTGATTTCAGTGCCAAGCGCGTCGCCGAAAGCGTGGACGTGAGCTTGCACCGCCTCGGCACCGACCACCTCGACATCATTCTCTGTCACGACATTGAGTTCGTGCCGATGCAACAAATCGTGGACGAAACCATTCCTGCGCTGCGAAAGATTCAGCAGAGCGGCAAAGTGCGCTTCATTGGCTTCAGCGGCTACCCGATGAAGATTTTCAAGTTCATCTGCGACCAGACCGCCGTGGACTGCGTGCTCAGCTACAACCAATATACGTTGCAGAACACGCGCTTCGCCGACGAGGCCGTGCCGTATCTCAAAGCGAAGGGCGTGGGCGTGATGAACGCCGGCCCGTTCAGCGCGCGCCTGCTCACGAACGCGCCGCT
>CAMASG010000089.1 GCA_945860945.1 Akkermansia muciniphila
TCGTTGTGGATGAGCGTGAGCGAATCGAACTGGCCGGTGGCGAGCTTGGCGTCAATCTGCTCCGCGCGGATGGGCGAACCCCACGGCACCTGCAACGCCTCGGCGTCCTTGCCGCAGCGCTTGGCGACATCGAGCCACTTGTCGGAGAAAGCGCCCTTCATGCAGTTGAGCACCTTCTTCTGCGTGAGATTGCGCAGCGAACCTTCCATCACGCCCCACGCGCTGGAGGTGGAGAGATAGGCGAGATGCTTGGTGCCGAGCAACGTCTGAAGCTGCGCCTGGATCTTCGCGACGAGATCCTTAAAACCTTGGCCGCGGTGACCGACCATCGGCTGGCAGAACGCCTGGAAAGTCTTTGCGCTGACTTCAACCGGTCCCGGGATGTGCAACTTGATGTGTGCCATAAAACTTCGTGAAAGTTTTCACAAGCTGGCGCGCGGCGCAAGCAGGAGTTGATGGACGTTGTAAAAAAGAAAAACGGCCCGGAGTGAACCGGGCCGTTGTGAAGGCGTGTTGGGTTACGCGAAGAGCTTGGTGACGGCCTTGGCCTTCACCAGTTCGCGCGGCTGGTTGAGGTGGTTGTACACGATGGTCTCCGGATCGATGCCGAAGGCGTGATACATCGAGGCGAGCAGTTCCGTCGGATGAATCGGATCCTCGCTGGGCGCGGAGCCGGTCTTGTCGGATTTGCCGTGAACGTAGCCGCGCTTGATGCCGGCGCCGGCGATGATGCCAGTGTAGCAATAAGGCCAGTGGTCGCGACCGTTGGCGTCGTTGCTATTGCCGGAGGTGGAGAGACCTTTCTCCGGGCTGCGGCCGAATTCGCCGATGGCGACGACCATCGTCTCGGCGAGCAGACCGCGCTGATCGAGATCTTCGAACAGGGCGGAGAGGCCGGTGTCGAGCATCGGGCCGGACTGTTCCTTCATCCGCTTCTCGAGGCCGACGTGCACGTCCCACGAGTGGTTGTCGGAGTTGGCGACCTTGGGCCAGATGACCTCGACGACGCGGGTGCCGGCCTCGACGAGGCGGCGGGCGAGGAGGAGTGATTGGCCGAAGGTGTTGCGGCCATAACGGTCGCGGAGTTTTTCGCTCTCGCTGTTGAGGTCAAAGGCATCACGGGCGCGGCCGGAGACGATGAGGTTCAGAGCGCGATCGTAATAGGTGTTGAGGCTGTGGTGTTCGACGGCCTTCTCAATCTCGGGCATCGCTTCATTGATGGAGTCGCGCAAGCGAGCACGGCGCTTGAGGCGCGCAGGGAAGATTTCCGGACGAAGCTGGAGGTCATCCACCTTGATGCGCGTCAGCTTCGCCATATCCATGTCGTCGCCTTCCGGATAGAGCGTGTACGGATCGAAGGATCTTCCGAGGAAACCGGCGGTGCCGCCCTTGCCGACGACGTTGGATTCCTGCAACGGCCGCGGGAGCATCACGAACGGAAGCATCGGCTCGGTCGGCGGACGCAGACGGATGATGTTGGAACCGAAGTTCGGGAAATCTTTCGGGCTGGGCGGCTCGAGTTGGCCGGACGGGCTGACCTTGTCGGTCGTGTAGCCGGTCATCATCTGGTAGATGGCGGCGGTGTGGTTGAATAGACCGTTGGGCGTGTAGCTCACGGCGCGCATCATGGTGAACTTGTCGTTCACCTTCGCGAGCTGCGGCAGCAGCTCGGTGTAGTTGATGCCGGGAATCTTTGTCGGAATCGACTTAAACGGGCTGCGGACTTTGTCCGAAACATTCTCCTTCGGATCCCACAAATCAAGGTGGCTCGGGCCGCCCTGCAGGTAAATCATGATGATGTTCTTCGCCTTGCCGCCGCCGGTCGAAGTAATCTTCGCGGTCTCTTTGGCGTTGGCCTGCAGCTCGAAAAGCTGGCCGAGCGAGAGCCCGAGCATTCCTGCGCCGCCCACGCGGAGCAGGTCGCGCCGAGTCATCCGGAGATTCTGATCGCAGAGGTCACTGCATGTGCCGCCAGGTATGTTTAACATAATGTTTCCTTTGCTTTGAGACGTTTGAACGGTGTCAGATTCGAATTGATTTGTCCAATGTTGGTTAACGATTGAAAAGGAACGCGGGGCTGTTGATGAGCGCCCACGTGAGATCCTGCGCGGCCACGAGGCGTTGGTTGCCGAGTTGCTTGGTGCTGAGGTCGACGCCGCGGCGCATGTCGCGCAGCTTGGTATCGATCCCCAGCGGCTCGCTCACACGGGCGAATGTGCCCTGAAACGCCACGAGTTTCGGGTCGGCCGCACGCGGCTTCTTCGCGTCGGTCACGGCGAGTTGGAGATTCTTCAACTCAGTGTCGTTCCCCCGGAAGTGGGCGAGCAGCGCGGCCTTCTGCTTCTCGTCGCGCTTGTCCAGCGCGATGGCGAGAATATCCGCGATGGCGCGCGGCGTGCCGAAGCCGACCGGCGTCTTGGTCGTGGTGATGGAGAGGCGGAAGCGGCCGAGCGTGTGCATATTGTCGGCGAACTGTTGATTGAGCGCGAAGCTCAACACGGTGCCGCCCGCGATGCTGAGCGGCTGCTTCAGTTCGAAGGTGGCCGCGTGATCGATGCCCGTCTTCGGGAAGATGGCCCAGCCTTTGGTTGCCACGGCCAGTCCATCGATCGCGTTCTTCACATCAAACTTTTCCTGAGTGAATTCAGCCTTCGCGTTTTGCAATTCCACTTTCTTCGCCTCGGCCGGCTTGTCTTTCGGGCCAGCTTTGAGAGTCAACCCAGCGAGAACGAAGTTGCCGTTCGGCGAGCGACCGGGGCCGTTGCCGCCGAGTCGCGCGTCAGTGAGCGCCTCGAGTTTGATGGCGGTGATGCCGGTGAGATCAGTCTCCGCCGTAATGTCGTAGGTGCCCTTTCCGTTCGGGCCGCTGGCGAAGATGGAGAGATCCTTCTGCTTTTCGAGCTTCGCGTTGAACGAGGACTTTAGCTCCTTCGGGTCGAGCGCAGTCCAGCCGGTGTCCTTGTCGGCTTTCAATTCCCACGCGGCGAGCTTCACGGTGACGTTGGTCTCGTAATTTTTCAACGAAGCTTCGGCGGCGGCGAGACGTTCCTTTTGCTGGCGATCGAGATCGGCTTCACGCGGCGCGATCTCTTTCTGATACGCGTCGAGATTGGTCTGCGCCTCTTTGATGGCGGCTTGGCGCACGGTTTCCTTTTGGGCGATGCCCGGCGCGAAGGTCTTTTCCATCGCGGCCAGCTCGTCGGTGATCTGCTTGTGTTCCGGCTCGATGGCGTTGATCGCGGCGATGCCCTTCTTAATTTCGAGCGCGGTAGCGGGGCGATTGAGGAGGCGCAGGAAAAGCTCGTTGATGAGCTTCTCATTGTCGGCCTGCGCGGCGACGAGTTTGGTGATGGCGTTCTGCGGATCGCTGATGGCGGTGTCCACGGTCGGGCCGCTGACGAGCGCCATCACGGGGCCGAGCTGGAGGCCGGTGCTGCGTTCGCATTCGCACGCGCTTTCGCGGGCGGGACGGCCGAGGTTGTTGAGGAAACCATCGGGCAACTTGATTGCGGCATCAGACAGCGCGGCGGCGCGAGTGCCGGGAGGCACGCCGGGAATCTGCGAGGCGGTGCCGGTCGCGAAGTAGATCGTGTCGAAGAGCACCTCGGCCGGCAGACGGCGCGCGGTGGCGTGGGAGTAGTTGATCTTGTCGTCGTCGTTCCACTTGCTCGATTTGATCGAGAGCTGGTAGGTGCGGCTCTTGCAGATGGATTTGACGAGGCTCTGCACGTTGAACCCGTTCTGGATGAACTCCTGCGTGAGCAAGTCGAGCAGTTCGGGGTTCGTCGCCGGATTGCCGGCGCGGATGTCATCAATCGGCTCGATGATGCCGACGCCGAGGAGATAGCCCCAGAGGCGGTTCACGTAGCTGCGCGCGAAATATTGGTTGTCCGGCGAGATGATCCACGCGGCGAGACGCTCGCGGCGCGGAGCATCGGCCTTCGCGTCGTGCTTGGCCGCGAAGGGGAAGATCGGCGCGGTGATTTGTCCGGTGCGGTCGTGCTTGACGTCGCCGGCCTTCAGGTCTTCGACGATTTCGTAAAGCGGCTTCGCGCCTTCGACGGCCGTGCCGCCGATGTTCTTCTCGCCGCTCGCGGGATCTTTCTTCAAACCGACCTGCGCGAAGAATGCGGCGGTCTGATAATATTGGTCCTGGGTCCAGCGCTCGAACGGATGGTCGTGGCACTTGTTGCAGTTGAAACGCGTGGCGAGGAAGAGGTGCGTCGTGTTCTCCATCGTGTCGGCCGGCGTGCGGAGAATCTTGTAATAGGAGGCCTGCGGCTGCTCTTTGTTCGAGCCGGTGGCGGTCAGAATCTTTTTCGCGAACTGGTCGTACGGCGTGTTCTTGGAGACCTCGTCGTAGATCCATTTGCGGAAGGCGACGGCGCCCTCGGTGCCGAGGAACTTGCTATTCACCTGCAGCAGATCGGCCCACTTGTTCGCCCAATGCTCGATGTACGTTTGGCTGCCGACGAGTCGGTCGATGACCGCGTCGCGTTTGATGCGGGACTCGCGGGTGTCTGCGAGAAAGGCGCGCACTTCGTCAGCTGTCGGCGGAAGTCCGGTGAGATCGAGGTAAGCGCGGCGGAGGAACTCATCGTCCGTGCAAAGGTCCGAGGGGAGGATTTTCATTCGCTGCCATTTCGCGGCCACGAGCTCATCAATCTTCCCATTCGACGGCGGCTGTTGCCAGACGAAGCCGGTACGGTCGCCCATCGCGGTGATGGTGGTGGCGGCATACGCGCCTTCGAAACGCACGAGCACCGGCGCTTCGCCGCGGCGCAGCACGGTGACGATGCCGTTCTCGGTCTTGATGATGTCCATGTTGCCGCTCTCGAAGAAGGCTTCGGAGCTGACGTCGCGCTTGCGGCCATCGGCGTAAGTGGCGATCACCCGAATCTGCTGCTTCGAGCCAATCTGCTGCACCACGGGATTCTTCGGGAACAGCTCGATGCTGGCGACGCGCGTCGCGGCGAGGTCGAGCTTCGCGCCATTGGCGATCCAGTTGCGGACGATGCTGTAATACTTGTCGCCGGGCTTCATGAGCTGGCCACCCGTGTGCGGCACGGCGCCGCTGGCCTTGAGCAGCATCAAGCTGTCGTCAGGCGAGGCGAGGTTCACGCGGCGCGAGGCGAGATCGTCGGTGAACGCGCGCACGTCGTAGATCGGATCGTAACCGCGCAGCGACAGCTTGAAGCCGTTCTTGCCGTCCTTCGAGCCGTGGCACGTGCCTTGGTTGCAACCGACCTTCGAGAGAATCGGGTTCACGTCGCGGATGAAATCCACCGCGGTCTCGACGGCCGTTCCGGAAACCGTGACCGGCACGGTGACGGTCTTGCCGCCGAAACTGATTTTGATCTGGCCTGTGCCATCGTTGAGCGGGCGCACCAATCCGTTGAGCGTCGTGTCGACGGCTTTGCCGGTGATGGAGAACTGCGCCATGCGCGTGATGTCCACGGTGTCGCCGCTCGCGAGCTTGGCGGTGACGAGGAGCTGGTTGTATTCGTTGCGGCCGGCGAGCGTGATGGCGGTGGGCTGGACCTCGATGGCGGTGACCTTCGCATCCTTGGGCAGCGTCTCGAGCTCGAGCTTCGGCGCGAGGCCCGTGAAGGGCGCGAGGTTGGCGATGCTCGCCGGCGTCTTCGCGGCGATGGTGACAGGGATGAATTCCTTCGTGACCACGCCGGTCTCGGCGTCGATGAGGCGGATCTTTCCATCACCACCGGCGGCGGCAATAATCTTGCCATCGGGGCTGAAGGCGACGGTGTAGACGGCGCTATTGGTAAGGGTAATCTTGGAGACGAGCTCTGCGCCTTCGGATTGGAACTTCCCGAGCGCAGCCTTTTCCTCGGCGGTCTGCTTGGCGACGGGCTTCTTCAGAATGGCGACGATGTTCGTCGGCGTCTTGCTTTGAACGGCGCCATACACCACCACCTCACCGCGTCCGTCGAGGCTGCTGCCGGCGGCGAAACGGTTGCCATCGCGGCTGTAGCTCACGGAGAAGATGCGGCCGGGGAGCGCGGGGAATTTCTTGATGAGGTTCGCGTTGTCGCCGATCACGCGCTTCGTGGTGCGGAAGATGCGGAAGATCTGCGGCTCACCATCGGAACCGCCCATGAGCACCTCGTCGCGGTCAGGATGCCGCGCGAGCGCGCCGATACCGCCCTTGAGCGCACCGGGCGTGATGGAGGTGAGGTTGTCGATGAAGCGCTGCGTCTTGAACTCCGTCAGCTTCGCCGTCATATCGCGGCCGGCCGAGATGATGTGCTCGCCCGTCACATCGAAGGCCGTGTCGAACACCCAATCGCTGTGCGAACCCATGAAGAAGATTTGCTCGCCGGTTTTCGCGTTGATTGCCCGCACCGAACTGTCTCCGCAACCGAATGCGATGGACGCGCCGTCCGGCGACCACGAGGCACCGTACACCGTGTCGTACGTCACCGGCACGGAGAGCGTGAGCTTGCGCGATTCCACATCCCACACCTGCACCTCACCCATGCGCGCCGGCTGGCCGCCGGTCACGGCGAGTTGCTTACCATCCGGCGAGAACCGCACCGACTCGATGCGCTCGGCGAGGCCGATGAGTCGCGCGACGGGAGCGGAGCCGTCGGCCTTGTGCAACAGCACTTCATGGAAACCGGCCACGGCGATGAGGCTGCCATCCGGCGAATAATCGAGCGCCGTGATCACCGGCGGGCGGCTGTACACAGGCGGGTTCTGCGGGCTGAAACGGCGCTTGGCATTCTCCGGCGTGTCATCGATTGCACCCTGCACGATCCAGTTCTTGATCAATTCGATCTCGCCCTCGGCGAGCGGCGGCTTGCCATCCGGCATCTCGGCCTCGCCCTTCACTGGCGTGATGAGCTTGAGCAGATTGCTCTTCAACGGCTGCTTGGCGACAATCGCCTTCTCCTTGCTCTCGCCACCCGCGAGCAGCTTCGCGAAATCCGTCATCACATAATCGCTCTTCGCCTTGGCCGGTTGATGGCAACCTTGGCAGTTGGCCTGAAAGATCGGGCGGATCTCCTTGTAGTAACTGACCGGCGGCTTGGAATCCGCCTTCGCCTCGGCGGCGCGGACGGAGGGGAGCGTGGTGAAACTCAGCGCCCCAGCGAGGGCGAAAATAAAACTCAAGTGCAACTTCATAGCGTGCCGTATTTCGTCAACCAGTGTGTTGTTGGGACAGGGCGTTGAGAGTAGTCCAAAACCGCGCACGGAAGCAACCAGTGATTGCACCGCACGCGACCTTTTTTCGACGGACGCAGGGCGGGGCAGAATTCAGAAACGTTGGCCAAAATCGCCGCTCAAACCGCCACGCCACCAAAGCCACGGATGAAACACCGATAGTCACGGATTTTCCCTCTTCAATCGGCCGCCCCTTGGTTTTTCCTCTCTGAGTTCTCTACGCCTCCGCAGTGCTTAACCTCCGTCTGGTGGATTGTTCTGGTTGTAACAGGGGGTTCGCAAAGCTCGTCCCGTCGGCGCTCAAGGCAGGGTCAAGCCGCCGGCTTGGCCGCTCCCGAAAGACACGACAGCGGCGTGTCACTACCCATCCGCTCCACCCATAAAATCTGTGCCCATCGGTGTCTCAATCGCGTGAAAAAACGCGCAGCGACAGAGGAAAAGCAGCTTTTATCCGGCCCTGTTCTTGGTAACAATTTGGAATGAGGCAACGGGAGGGGAAGGGTAATTGTCGTTTTACGCCTGACGGCTTTGCGCGCACGGGGCGTGCGGTGTCTGGCCGCGCATCCGCCGCCGGGGGCCCATAAACTGGCCGCCGTGGATCTGCGTCGCGATTGCTGCCTCGTGTTCGGCGCGGAAGACCCCGGCCTCAGCGCAGCGGCGGTGGCCGCGTGTGACGATGTCGTGGCAATCCCGATGCCCTCACACATGAACTCGATCAACGTGGCTTCTGCCTCGGCAGTGTTTTTCTACGAAGCAACTCGCCAGCGGGGCTGATGGATAGCGAGAC
>CAMASG010000090.1 GCA_945860945.1 Akkermansia muciniphila
GTGAACTCGACCGAGAAGTTGTGCGGCTGCTCATAGCGCGCGAGCACTTGGAACTCTCCCGCGCGCGGCACCTCGATGACCTGCGTGGCGATGGCCTGCTGGCCGGCCTCCAGTTGCTCCGGCGCACCGAGACAACCCATCCGCGACAGGAACGAGATGGCGAACGTGGACGCGTAGTAATTCTCCCGGTAAGGCACGACCTGCCACGCTCCCTTCTCCACCTTGAAGTCTTCCGCCTCAGCGATGAGCCGGATGGGCTTGGGCGCGTCCTGCGCGTGAGTGAAGGTTGTCGCGCTGAGAATGGCAGCGAGAATCGAGCCGGAGAATTTCATTTTGTTTTGGTCTTTTTCTTGCCCTTGCCTGCCTCGGGTGCGAGTGAGTCGAGCTTCGCGGGACGCGCGTCGCGATAACGGTCGAGGGCGGCTTGCAGTTGCTTCACTGAAGCGATGGCGTTCGTGCCGAGCTTGTCGTTCTTGGTATCGAGCGAGTATTTCTCGCTGGGGTCTTTCTCGAGGTCGAATAGCGCACCGGTGCGATACAGTTTGAATCGATGGTTAAACGCGAACTCCTTCACCGTCGTGTTCGCTCCCTGTCGCGGCGAATACCACGAGTAAATCCACTCGCGCGACTGGCTGGGTTCACCACGCAACTGTGGCAGAAAACTGCGGCCATCAATCTTCAGCATCGCGGGCACAGGAACACCCGCTGTTGCGCAAATCGTCGGCAGAAGGTCCGTGGTGTCCACGAGGTCGCGGCAGACGGTGGCGGAGGCGATGCGTCCCGGCCAGTTGGCGACGAGCGGCACGTGCATTCCCGCCGCTGTGGTCGTGCCTTTGCCGCCGATGACGATGCGCTCGCCCATGTTCGAAGGTGTGCCGTGTCCGGTGCCGTTGTCGCCGATGAACAGGATGAGCGTATTCTCGCGCAACCCGAGCGCGTCGAGTTTCGCGACGAGCTTGCCGATGAGTTTGTCCATGTAGGCAATCATGTCGCCAAAGTGCTCGGGGCGTTGATTTACATTCTCGCCGATGGACTTTGGATTCCACGTCTTGCTATCCGGCGTCGCTTGATACGGCGAGTGCGTGAGCATCATCGGATAATAGAGGAAGAACGGCTCGCTCTTTTTGCGCGTGATGAAATCCAGCACGTAGTCGTTCACGAGGTCGGGCCCGTATTCGCCGTTCGTGTAGTCCTTCGCGACGCCGTTAATTTCGAGGCCGGGATTGGCGTAGCGTGGTGGACGGCGCGTGTGCTGCCAGAGACAGGCCTCGTCGAAACCGAATTTCTTGGGCAGATCGAGGTCGTGACCGAGTTGCCATTTGCCCGCGATGCACGTCGCGTAGCCCACCGGCTTGAGGATATTTGCGAACGTCACTGCCTGCGGATCCATGAAGCCGAAGCGGACGTAGTTCCGCACATTGTAAATCCCCGTCATGAGCTGCACACGGGTCGGCGTGCAGAGCGGCTGCGCGAAGCAGTGCGTGAAGCGCGCGCCTTTCGCCGCCAATCCATCCAGCACGGGCGTCCGGTAGGAAGTGCCGCCGTTCGCGCCGAGGGTTTCGTAGCCGAGGTCGTCGGCGAGAATGAGGATGATGTTTGGCTTCGCGGCAGCGAGGGCGGCGGTGGGGAAATAATTAGTGATGAGCACGAAACCAATCAGCGCCCGCAATAGGAACGGATACCGAGACGAATTGATGATTGATTTCCTCACGCTCAGCTTACCTTGCGTAGTTTCGTGATGCGGCCGGTGTTCACCCACTCGGCGACGAAGATGTTGCCGGCGGCGTCGAAACAGGCGTCGTGCGGGTGAAGGAACTTGCCGGAGACCCAACCCGCGCCCTTTTCCTCGCGGCGGAGCTTCATGCTGTCCTTCAGGACGGCGGCGCGCCAGTCGGGGTCTTCGCCGAGATGCGTGATTACTTTGTCGTTTTTATCGAGCAGCGTGATGCGCGCACTCAGGTCGGGCACGAGGAGGGTGTCTTTGTGCGAGTCGAGGTTCGCAGGGAGGATGAAGCCGTCGAGGGTTTTGATGTGCTTGCCCTCGAGCGACCACCATTGCAGACGCTTGTTCGCGCGGTCAGCGACAACGATGGAAGGCGCGCGGCCGGGGCGGTCATCCATCCAGAGGCCGTGCGGAGTGTTGAACTGGGCGGGGCCGGTGCCGGGTTCGCCGAACATGGACACCCACTTGCCGTTCTTGTCGTAGCGGTGGACGCGGTGCGCGCCGTAGCCGTCGGCGAGGTAGAATCCGCCGTCGGGAAGGAAGGCGAAGTTCGTCGGCATGAAGGCGTCGCGACCCCAGCGCTTGATGGGCTTTGTGTTCTCGTCTTTGAGATAGACGCCGGACTCCATCGGCGCGTGCTTTTCCCAGACGGTTTCGCCTTTAAGCGTGAGCTTGGCGAAGCTCTTCACCTGTTGGTAGGCGGTGACCCAGAGGAACTGTTCCTTGCCCTCGGTGCGAACTTCGAGGCCGTGGCCGCCGCCTTGGAACTGGTTGCCGAACGCGCGAATGAATTTGCCCTGAGGATCAAACACGAAGATGGACGGGTGATCCTTGAGGTTCTCGCGACCCTCGTGGATGACGTAGAGATTGTTGTCACGGTCCACGGCGACGTTGTGGGTGGTCTGCCACGAATACTTCGCGGGCAATTGCGCCCAGTCGTGCAGCACTTCGTAGCGATACGAGCCCTCACCGATGATGAGTGGTTTCTCGGATTTCTGCGCCGTGAGCACACGAGGCACGGCCATCGCGGCGGCGGTGGCAGCGACAGTGGAAACAAAACGGCGGCGAGAGATGGATGCGAACGGTTTCATAAAAGGATTGGAACGAGTTTTAAAGCTGAATTCTGCGAAAGTTTAGGCTTTCGTTTGATGGACGCAAACACTTATCGCGTCGTCGTGGTTACTTCTCTCCGATGCAATACAGGTTCTGCCCGCTGCGCAGGTAGATGTGTTTGCCGTCGAAGGTCGGCACGCCGCCGTGGCCTTCCCCCAGATGGTTGCGTTTCAGCTCGCGGTATTGCTTGCCCGGTTCCAATACCAACGCGTCGCCTTGATCGTTGAACACGAAGAGATGGTTCCCCGCCAGCGTAATGCTGGGATACATGTTGGCGGCTTCAGCGTTGGCAGGTCGGCCAGTACTGATTGGGAAATCAAAATCGCGTGCGGCCAGAATCTTTCCGTCACTGGCATCGAGGATGGTGAATTTGTATTCGTTGGCGACGGCGTAGATCAGTCCTTTGTCACAAACGGCCGAGGCGTAAAAGGTGCCTTCGAGTTCCTGATCCCACAGTTGTTTCGCCGCCCACTTATCGGGAGTTGCGGCGTGGAACCGCTGCGCGCTCGATCCAGTTTGGATGAGATACACCGTGCCGTCGTGGACGATTGGACTGGCGAATCGCAGGACGCCCAGATCGGCTGCCAAGATTGTGCCATCGGCAACACGAACGATCTGCCCCGACGGCATGACGGCGACGTCCACGCCACCGATGTTCGCAGCGACGGGCGTGCCGTACATCTCAGGCACATCTTTGTTCTGCCAGATTTGCCTGCCCGTTTTTGTGTCGAGGGCGATCAGGTGCGAAAGCGTCACCAGCAACTTGCCGCCCACGAGCATCGGCGAAGTGGCGCGCCCGTATTCCGTGGCGGGCTTCAGATTGAAATGGTGGATCCATTGCCGATCTCCCTTCAGATTGTAACAGGCGACGATGCCGCTACCAAAGGCGGCATAAACAAATTGCCCGTCGCTGACCGGCGTGGGCGCGGTGTTGCCGGCTTCCTTGAGCGAGTGGCGCTCGGCAACTTTGACCGGCAGATCAGCGAAGTCGTTGGAACGTTGCCAGAGGATTTTCCCGTCATTAGCGTCCACGCAGAAAAGCCATACCGGATCAGCGACGAGAAAAATCCTGCGGCCCACAACGATGGGCGATGAAAACTTGTTCGGCCCAATCTTTGTTTTCCAGCGGATATTTTTGGCGTCACTCCATTCCAGCGGCGGCGTCGCCAGCGGGTAGCACCCCGAACCATCGTTGCGCCAACCCACGACTTGCCTCGGTGCGGCTGTGCTGGGGTTGTGATTCTTGCCGGGATTATCGGGACTGCCGCAGGCGGCAAGAAAGGCGAGGACGACGAGGGCCAAACATTTCCAAGCGGCCATGCGCGTCATTCCGCCTTCGAGTCTTTGATGTCGTAGCAGATGATCTCGATGGGCGTACGCACAAACAGCCGGCCACTTGAGATGACCGGCATGGACCAATCCAGCAATCCTCGGGGCATGTTCCGGCCGGTGTTGGGTAGCGCGTGCAGATTTTCAACGCGGCCTTTTTGTGTGTAGCCGCTGGCACTGGGCTCCACGAGCGTGAGTCGCTGATAATCGTGGACGAACAACAAGCCGTCCGCCGCAGTGATGGACAGACCAAGATGGAACCCGTGCTCCTTCCAGAGCAGCTTGCCCGTCTTGAGTTCGCTGCAGCGGAACGAATAATTCTGCTCGCCGGGTTTCGCTCCGATGTCGGAAGCATCCTTGCGCGAGTCGATGTAGAACCCGTAGATGCAGCCGTCCCAGATCACCGGCGGCGTGACCGCGTCATGGATGCCGACATTCGACCACAAGACTTTTGGCTTCGGATCCGGCTGGCTGAAATCGCATTCGACCAGCGACGGAACCCAGCCATTGAGAGAATTCAGATACAGATTCTTGCCGACAGGTTTGATCCCTCCGCTGGCCCACGCGGGCGCTTCCTGCGGGCCGGTGCATTCTCAATTCCAGAGCTGCTTGCCGTCCGCTTGCCGCAGAATTTTCCACTGCCGATTGCCGTGAACGACCAAGCAATCCTCGCCTCGGAACTTGATCGGCAAACCGCTGCCGGTGATCAAGCCCGGCCCACGCGATCCGGGCGGACAGTTCTCCTCGTACTTCCACGCCACCTTGCCCGTGGCGGCATCGTACGCGTAGAATTGCATCTTGTTGCTCACCGCAGTCTTGGTCCACGCCGGAATCGCCGGGTTGCCGCCCTGCCAATAGAAGTACGGAATCTTGTCGCCCAGCGGCACCAGCGCGCCGTTAAAACCTTTCCATTCCAGATTGCCCGCGCCCTTGAGCGTGCCATCCAAGTAAGGCGACTCCTGTTTGAAACTGCGTTTCCAAACGATCGCTCCGGTCTTGCGATCAAAACAGAATGCGTCGCCGAACGTGCCGATGGCGTACACAAATTTTTCTGTGATGGTCGGCGTCGCGCGAACGCCCAGTTGTCCCCAGCCCACGTGCCAGATCGGCGGCACTTCGTAAGTGTGGCTCCACTTTTCCTTCCCCGTATTGGCGTCAATGCACCGCACGGTTTCCCTGCGCTGATCATCTTCGAGCTGCGCGTAACACAGATCGTCGCCAACGACAGAAGGATGATTGGAACCGGCACCGACTGCGATTCGCCACAGAACCTTCGGGCCAGCTTTCGGCCACGCTCGCAGCAAGCCCTTCTCATCGGAGGTGCAATCGCCGTGCGGCCCGGCCCAACGCGGCCAGTCACCCACTGCTCCTGCCGCCGGCTTCGCAGCGTCCCGCTCGGCCGCACCGCAGGTCAAAACCAGAAACAAGGCGAACGCGAAACGTAGAATCATGGAGAGCCTTACTTGCGCGGACATTGCAGAACCCAAAATGTGAGTGGCAGACAATCGCTGGTTTCGACGCCGCGTGTTGATGGAAATTCGCCTCTGCCACTGCTCACGCCAGAATCGCCTTCGCCACGTGTCCGTGAACGTCGGTCAGGCGGAAGTCGCGGCCGGCGTAGCGGAAGGTGAGCCGCTCGTGGTCCACGCCCAGCAGGTGCAGCAGCGTCGCGTGAAGGTCATGGACGTGCATGCGATTTTCGACCGCCTTGAAGCCGAAGCTGTCCGACGCGCCGTAGCTCATGCCGCCGCGCGCGCCGCCGCCGGCGAGGAACATGCAGAAACCATGCGGATTGTGGTCGCGCCCGTTGCCATTCTCGCTCACCGGCGTGCGCCCGAATTCGCCGCCCCACACGACGAGCGTGTCTTCGAGCAGGCCGCGTTGTTTCAGGTCGCCCAGCAGCGCGGCGATGGGGCGATCAATGTCTTTGCCGAGATTGCGCGTGCTCGCGTCGTGATTGGAATGCGTGTCCCACGGCTGGCCGTCACCGTAATACACTTGAATGAACCGCACGCCGCGCTCGGCCAGCCGCCGCGCCATGAGGCAACCGTTGGCGAAATGTCCCTTGCCGTAATTCTCGCGCACCGCCGCCGGCTCGCGCGTGATGTCGAAGGCGTCCGTCGCCGCGAACTGCATCCGATACGCCGTCTCCATCGCTTCGATGCGCCCCTGCAACGCCGCGTCCGCACCACCGCGCGTGGCGAGATGCTCGCGGTTCATCTCGGCCAACAGATCGAGCTGCTTGCGCTGCGCGTCCGGCGCGGTGCGCGGATTGTGCAGCCACGGGATCATCGCCTTGGGATCGAGGTTCGAGTGGTTGATGTAACTGCCGCCGTGCTGCGAAGGCAGGAACGCGCTCGTCCACAAAATGGAAAACCGCACGGGCCGACCGGGGCACAGCACCACGTAGCTCGGCAGGTTCGCGTTCTCTGTGCCGAGTCCGTAGCTGCACCACGAACCCATCGCAGGCACACGCGGCGTCATCGTGCCGTTGTTCATCAGCAATAACGCGGGCCCGTGATTCGGATTGTCCGTGTGGACGCTGCGCAGCACGCAGAGGTCGTCGGCGAACTGCGCGGTGAGCGGCAACAACTCGCTGACGGGCAGCCCGGACTTGCCGTGGTTGGAAAACTTGAACGGCACCGGCAACAGCCCACCCGTGGGCCGCTCCGTGCGCAAGTCCGCGCCCTCGGGCCGCTGCCCGGCGAACTTGGTCAGGTCCGGCTTGGGATCAAAGAAGTCCGGACCGAACGGACCGCCGTTCATGAACAGGTGAATGACCCGCTTCGCGCGCGGCCGAAAGTGGGGCAGGGCATTTGCAGGCGACGCGGCATTCGACAACGCCGCCGACGCGCCCGGCATCGAGGCGATCAAACCCAGCGTGCCCAAGCCGCCACCGAAGCGGGCAATCGCATCACGGCGAGAAATGGATATCGGCTGGTTCATATCAATCCACGAACTGCGATTCGTTGCTGGCGAGCAGGGCTTGGGCGTATTCGAACCACGCCTTTTTGTCGGTCTCGCGGCCGGTGAGGAAGCGATTTGCCATCGCGAGTTCCTTCGCGGTCGGGGTGCGTTGGAAGAGGATGGCGTGGGCGTGGGTGATGCGGTCGTTCGCGTTCGCGCCGGCTTCCTTTTCCAATCGCGCGGCGAGGGCGTCGGCTTGCGCGAGGAGGAAGGGACTGTTGAGCGAGAAGAGCATTTGCAGCGCGGTGGCGGTCTCGGTGCGCGAGGCGCTGTGGGCGGCGGGATCGGGGAAGTCGTGAATGCGCAGCATCGGCTCCAACTCGTGGCGATGCACGGTGCCGTAGAGTGTGCGGCGCAGATTTTTGTCGGACGTGAGCGCGGTGGCGACGCCGCCGAAGCTGCGATCGAGCGTGCCCGCAGCGGCAAGCGTCGTGTCGCGCCACGCTTCGAAGTCCAGCCGGCGCCGGGGCATGCGGGCGTAAAGTTTGTTCTCGGGGTCGCGCTTCTCGGAGTCGGGCGAGAGCGAGCTTTGCTGCCACGCGGCGGAAAGGAGGATTTCGCGGTGAAGCCATTTGATAGACCAGCCATTCTTGATGAATCGCGCGGTGAGGTCGTCGAGCAACTCGGGGTGCGAAGGCGGATCGCCCATCACGCCAAACTCGCTGGGCGTGTCCACAATGCCGCGGCCGAAGTGATGCCGCCAAACGCGATTCACGATGACGCGCGCGGTGATCGGCGCGGCGTCCTGCACGATGGCTTGCGCGAGCTCGAGGCGTCCGCTGCCGGTGGTGAATCGGCGCGGCTGGCCGTCCTTCGCAGGAAATGC
>CAMASG010000091.1 GCA_945860945.1 Akkermansia muciniphila
TCGCCCAGCCCTTTCTCACCGAGCACTGCCTCCGCTGCCACGGGCCGGAAAAGCAGAAGGGCAATCTCCGCGTGGACACGATGTTGTCGGCGGACTTCTCCTCCGCGGCTGCGCGTGAGAAGTGGGCCGAGGTCGTGAACGTGCTCAACAGTCACGAGATGCCGCCCAAGAAGGAGCCGCAGCCCAAGCCCGCCGACACCGCGCGCGTCGTGGATTGGGCCACGGCGGAACTCGCCCGCGCCGAACTGGCCCGCCGCGCCAACACCGTCGTCCTCCGCCGCATGAACCGCGCGGAATACAACAACACCATCCGCGACCTCTTCGGCTTCGATGGCGTGCCGTTCCTACCCGCGAGCAAGTTCCCCGAGGACCCGCCCGCCGGGGGCTTCGACAACATCGGGGCGGCGCTCACGCTCTCGCCCTTGCAGACCGAGCTGTATTATCAGGCCGCCCGCCAGATTCTGGACCGCGCGCTCGTCGAGGGGCCGCAGCCACCGGCCATTTCGTGGCGCTTCGAGCCGGAGGAGAACACGCTCGGCCTGGACCGCGTGCGCGTGCGGCGCGACGGCAACAACATACTGCTCAACGACGGGGACAACGAGTCGCAGGCGGGCTTCACCGTCGTGCATCACAACTCGTGGAACAAAGCCATCGGCTTCCGAGATTTCAAACTCAAGGCCGAAGGCGATTACCTCATTCGCATCCGCGCCGCCTTGCCCTCCTTGATTCGCGCATCGAGGCTCGTGACGAACGCCGCGATTTCCTCCTGCGTCGGTCGCTTCTCCTTCTTCGGCGGCATCTCGCCAGAGTTGACCTGCTCCATCACTTCCGCCCAGTGATGCGTGTCCCCGCCCAGCTTGAAATCGCGCGAGAGCTTGTCGATGCGCAAGTCACCCTTCGTCTTGTCGGGTCCGTGGCAACTGACGCAATGCTTGGTCAGGAAGGTTTCAAACGGTTCCGCTCCACGGGCGGCACCCGCCAGGCCAAGGCAGGCAGTGAGGAACAGACAGGAACGGGAAAGAAATCGGCGATGGAACATCGTAGTTGTCAGTATGAATTAGGTCAGGATCTCGCGCACCACTTCACCATAAACATCCGTTAGGCGGTAATCACGGCCGAGATGGCGGTGGGTGAGCTTGAGGTGATCGATGCCGAGCTGGTGCAGCATGGTGGCGTGGAGGTCGTGGATGTGAATCTTGCCGTTGACGACGCGGTAGCCCATGTCGTCGGTGTCGCCGTAGGTGAGGCCGGGTTTGACGCCGGCGCCAGCCATCCAAGCGCAGAAGCTCTCGGGCTGATGCTCGCGACCGTGTTTGTCGATGGGTGATTTGCCACTGAGATCCTGACTCCACGGCGTGCGACCAAATTCGCCGGTCCAGAGCACGAGGGTGTCCTCGAGCAGGCCGCGTGATTTGAGATCCTTGAGCAGCGCGGCGACGGGTTGATCGGTCTGGGCGCAGAGTTTGGGCAAGTTGCCGCGGATGTCGCCGTGGTGATCCCAACCGCCGGTGCTGACCTGCACAAAGCGCACGCCAGCCTCGCTGAGTCTCCGGGCGAGCAGGCAGGCGCGGCCAAAGGTGTTCGTGTCCTTGCCGCCGACTCCGTAGAGGTCGAGCGTGGCTTTGCTCTCCTTCGAAATATCCACAATCTCGGGCGTGGTGAGCTGCATGCGAGCGGCGAGTTCCATGTTCTGAATCATGCCTTCCATGTTCGCATCGCCACCGAGGTCGCCGACGAGGCGGCGGTTCATGCGGGCCATGAAATCCATGCGCTGGTGCTGGATGGCATCGTTTTCGGAGACGTTGCGCAGGTTTTCGACCGGCAGCGTTTTGCTGTCGATCGGCACGGTGAGCTTCGTGCCCTGATGAATCGCGGGGAGGAAGGCAGAGCCGTATTCGCGCACGCCGCCGCCCTGGATGCTGACAAAGCTGGGCAGGTTCGCGTTCTCGGTGCCGAGACCGTAGCTGACCCACGCGCCCATGGACGGACGCACCTCGGCGAAGGTGCCGGTGTGGAATTGCAGGATGGCGCCGGCGTGCTGCGGGTTGTCGGCGTTCATGCCGCGCAGGAGGCAGAGGTCATCGGCCACGGTGGCGAGGTGCGGCATCAAATCGGAAATCATCATGCCGCTCTGTCCACGCGGACGCACCGGAGCCATCGCCTTGAGCGCGAGAAACTGCTCGGTGCCGACCTGGGTGACTTCCTTGCGCAGCGGTGAGTCGATTTTCTGCCCGTGCTTGCGCTCTATGAAGGGCTTCGGGTCGAAGAGATCCATTTGCGACGGTCCACCGTTCATGAAAAGGAAGATGACGCGCTTGGCCTTCGGCACCATGACGGGGATGCGGGCAGCGAGCGGGTTCGAAGCCGCGCGGGCGATGTCCTGCAAAGCAAGTGCGCCGAAGCCGCAAGCGGCGCGCTGGAGGAGTTGGCGGCGGGTGAGGAGGAGAGGGCTGTTCATGGTGACTTCGAATTCGGGTTCAGGCTTGGTTTTCATGGTTGGGCCATTTCTCGCTGAGTCACTTCTTCCCGGACAGATTCTCCAGCTTGCCGAACATGATGCGGTCGGTGCTGCCGCCGGTGCCTTGGGTGACGGCGAACCAAATCGAGCCCTCATGTTGGCGGAAGGTGGGATACTGGAACGAGTTCGGGGACTCGAAGCGGTATTTGCGCTCCCAGTTCACACCGTCGCGCGAGACTTCGATGTTGAAGATGTAGCGTCCGACACCGTGGCCGTCGGTGATGCGCGTGGCTTCCTGCCAGCCGAGGTAATAGAGGCCGTTGAACTTGTCGAAGGTGGGCTTGGAGTTGCTGCCTTTGGTGACAAAGGGTCGAGGCTCGCCTTGCGTCCAAGTCTTGCCGTCCTTGCTCGTCGTGAAGACGTAGTTGCGGTCGCCACTCTCGATGCGGCAGATGGCCATCCAGGTGCCATCAGGCAGGCGATTGACGGAGGACTCCGTGAGCCTGCGCTCGGCGGGTTCGTTGTAGTGGCCGATGACTTCAATGGTGTCGCGTGATTCATTCAGCATCGCGAGCGCGTTCTGCGCACCGGGGAAGTTGTTGATCGCGAGATAGGTCTTGCCGTCGATGACCTTGAACGCATCGAGCAGGTAGAGACCGAATGCCTTGGCGGGTTGCTTGAAGCCGTGCTTGGCAGCATCCGCATAAAAATACTGAGGCTGCATGTCGAAGGTGCCGTCGCTGGTCTTGAGCTTCACCCGATGGATGTCCGGCGAAAAGGTGAGCGAGGCGATATCGAAGTCGCGATACCACGTCTGCGACTGGCGCTTGCCGCTCTGATCCTCGCAGACAAAGAAGCAACGTAGCGTGGTGTCGTTCAACCGCCCCTTCGGCGCGACGGCCATGCTCGGGATGCCCGTGAAGGCGCGGTTCGTCGCGGAGTGTTCCGCTTTCGGCGGGCCGAGATGCTGCGGTGGTTGCAGCGAGGGAGCATCAGCAGCATACAACGCGGCCAGCGGCGCGAGCAGCAGGGCGGTGAGGATTGGGAGTTTCATGGTTGGTTGGGTCCAAGTGCCGAGGCTAGTTTCGAGGTGTCGAGCGTGCGGGTGATGCGGAAGACGCCGGCGGGGCCGTTGGGGTGGCCGCTGTAGATGAAGATGTGCTGCACGTCGCGTTTCTCGTCGATCACGGCTCCGGCGGGATGGAAGCCGTCGGCGGAGGAGTAGAATCCGGGCTTGCTGGCCAGGATGCGGCATTCGCGCTTCCACTGCCCTTTGTCCCACTCCGCCGGATCCATGCTCCAGAGCCAAAGCTCCATGCGATGGCGCTCGCTGCGCACCATCTCGAAGCGTTTCGTCACCGGATTGAACGTGAGGTCCACCGTGTCCACCAGGCGCGGGTCTTCGAGGTTGGTGCTGATGACCTGCGGCTGCTGACCCGGCTGCCAAGTCATCTGCTTGTGGGCACGGACCTTGGTCTGGTCGCGCGTGACGAACAGCAGTCGATTCTCATACAGCAATGCGGCGGGCTCGTATTGCGGGAAGCCGGCCGGATGCTCCTCGACCTGCCAGTTGCCCCCGCCATCCGTGGAACGCAGCACGACGAACTGCTGCCGGAGCGCGTGGTATGTGTCCGCCTCGCCAAACCAGTTGCCAAACGCGAGCAGCCCCCGCTGCGGGTGATCAATGAGGTTCGGCCCGAGGTTGATGATCTCGTGCGGGAAGGTGTCTTCGCGCAGGGCGATGGAGAAGTGCTTCCATGTCCGGCCCCCGTCGTCGGAGCGGAAGACACCGTGGTTGTTGATCGCCACCACGGCGCCGTCACGCAGGGTGCCAATGGAGTGCAGGTGGACTTTGTAGCCTTCCTTCGACTTGTTGCCGGGGTCGAACTTCGCGCGGTGCGACAACGGAACAAGGCCGCCGCGCATGCGATCCTCCGGCTTCATGCAATCGCGCAGGTCGTAAGGTTTCGACCACGTTTTGCCACCGTCCTCGCTACGAAGCACGATGCCGTAGGACATGCTCGCATCCGGTTTGCCCGCGCCCGCCGCCTTGTGACCGGGAATGCGGCGGTGCATGACGACGATGTTGTCGCCAGTCATCGTGGCGATGGGCCAGCCGTAGTGGTTGCAGTCGCCAGCGTCCGGCGACGGCAGATGAACGGGAGCGATCTCGATGAGGCCGGCTTTTTGGGCGCGGTCCACTTGCAACGCGGATTCCGGAGTGAGAGGGAGAAGATCAGCGGCCTTCAGTGTGGTCACCGGCGCGAGCAGCAGGGCGGTGAGGAGAGTGAGGGCAGATTTCATGTTGTCACCGAATCCAGACGCCTTTCCCAGTGCCGCCCTTCGGCGTGGTCTTGGGGTAATCGGGGTTGGGTTTTAGCTCGATGACTTTCACGAAGTGTTCGATGGGCAAATCCGTCTGCGAGTCGCGGATGCGGATGCCGGTGATGGTGAGGTTGCGCACGGTGCAGTCGAGGTCGGGGGAGAAGATCTCGGTCCAGCGCGTGGGATCGTCCGGCGTGTGTTTGTAGGTCGCGGATTTCGGGCCTATGGTGAGGAGGTGCCAAGGATGATGCATGCGGACGTTTTGGATGGTCAGGCCGTCGGTGTTGGCGTGGAGTTCGATCTGGCCGGGGCGATGGAATGTCAGGTCTTCGAGACGGAGGTTTTTCACGGTGCCGATGCCGACGCTGAAGTCGTTGTCGCGACCACGTTCGAGGTTTGGCTGGTCGTAGATTTTGAAATTCCGGATGTCGGTGATGCGGCGCAGAGTGATGTCGCGGATGGGGCAGTCGAGCGTGGTGCCATCGTCGAAACGCTTCACGCCGGGAAGGATGCGGATCGAATTGGCGGCGGACAGGCCTGCGGGCGCTCCGGTGATGTCTTCGACGACGATGCGCTCGATGGGGCCGTAGCTCGGCGCGTAGTTCTTCCACTCCCAGGCGTTGAGCGCGACGTTGTCATCGTGCGAATCGCCGCGCACACCGCGGATGAGGCCATCGCTGGCGGGGCCGTTCACATGCACGCCATCGCGACGATGTTCCTCGAACGTGATGTTTTCGACAGCGAACTCATGCGCATTCGCCAGATGCACGCCGAAGGGAATGCTCTGGCGGATGGTGACGTTCTTCACCGAGACGCGGCGGACGTTTTGTAGCAGGATGACGCCGTGGGTGCCGGGCACGGGATTCTGCTTCGATGAGTGGCCGCGCTGGTTGCCGTTATTGTCCTTCGCGCCATTCGCCAGCGTCGTCCAGATGCCGCCTTCGATGGTGATGTCGGAGTCCGGCTGTGTATCGGCGGGCACAGGACGGTCACCGAAACCGAGGATGTTTGCGTTGCGCACCATGCAGGTATTGCTGCCCGGTTTCAGGCGAACCTCGGCGGTCGGGTCGGCACTGAGTTTCTGGCCGGACTTCAGGACGAGCGGGCCGTCGAGGTAGTAGGGCTGTGCCCGCGCGGGGATGTGCAGTCTGCCATCGGCATCGAGCGCGGCCCGCATGGCCTGCGTCCACACTTCGGCGGTGACCGTGATGGTTTGAGGCTTTCCGGCCTTGTCTGGCCATTGCTCGGTCCAGGTCTCGGTGCGAACGAGATGTTGCCACGCGCTCAACGGTTTCGGAGCAGCCTCCAGCGCGGCGAGCGGCACAAGCAGCAGAGCGATGAGAACAGTGAGGCTGGTTTTCATGCGACAAAGCATCTGTTTCAAAGGCGAAACACGAACTCATTCGCGGCCAGCAGGCTGTGGCAAAGTTCGCGCCACTGGATGGAATCGAGGGCGGGGCGGCCCTTGACGGTGGTGATGAGAGGTTCCACGCCGCCAAGGAAGGAGAGAGCGTCGTCGCGCTCGGCGGGGGTGATGGGTCGGTTGAAAACGCGGAGCCAGAGGGTTTCGAGGCGGGCGTCGGGCGATTTTTCGTCGGCGATGAGTTTGTCGGCGAGAACGTGGGCGCGTTTGCGGAGCAGGTCGTTGCTGAGCAGGAAGAGCGTCTGCGTGGGGACGACGGTTTGATTGCGCTGGCCTGCGGTCATCGCGGGGTCCACGAAGTCGAAGAAGGCTCGCAGACGATCCGGCCCGGCGGTGCCGCCGCGAAAGACGGGCAGGTAAAGGGTGCGCTCAAACTCCTGCGAGGGACGCGGTTTCGAGTGCTTGTAGTTCGGTGGATTGACGCCTTTGAGCGAGAGCGAGCCGCAGTTCTCGGGATTCTCCATCACGAGCGCGGGGCCGCCGCTGTTGCGGGTGAGTTCGCCGCTGATGGCGAGCAAGGAATCGCGCATGGCCTCGGCGTCGAGTCGCTGGCGGTTCATGCGCCAGTAGAGTTTGTTCTCGGGGTCGAGTTTCATTGCCGCCGCTTCGTTAACGCTGCTGAGACGATAGGTGCGGCTGAGCACGAGCGCGCGGATGAATTGCTTCTGCGACCAACCGCCGCGCATGAAGCGTGTGGCGAGATGGTCGAGCAGTTCGGGGTGCGTGGGCACATCGCCGCGAGCGCCGAAGTAATCCACGCTCGGCACGAGGCCGGTGCCGAACAGCTTTTGCCAGATGCGGTTCACGGTCACGCGGGCGGTGAGCGGGTTGCGTTTGTCGGCGAGCCAGTCGGCGAGTTGAAGGCGTCCGCTTTGGCCGGCGGGAATGGCGGGGAACTTGTCCCATGAGGCGACGCGAACGGCTCCACGTGGCACGACCGTGCTCGGCGCATACGGATTGCCGCGCACGTAGATGGGCATGTCGGCGGACTGGGGGCCATCGCCCATGGCGAAGGCTCGCGGTGTCTTGTCCTTGAAGAATTCGGCATGCTGAATGTCGGCGGCGATTTTCTTGAGCTGGGCGTCAAGTTCGTCGCGGCGTTTGGTGAGGATGTCTTTGTCCTTCGCGGGCTTGGCTGCTGGCGCGGGAGCGACTTCGCGCTCCGCATTGTCCGTGGCGGCGACTTGCGCTGTTGCCGCGGTGGCTTTGCCGACGGCAGCGAGCTGTTTGACGATGGCGGCTTTCTCCTCGGTGCATTTCTTCTGCTCGTCCTTGAGGCTAACGATGCTCTGCTGGTTCTCGGCTTCGAGTTTCTTCCGCGCTTCGAGTTGGGCGGGTGTTTCGGGGAGGACGGTGCTGTTGAGGCTGCTCCACACGCCCATGTCGGGCATCTTGTGCGAGGAAGGCGAACTGCGCAGCGTTCCCGCGATGCCGTAGTAATCCTCCAGCCCGATAGGATCGAACTTGTGGTCGTGGCAGCGCACGCAACTGAGCGTCATGCCCATGAACGCCTGGCCGATCTTGCCGACCTGCGTGTCGATGTGATCGGTCTCCATCTTGGCCTTGTCGGGATTCACGATCTCGATGTCGCCCACCATGAGGAAGCCGGTGGCGATGATGTTCTCCGCGTGGTCCTCGGTGGATTTCGACGGCATCAAGTCGCCGGCGATCTGCTCGCGGATGAATTCATCGAACGGCTTGTCCGCATTGAACGCG
>CAMASG010000092.1 GCA_945860945.1 Akkermansia muciniphila
GGTCCGGGGCTTTTCATTGTCCGAATACGTTGGTGACACGACCGGTCGAATGCGGGCGTTTCCGCGCGTGACTTTGCGGCGCCGACGCTTTACAACTCGCCCTCACACAGAAACTGAAACATAGGAAACCGGATGAAACTCAACCCCCGCTACTTCACACTCGCCATCGTATTTGCAACCCTCGCGCCGTTCGCGCAGCTTCCCGCCGCCGAAAAGGGCGGCAAAGTCGTCTGGACAGACGCTGCTGACCCGACGATTCCCGGCGACTTCAAGCTGCAGGGCGAATACGCCGGCGACAAGTTTGGCGCGCAGGTGATCGCCCTCGGCGGCGGCGCGTTCCAAGCCGTGCTTCTGCCCGGCGGACTTCCCGGCGCGGGCTGGGACGGCAAGCAAAAGATTTTGCTCGATGGCAAGGTCGACGGCGGCAAGGCCGTGTTCACCGCCGCGACGGGCGCGAAGAAGTATCTCGCGCAGAAGCCCGAGGAATTCAGCGCCACCAGCAAGAATCCGCCTGACGGCCAGAAACCGGCCAGCGGCGTGATCAGCGGCGACACCTTCACGGGCAAGATCGAAGGCGGCGGCACTTTCTCGCTGAAGAAAACCGAGCGCGCGAACCCGACGATGGGCGTCAAAGCGCCCGACGGCGCGACTGTTCTCTTCGACGGCACCGGCAAGACCGAGTGGAAAGGCGGGCGCGTGGACGACAAGACCAAGCTGCTCAACACCGACGGCGCGGA
Organism: Akkermansia muciniphila; assembly: GCA_945860945.1. Classification (GTDB taxonomy): domain Bacteria; phylum Verrucomicrobiota; class Verrucomicrobiia; order Limisphaerales; family SIAT01; genus SIAT01. The sequence goes on from CAMASG010000092.1 coordinate 738, forward strand.
CATCGTCACGACGAAGAAGTTCAGTAACTACACGATGCACGTCGAATTCCTGCTCCCTTATCGGCCCGACGCCCGCGGCCAAGGTCGCGGCAATTCCGGCTTCTACCAAGTCGACCTGTACGAAGTGCAGATCCTCGACTCTTTCGGCCTCGATGGCAAAAATAACGAGACCGGCGGCGTGTACACGAAGGCCGAGCCGAAGCTGAACATGTGCCTCCCTCCGCTCGCGTGGCAGGCTTACGACGTCGAATTCACGAACGCCGTCAACGACGCGGACGGCAAGAAAATCAAGAACGCGCGGATGACGCTCAAGCTCAACGGCGTGGTCATCCACGACAACCTTGAAATCACCGGCAAGACCGGCGGTTCGCGCAACGAACCCGAAGGCACGCCCGGCCCGATCAAGCTCCAAGGCCACGGCAACCCGCTCCAGTTCCGCAACATTTGGATTGTGGAAAAGAAGTAGCCAGAAAATACCTACCGCTGGTCGGACGGTGAATAAAATGCCGTCCGACCAGTCCAAAACGGGAACGCGACAAAGCCATGTTGACCCTGCAGACCGCCTCCGGTTCCCGTGATTGCTCGGGTGTTTCCCGTCGCGATTTCCTCCGCGTCGGCTCACTCGGCACGCTCGGCGGTCTTGGCCTTGGCGGTCTTTCCATCGCGAACATGCTCGCCGGTCGCGCACTCGCTGCGACCAGCGGGGTTGATTTCATCCGCGACAAGGCGGTGGTGGTGCTCTACCTCTCCGGCGGCGCGAGCCACATCGAGACGTTCAATCCGAACATGGACGCGCCGTCGCCGTACAATTCGCTCACCGGCGAAGTGGCCACGTCGCTGCCCGGTGTGACCTTCGGCGGCACTTTTCCACAACTCGGCCAATGGGCAGACCGCATGGCTGTTGTCCGCTCATTCCATCATCGCGTGGGGGATCACGACGCCGCGCACGTCCACGTGCTCACCGGTGGCGCGGATCCGAAAGACGCCGCCAAAGCGCAGAGCATCGGTTCCATTTACGCTCGCCTGCGCGGCACAAGTCACCCGAAGACCGGCTTGCCCACCTACGCGTTCCTCGGTGCCAACGAAGTGGACAGCCAATACGCACGCGAGAAATCGCGCGCCGAACGCGGTTCCGCCCCCGGCATGCTCGGGCCAGCTTACGGCCCGTTCCAGCACAACGGCGAAGACTCGACCGACCTCGCGACGAAGAACAAAGGCGGCAATAAAAACGGCGGCTCAGCGCGCACCACCTCTGTCGCGGGCGACATGAAACTCACCGTGGCCGACGATCGTCTCGACGATCGTCGCGCGCTGCTCACGTCGCTCGATCGCCTGCGCCGCGACGCCGATGCCGGCGGGCAGTTCGATGCCGCCGACAAGTTCAATCAACAAGCTTTCGATCTCATCCTCGGCAGCGCGTCCAAAGCGTTTGATTTGTCGAAGGAAGACAAACGCCTCGTCGAGCGCTACGACACGCGCCAGATCAAAATCGGCCACAAGACTTTCCGCCCCTCCACGCTCGGCCAGCAGATGCTGCTCGCGCGCCGACTCGTCGAGAACGGCGCGGGCTTCGTCACCGTCCACAGCGCCGGTTGGGACATGCACGCCGACGGCAACAATCCCGGCATCGTGAAGGGCATGAACATGCTCGGCACGACGGTGGACAAAGCGGTGAGCGCGTTCCTCGAAGACCTCGAGTCACGCGGGCTTTCCGACAAGGTGCTGCTCGTCATCACCGGTGATTTCGGACGCACGCCGAAGGTGAACAAGAACGGCGGGCGCGATCACTGGGCCAGTCTCGGCACGCTCGCTTTCGCCGGCGGCGGACTTCGGATGGGACAGGTCATCGGCAAATCCGATCGCAACAACGGCGAGCCGGCCGAAGATCCCGTCACGCCGCAGATGCTGCTCGGTACGGTGATGCACTCTCTCTTCGACATCGGACAGCTCCGCGTCGCCCGCGGTGTGCCGCGCGATCTGGTGCAACTCGTCGAGAACGCGCCGACCATCCGGCACCTTCTTTGAAGCGGCGCGAGCGCGCGGCGTCTTGCCTTCGCTCGTCGTTCTGGCAAATCTCCCTCTCGGCTAACACAATTTGAAACTGATGAAATTGTTCTCCGCACTCATCTCCACCTTGCTTCTCGTCTCCTTCGTTCACGCTGAAGATTGGCCGCAATGGCGTGGACCGAGCGGCCAAGGCCACGCGAAAGCCACCGGCCTGCCTGCGACGTGGAGCGAGACGGAGAACGTGGTTTGGAAGACCGCCATCCCCGGCCGCGGCTGGTCATCGCCCGTCATCGCCGGCGATCAGATTTGGGTCACCACCGCCATCGAGACGGCCGCCAAACCGGAGGATGCGACCCGACGGACCAAGAGCAACACCGGCAATCAACCGCTCACAGTGCTCGAATCCGTCAGCCTGCGCGCTGTCTGCATCGATCGGCGCACCGGCCGCGTGTTGGACAACGTCGAGTTGCTCAACGAAAAAGAGCCGCAGTGGGTGCATCGCCTCAATAGCTACGCCTCGCCGACGCCCGTGCTGGAGAACGGCCGTCTGTACGCACACTTCGGCACGTTCGGCACCGCTTGCCTCGACACGAAGTCCGGCAAAGTCATCTGGGCCAACCGCGATTTGAAATTGATCCACGAGAACGGCCCCGGCTCTTCGCCTGTTGTCTCGGGCGACTTCGTGATTTTCCACTGCGACGGCAGCGATGTGCAATACATCGCCGGGCTGGATAAACGCACCGGCAAGCTGGCTTGGAAAACGCCGCGTTCCGGCGCGATGAACGCAAACCCGCAGCTCAAAAAAGCCTACGGCACACCGCTCATCGCCGAGTTCGCCGGCAAGTCAGAACTCCTCTCGCCCGCAGCCGACTGGCTTTACAGCTACGAGCCAACCACCGGAAAAGAATTGTGGAAACTGAAATACGAAGTGCTCGGTTTCTCGATCGTTCCCCGCCCCGTCACCGGCCACGGGATGATTTATTTCAGCACCAGCTTCATGAAGTCCGAGATGCTCGCCGTCCGTTACGACGGGACGCAACCGCCGCAGATCGCATGGCGTTACAAAAAAGGTGCGCCGCAAATGCCCTCGCCGATTCTCGTGGATGACGCGCTTTATTTCGTGACCGACTCCGGCGGAATCGTGACCTGCCTCGATGCGAAGACCGGCGAGGAACGTTGGCGCGAACGACTCGGTGGCGAGTTCTCCGCGTCGCCGTTGTTCGCCGACGGCAAGCTCTACTTCCCGAGCCGCGACGGTTTCACCGCCGTGCTCGCGCCCGGAAAAGAATTCAAGCTCCTCGCGAAGAACACGCTCGATAGCGGCCACTTCGCCTCGCCCGCCGCGGTCGATGGCGCGTTCTATGTGCGCACGGAGAAGTCGCTCTATCGCATCGAGCGCAAGCCGGCCAAGACCGCCGCGCGGTAACGGCGTGCCACAAAAGCGGAGCGGGCGCGGTGTGAATTGAATGGCTGAACAGATAATTCGTCCCTACTCTTGGCTAATCACGTTATGAAAATATCCGCTCTGCTACGCTTCTTTTTCCCCCTAATCATCGCGGCAGTCAGGATCGGTCACGCGCAGGAAAAGGAGCCACTCTTCAAACAGCCCCTCGATATCAATGTGCCGCACGTGCGCACCGACAAATCAGTCCGCTATGACTACGACATCGTGTATGTGCGAGCGCATCGTGCGGGCGACAAAACTCACAAACGATTCTACACGGACTTCTCGCAACCGGTGACGATGGAGCCGGGCGCGGACTTGATGCTGCTCCGTCCGGACGGCAGCGAGGATCTCCTTGTCGCCGGTGGCACCGGCTCAATCACCGACCCGATGGTTTCGTTCGACGGCGAGTGGGTCTATTATTCGCATCTCCACAATCTACAGAAAGCCAGCCAGTGGACGCCGCCGCGGCAGGGCGCGGACATCTTCAAAATCCATGTGAAGACGCGGCGAATCGTTCGGCTCACGAACCAGCGTTTCACCCCGAACACCGGCGCCGCTGATTGGGCGGCTGATTTTAGAACGGGTCCTCAAGGCAAATCGCGCTACGACTACGGCGTGTTCAGTATGGGGCCGTGCCCGCTGCCCGGCGGCAGACTTGTCTTCACCAGTAACCGCGATGGTTTCCGTCCCTCGAAAGGCTATCCGGCGATCGCGCTTCAGCTGTTCGTGATGGACGACCGCGACACGAGCATCGGCGACGACGAGACGCCAACGAATCTCGATAAGATCGGGCACTTCAATATCGCCGGCGCGCTCCATCCCGTCGTGCTCGCCGATGGCCGCGTGATGTTCAGCACACTGGAGAGCCAGGGAATCCGCACCGAGATTTCGTGGGGTATCTGGACGATTCACCCCGACGGTTCGAACTGGGCGCCATTGGTCAGCGCGTTCGACATGGGCGGCGCGTCCAACGGGTTTCATTTTCAAACGCAGCTGGGCGATGGCTCCATCGTCGTCGAGGAATACTACAACCAAAACAACAGCGGCTTCGGCGCGTATATCAAGATGCCGGCAACGGTCACCTTCAGCCCGGCGCACATGAGCAGCACGCGCAATCCATCACTGCGCTTCGGGCGATTCGACAACGGCAAGGGCAAGTATTATCGAATGCCGTTCATGCCGGAACAGGCCAGTTCCTTCACTCCTTTTGCACTGAACAACGAAGGCCCCGCCGATCGCGCTGTGCTGGGCGATAAAACCTCCGCGGCCGTTGGCAAGTTCACGCACCCTTCCGGCGCGCCGGATAATCACGCGCTCACCGTCTATTCACCCGGGCCTGTGAATCATCAGTACACGTATCTGCCTCAGCTCGACGGCGGCATTTATCTCATCAAGAACGGCGAGACGGTCAATGAACCCGGGCAAATGCGGCTCATCAAGAACGATCCTGAATTCAACGAAAGCTGGCCGCGCGCGCTCGTGCCATATTCTCGAACGTATGGTGTGAAGGAGCCGAAACGGCTCGCGGCGCTGACCAACGACGGCAAGCTGAGCAAGCATCTGCCCGAAGGCACACCCTTCGGTCTCGTCGGCACATCGAGCTTCTATAAACGCGAAAGCTATCCCAATGGCGTCGTGCGAGCGGGCGATGTCACCGCCGGATACGCGGGCGGTAATGACCCGTGGCGTGGGCTCGATGCCTTCACCAGCCATGGCAATGGAATGCCGCTCAATCTCCACAACCAAGGCGGCGACATCGGCCTCTACGAAAACAGCGACATTCACGCCGTCCGCATCCTTGCGATGGATCCCACCACCGACCGCAAAGGCGGCGCAAATTCCGGCCGCCGGTTTTACAACCACGCCAACGAACGACTGCGCATCCTCGGCGAGATCCCTGTTCGTAAATTCAAAGACGGCACGCAACCGCGCGATCCCGACGGCCAGCCGGATACCAGTTTTCTCGCGAGAATCCCCGCCGATACCGCGTTCACTTTCCAAACCATCGACCGGCGTGGGATGGTGCTGAACACCTCGCAGACGTGGCATCAGCTTCGGCCCGGCGAAGTCCGCACCGACTGCGGTGGCTGCCACGCCCACAGCCAGCGGCCGACAGATTTCAATCTCACACTCGCGGCCAAGCCGAGTTACGAAATCTGGGATCTCGTGAACGAAACCCCGTTGCTCGTGACTAAGACAAGTGACACTTCGAAGCAGCGTTGGGACACCGCGGATTCAACCGGTCTCCGGCGCGAAAAGAAAACCGGAGATCAGAGCGTCGTCTCGCCGGAATATTTCCGCGACATCCAGCCGATTCTCCAGCGGAGTTGCGTAGCCTGTCACTCGAAGAAATTCGAGAAGCCCGCCGGCCAGCTCGTGCTCGATGCGGACGACGAGCTCATCCAAAATGAAAGCCACGGCAAATTCGCGGGCACCTATTATCGCCTTGCGCTCGATGAGCGTGCGAAATTCGGCCACAAGCCGATTGGCTACGATTCGTGGGGCTATCCAAACGCCTCGCGTTACATCCGCAAACAAGCCAGCCGCCGCAGTCTGCTCGTCTGGAAAATCTTTGGCGAACGACTCGACGGATTCACCAACGACACTCATCCCTCCGAACCAGAACCCGGCGCGGGATTTTTCACGCACAAAGGCGCGCAGGTTCCCACCGACAAGAACCGTCATCGTTACGACCTCGATTTCATTGGAAGCGAAATGCCTCCTGCAAATGCGCTCACTGGCAAGGCGAAGAATCCCGCGGGCGAACTGGTGAAAGTTGCGCCGTTGACCGACTCCGATCGATTCACTCTCGTGCGCTGGATTGATATCGGCTGCCCGATTGACCTCGACTACGACGCGGCCAATCCGGCGCGCCGCGGTCACGGATGGGCGCTCGATGACAATCGCCCCGTGCTCACGCTGGCTGAACCGCGCGCGGGCACGAACCCCCGCCTCGATCGCATCCTCATCGGAATGCACGACTACTACACCGGCCTCGACGCGGCGAGCTTCGCCGTCACTGCGAGTTTTGCCGTCGGCGATACGAAAGCGGGTGAAAATCTGGCGATGCAATTCAAACCCACAACGCAAGGCGTCTGGGAACTAAAACTCGCCAAGCCCATCACACTGCTCGCGGAGGCGAAACTGACGATTTCAGTGAAGGACAAGCAGGGCAACCTGAGCCGCGTGGAACGCTCCTTCACCGTCGGCGCCAATCAACAGCGGGCGGCGAAGTAATCTCAGACGGCGAGGCGGGCGCGTGAAAAGCTCCGCGCGACAGCTTCAGAAATTTACTTCTGCCAGCGCTGCCATGCCAACCCCGGCTTGTCCACGCGGAACTGGACGAGTCGCGTGTGTTCGACTTCGGTGACATACACCGTGCGACCGTCCGGTCCGCCGAAGCAGAGGTTGCTCGGTTGTTTGCCGAGCACCTCAATCTCGCGCAGCAGCTCACCTTTGGGCGAGACCACCGCCACGACCCCTTTGCCGTAACGAGTGATGTAGAGATTTCCGGCGACGTCTGCGCGCATCCCGTCGAAGCCGTGATCCTCAAATTTGCGGAGCAGTCGCTTGTTCTTCAACGTGCGGTCGGCGGCGATGTCGAACGCCCAGACATTCCGCTGCACGCTCTCGTTCACGTAAAGCGTCCCGCCATCGGGGCTGACCTCGATGCCGTTGGTCGTGCCCATCTTTTCCGCCAACCGCGTCGTCTTGCC
>CAMASG010000093.1 GCA_945860945.1 Akkermansia muciniphila
ATCCACGGGCCGGCGACGGGGATGCGTTCCACGATCAATCCTCCACACACTTCAGCCAGCCATCAGGCGCGACAGTGATGAGCAGCTTGGCTTCGATGTCTTTATCCACGACGAAGCGCTTGTTCGTTTTAAGGAATTCCCGCACGGCCGTCTTCGGATTGTTGCCCGGCCCCCACGGCCGGTCCTGCACTAGATCCGCCGGCATATCCTCGATGAGAGTATCGAACACCGTGAGATAACTGCCTTTGGTGACGAGCGGCGAATAGAGCTGCAGCTCGCGCAACACGTGCGCGTGGGTGTGATTCGAATCGAGCACGACCAGCACGGACTTGCGGCCGACGGCCAGCGCACGGAGTTGCGCCGCGGTCGCGTCATCCACCGACGAACCTTGGATCATCCGGATGCGCCGGGCGAGCGGATGCTTCTCAATCTCGGCACGGTTGTGCGCGCGGATGTCCACGTCCACGCCGACCACGAGGCCGTCGCCCCCGAGCAACTCCAGCATCGAAGCGTGGAAAATGAGCGAGCCGCCGTGCGCGATACCAGTCTCGATAATCAGATCGGGCCGCACGCGCCAGATGATCTCCTGCAGCGCCATCAAATCTTGCGGGAACTGGATGGCCGGCCGGCCGAGCCAAGTGAAGTTGTACGCGTATTTGTGGCGCGCGATCTCTCGCACCCAAACGCGCGAAAGCGCCTGCAGATCGCGGTCGGCCTTCAACCCCTCGATGTTGAAAGCGACTTCCTCAGCAAATTTCGCAGGTTCACTCATTTCAGGAAATCCTTCCAGTAAACCGCGTCCGAGGCAATCACTTCGCGGCCATCCCGTCCGCGGTTGGCAATCAGGTCCAGCGCGGAGACGAACGGCGTGAATTCGCCATGCAACTGCGGATACGGCGTCTTGTGGTAATCGAGATACTCCACGCGCACGCCTGCGGAATCGAAACCCTCGTGATCGAGATAATTGCTCGCGCCGTGGCCGGTGACATACCGCGTGCCGTCGAGTTTCTTCACGACTTCCAACACACGCGGGGAACCGGATCCGTCCACGCCGAGTTGCGAGGAGAACAACCATTCCGCCGGACGCTCGAAGCCGAAGTAATCGCGCAGCGCTCGCAGGCTGGCGATCGCCAGCTCGCTGGTGGTTGCGGCTGGTTGGCGATATACGCCCTCCACCAACGCCAGCATCTCGTCGCAGCGCGGGGCTTTGGCGTAAGCCTGCGCCAACGTGGTCAGGTGCTTTTTGCGCCAGTCTTGGCGGTCATCCACCGCGACATCTTTTATCAACTGGCCGAGCCGCAAGTCGCGCAAGGGCACCGTGAGCCAGTGCGAGCCTTGCGCGGTCTTGATCTGCACGCGATTGGTGAAGCTGCCCTTTGAAAACTGCACGTCATCGTAGTGCACCCACACGTCGGCCAACCGCATCTGCTCCAGCAGGCCGACCCACGGGAAGAACATCGGCTGCGAGATCACCACGGCCTTCATCGGGCGGCCTCCGTCCGGCTCGCGAGAAATTTCTCCATCAGTAGTACATCGCGGAACTTGCCGTCCTGTAGGAAATGCCGCCGACACACACCGATCTCGCGAAAGCCGGCCTTGCGATAAAAGGCGATGGCGCGCCGGTTCACCGTCAACACGCGCAGCATGATTTTGCGCAGCTTGAACTCGCGACGCGCACGTAGTTCCAAGAGCCGGAATACGGCGGCGGCAATGCCTTTGCCCTGCGATTCCCCCGCCAGACAGATGCCCAAGTCCGTCGTACCGTTGACGGAATCCATCTGCGTCAATTGAACGAAGCCGACTGGGCGGGCGTCCGCCGCAGCGACCACATAGAATGCCCCGTGCGGATCGCGCGTCCGCCGCCGAAGCCACGCCCGAACCTCACTCGGCGAATAGTTGCCCGACTGGACCATCAACTGCCGCTGCAAACGAGGGTCGTTCCGGAGCGCGGCAAGGAAGGTCAAATCGGCGCGAGCAGGGGCGCGGAGCTGGATGGTGGGTGGCGCAGTTTTCACGGATAGAAAAACACGAGCCGTTCGTGCGACAGTGCCAGCACAGCTTGAATTGTCGCCCGCGCGTGGGCGGGGTTCAACCCCACATACACCGCGCGCACCTCAGCCGGCAGACGCTCCGGCGGCAGGATGGACTTGCCAAGCAACGCCTGCTTTTGACGGTGCGGATTCTGGTCGAGGAAACAAGCGACCGCTTCCGGCCGCTCCAATTGTGTCGCGATGAACGTGCCGTAGAATCCGCCGCCGTAGATTGCGGCTGTGTCGCCACGATGCGCCTGTTCAAACACACGCACGCGATCGCCGAAATCGCCCCAGTAGTCGGAGATCTCAGCCACCCGTGCCGCAGACGCATCCGCCGGCGCAGCGGACGCAGCCGCGGCTCCCTTTCGGGCGACAAACACCCAAGCGCCCGTGTGAGCCGCGCCCTCAATTTTCTCCAATCCCAAGCCAGCGACCGCGCAGAGGCGGTGGAGCGACGGCGGGGTGAAATGGTTCACGTGATCTGCGACCGCGAAGTCCGCGATGTTCGTGAAGATATTCGGCACGATGCCGTAGAACACCCCGCCGGACCGGAGCAGCGAGGCGGCTTGCGCGAGCACGGCGCGCGGTTCGGCCACGTGTTCGAGCGCGAAGAACGAGGTGACAACGTCAAAATGACCGTGCCATTCGGTCTTCGGTTGATAGGTTGCTTCGTTCTCCGCCGGAACAAACTTTTCCCAGAACCCGCGATACATCTCGCTGACATCGAAGACGTGCGGCTGGATGTCGGGCCGGCGCACACAAAGCGCCTTGAGCGTCCCGGCCTTGGCGCAACCGAAGTCGAGGACGCGCGCGGCGTGCGGCAATTCTACTAATCGAAGCAGCGTCTCGACCTGATGTTCCGTGCGAAAGATGCGCCGACTATTGACGACCGCGTAAAGCTGATCTTCCTCCTCGCTGCTCACGAGAATCTGATAGGTCTTGTCGTAATACGCGGCGAGGTCGGGCAGCGGCGTAGTCTGCACCTGCTGGCAGCGCGAACAATGAAACACTTCCGTGTGACCGCTCAGCACTTCGCAAAGTGATGTGACCGACAGCGGCCGCGGCGAACGGTACACTGGCGGGCCAAGCGGTTCCTCGCAGATGTTGCAGGCGGCCATCGCTCAGTCCACGACCAGTTCCGGATGGACTTCCCGGATGTTCTTGCCGGCGGCGAAGGAACCAACCCAACCAAGGCGGATGCCCGTCGGATCGCAGAAATTGAAATAGCGAATCTGCATCGACCAGCGCGAGCGTTTTCCACGGTTGTGGCCGGAGGCGTGCAGGTTCAGGAAATCGATCATGACCAGATCGCCCGTCGCGGTCGTCGGCGCGATAATTTTATAACGGGCCAGACGCTCGGCCTCATTCTGCAACACCAGCGCGTAGGCGCCGCTCTTCTCCAGATTGCGCGGATCCTTCGTGTGCACGGGCGCGAGGCCGTCCTTGTGCGAGCCGACGCAGAACTGCACCGGCCCCAGTTCCTCCGTCACCTCCACCAGCGGACTCCAGAAGACGAGTCCGTCAAGACTTCTGAACTGACTCGGGTAATCCTGATGCCAGTTCGCGCGGAACTTCTCTTCATGCGGATTATCAATGCGGACACCGTAGCCGCCGCCAGCGACCGCCGGCAAATCGGTCCCTCGAATCTGTCGCATCAGCCGGTCGTGCTTCGCGTTCGCCGTGAAGCGGATGAACGCAGGAATCTGCTTCACCGCGTCATACACCTCGCCGCCGATCCGGCGGTCGTGTGCGATGAGTTCCTGATAGCCCGAATCGAACGTCTCCGGCGCAAACGGCACCTGTTGGATAACCACGCTGTATTTACGGATGAGAATACCGATGATGGCGTGGATGTCGCGCTGGATCGGCTCAATCTCCGTCGGCCGGTCGTAAAATCTGCGCACAACGAGGAAGCCGTCGCGGTGAAACTGCGCGACCTGTTCAGCGGAGAGCAGCGGTTGAGTTTCGGCGGACGGCATGGGTGCTAACTAGGTTTGCGGCAGCGTGAAATCAACATAATTCTGATCGCGGTCCGAAATCAGCGGTTCGAGCAGCGGCCACTGGATACCAAACGCCGCGTCATCCCACCGCACTCCGCGGCCGCTGGCTGGGTGATACTCACCGGCGATTTGGTAAAGCACCTCGGTGTCGTCGGCCAGCGTTTGGAAGCCGTGCGCGCAACCTTCGGGGATATAGAGAGAGCGTCCGTTGTCGGCCGTCAACTCGGCGGCGAACCATTTGCAGAAGGTCGGCGAGCTGGGGCGCAGATCCAAAGCCACATCGTACATCGCACCACGTGTGCAGCGAACCAGTTTGGCTTCCGCGTGCGGCGCGACCTGATAGTGCATTCCGCGCAGCGTGCCGCGCCGCCGGTTGAACGACGTGCTGCTTTGCGAGAAGGCGGCGTTCAACCCGTGCGCCACGAACTCCCCCGCGCACCACGAGCGGGCGAACCAGCCGCGATCATCTTCGCTGCGCTCCATCTCAACGAGCCAGACGCCCGCAATTGGTGTCGTGGTGAATTTCATACGACACACACCTCCGGCACGGGGAGAATGAAATACCCGCCGGCCGCGCGATAGTCACGTTGCTGTTCGAGAATCTCGTCGGCGAAATTCCACGTCAGCAGCAGAGTGTAGTCCGGCTGGCGGCGGAGCAGTTCCTCCGACAGCACGATTGGAAGATGAGTGCCAGGGGTGAGCCGTCCGTGTTTGTATGTGCTGCGATCGGCCACGAAGTCGAGCGTCTCGCGGCCGATGCCGCAGAAGTTCAGCAGCGTGCTCCCCTTGGCCGAAGCGCCGTATGCGGCCACGGACTTCCCCTCGGCTTTGAGCCGGGCCAGCAACTCGCACAGCGCCGCTTTGGTTTCCTGCGCTTGGCGGGGAAACGTTTCGTAGAAAGCGGGGCTGTTGATTCCCAACCGCGTCTCCTGCGCAAGACGCTCGGCCACGGCTGGCTGGGCCGGATGCGCCCCGGTGTGTCCGACAAAAAGCCGCAGCGAACCGCCGTGCATCGGGGTCTTTTCAACGTCGAAAATCTCCAGCCCGTGCCGACGGAACAGCGGCAGCAGCGGAGTGAGTGTGAAGTAGAAAACGTGCTCGTGATAGATGGTGTCGAACTCGTTCTTCTCGATGAAGTCCGCGCCGTAGGGAAATTCAAGGATGACCCGGCCCCGCGGCTTGAGCACCGCGCGCAGACCGGCGACGAAGTCGTTGGTGTCCGGCGCGTGGGCGAAGACGTTGTTGCCGAGCAACAGGTCGGCTTGGCCTTTTTGCTCCGTCAACCGCCGGGCGGATTCCGCGCCGAAGAATTCGCCCACGGTCTCGATTCCATTTTCACGCGCGACCTTGGCGATGTTAGCGGCCGGTTCGATGCCCAAGCACGGCACGCGAGCCGCCACGAAATTCTTGAGCAGATAACCGTCGTTGCTGGCAATCTCCATCACGAGGCTGTCGTGGCCGAGCGCGAACTCGGCAATGTAACGCTCAGCGGCTTGTCGTGCGTGGCGAACCCACGCGTCCGAGAAGGAGGAGAAATAGAGGTACTCGCTGAAGAGTTGCACTGGCGGCACAAGATCGGCGATCTGCATCAGCCAACAGCCGTGACAGACCGCCAAGCGTAACGGAAATTTCGGCTCGGGCTTAGCGAGGTCTTCGGGACGCAGATAATTGTTCACCAAAGGCTGCAGTCCCAAATCCAAAACCAACGCACCGTCGCGTCCGCCGCAGGATTGGCATTGGAACTCGATGTTCATCAGATTGCCCAAGTGAGTTGCTTCAACTGCGCGGCGGCGACGTAGTCCGCGATTTGTTCGCGCGTGAAATCCGCCATCTCCTCGCGACCGGCATCGTGTCGCTGCCGATACCATTCAACCGTCTTGCCAACCGCTTCCGTAAAGCGCCACGTCGGCTGCCAGCCGAGCAACTGTTTCGCTTTCGCAGCGGAAAGCCAGAGCAGCTTCGCTTCGTGCGGGCCGTTGGACGGTGGCGTGGCGTGAAACTCGCCCGGCCAGTGGCGAATAATCTCCGTCACCACATCACCTACTGAACGGCGCGCGTCCTCGTCGGGACCAAAGTTGAACGCGCCGCTGATTGGTGAATCTTTGCCTTCGCCGACGAGGCGCGCCGCGAGCCAAAGGTAACCGCTGCAACATTCGAGCACGTGCTGCCACGGCCGGAGCGCATCCGGACTGCGAATGGTGATCGGTTGTTTGGCGATGAGCGCGCGAATGCAATCGGGCACGAGTCGATCCTCGGCGTAATCACCGCCGCCAATCACGTTGCCCGCGCGCGCAGTGGCGACGTGGCCGAGTTTCGCGTCCGTCTGAAAAAACGATTTGCGCCACGATTGCACAACGAGTTCCGCGCAGGCCTTGCTCGCTGAATAAACATCGTGACCGCCGAGCGGATCGGTTTCGATTTGCGCGCGGCCGGTCTCGGGATTCTCGTAGCACTTGTCGGTCGTCACCACCAGCACCGCGCACGGCAGGCCGAGACGGCGCACGGCTTCGAGCACGTTCGCAGTGCCGAGCACGTTGGTTTGCAGCGTCTCGATTGGCTCGGCGTAGGAACGGCGCACGAGCGGTTGCGCAGCGAGATGGAAGATGACGTCGGGCCGCACGCTCTCGATCACCTTTACGACAGCGGCCAAATCGCGCACGTCACAGAGGGCGTCGTGCTCAAAGACTTCTTCGGCGATGAGTTCGTAAAGGTTCGGCTGCGTCGGCGGCAGCAGGCTCGCGCCGAAGACGACCGCCCCGAGTTCCTTTAGCCAGAGCGAAAGCCACGCGCCTTTGAATCCGGTGTGACCGGTGACGAGCACGCGTTTACCGGCGTAGAAATTGTTGAATGGCGCGCTCACCAGATTTTCCACGGCGCGCGACCAGCGGCCCACATCCCTTCGAGCAACTGCTGTTCGCGATACGTGTCCATGCACTGCCAGAAGCCTTGGTGGCAGTAGGCCTTGAGCTGGCCGGCTTTGGTGAGGCTCTCCAACGGCGCGCGTTCGAGGATGCACTCGTCGCCGTCGAGATACCGACGAATCTTGCGATTCATCACATAAAAGCCGCCATTGATGAACGTCGATTCCTGCTCGGGCTTTTCGCGGAAACTGGTGATGGTCGCGCCGTCGAGTGCGAGTTCGCCGAACCGCCCCGATGGCCGCACGGCCGTGAGAGTTGCCACGCCGCCCTGTTTCTTATGAAATTTAATCGATGCGTTGATGTCGCTATCGGTCAAGCCGTCGCCGTAAGTGAAAAGAAAATTCTCGTCCTCAACAAACTTCAACGCGCGCTTGAGCCGCCCGCCGGTCTGCGTCTGCGCGCCCGTGTCAAGCAACGTCACCGTCCAGTCCTCTTCGTCGTGGCGATTGTGATAGGTGATCTTCGGCACGCGCCCGAGTCGCAACGTCACGTCGCTCGTGTTCCAGTGGTAGTTGCGGAAATATTCCTTGATGATGTCGCCCTTGTAACCGAGGCAGAGCACGAAGTCTTTGTGCCCGTGATGGGCGTAGTGCTTCATGATGTGCCAGAGAATCGGGCGACCGCCGATAGGGACCATCGGCTTGGGACGAAACTCCGTTTCCTCGCGCAAGCGCGTGCCCATTCCGCCGCAGAGAATCACCACTTTCATCGGTCCAGTATTTCTGCCAATTCACAGGCCAACAAGCAAACCGAAACCCGCGCTCATCGCGGCGACAATGTCCCGCGCACAACCGATTCCAGCAACGCCAACTCCTGCCGCGCCACCGTCCGATGGTCGTAACGTTGGACAAAAGCACGACCGCGTTCACCTTGCTCGCGGCGGCGCGGCGCGTCTCCGAGGAGC
>CAMASG010000094.1 GCA_945860945.1 Akkermansia muciniphila
AACGCCATCTTCGCGGTGAAACCCGGCGGACGCGGCGACATCACCGAAACGCACGTCGTCTGGAAACACAATCGCAGCCTGCCTTACGTGGCGTCGCCGCTCTTCCATCAAGGCCGCATCTACACCGTCCGCAGCGGCGGCATGGCGAGTTGTTACGACGCCAAGAGCGGCGAGGTTATCTATCGCGATGAGCGCCTCGGTGCGCTGGGCGACTATTACTCAAGCCTCACAGCGGCCGACGGCAACGTCTATGCCGTCTCCCAAAAAGGGACCGTGACGCTCTTCAGCGGCAGCAGCGCGCCCGAAGTCGTGGCGCAAAACGAAATGGGCGAGACCGTCATGTCCACGCCCGCGATTGTGGACGGAAGGATTTACATGCGAACGGAAAAGCGACTGATGTGCTTCGGTAAGTAACCCGCCCGTTTCTTTCACTTCGCCAATGCCTGTTATCCAAAAATTAGGTTGAAAGCTTTCCACGACCAGCGCACTTTCAAGATCAATCAGCCCACCCAAAAAGTTATGAAACACACACTGCTACCTCTGGCCATTGCCGCCATCCTCACCAGCACAATTTCCTTTGCCAAAGAAAATCCCTCTGCCGAGCACATTCGTGAGCGCATCCGTGAATTGCGACTGAAGGCTTCCGAGTTGAAGTCCGCGGGTAAACCGGACGAAGCCGAGCGACTCTTGCAGGAAGCCGAAGGGTTGGTAAAAAAAGCGGGCGGACGGCAGCTAGACACCGACAAGAAACCGGACGGAGCCACCAGCGAGCACAAGCAATGGCTGGCCGAGCGCGAACAGAAAATCAACGCATTGCGCAGCGAGGGAAAGAAAGATGAGGCGCAACAGTTAATCCTCGAGACGAAGGAAATTCTCCAAAAGAAGCAGGGTCACAAGCCGACCGAGTCACCGCAGATCGGCGGCAAAGGTGATGAGGCGCGCCGAAAGCATCTCTCTGAAGCGATTGCGCATCTGCGCGAGGCGTGCATGGCTGACTTGGCCGACAGGCTGCAGCATCAATTCAGCGCACATGGTAAGCCGGACGCGATTCACCAAAAGCCGCACGGTGACCAGACGAAGGTTGTCAAAGGCCAAGCGCCCGATACCGCGCAAAAACCCGTGAAATCCCACGGCGAACTTCCGCCCAAGACCGGTGCAAATAATGACGCCCACGCGCTTCGTGCTGAGCTTGAGGAATTGCGCAAGGCGGTGCGTGAACTGCAGCAACTCAATCGCGAGCGCGCTCCGCGCAAAGAATAGTTCCAGCAGAAATACTGTCGGTCAGAAAATCTTCAGTCCAATAATCACCAGTAGTGCGCCCATCACCACGCGCACGCCACAGAGGAGACGAATACGGCCGTCGCTCGCGAACTTCCACTCGAGGATGTCGCGCATCCGCCACGGCGAGATGGTGAACCACATCCCCGCAATCACCCACAGGTAAGCCAGCGTAATCGGGTAGAGCCGCCAATCGGTGTCGAGCCAGCGGAACTTCTCAATCACCACTTTCGCCAGAATGAGAACGATGACCGCGAACCCGCGCACGGCGAGAAAGTCCTTCACGAAAAAGCAGGTGAGCACGCCAACGAGCGAGAAGCCGATCAAAAAATACTTCTTGTACGCCTCGAACTCGGCGAGCGGCGTCGTCTGCACAACCCAGACAAACCACGCCGTGCCCGTCAGCATGAGCACCCAACCGCACGGCTCTGAGCGCGGGAACTTGCGGATGGCCGCGCCGAACGCGGCTGGGCGAAAATAGCCGAAGATATTCGGCAGAATGAGAATCGAGCCGATCAGGATGGCGAGTTGGGCGGGCGTCATTGCAGCATCAGTTAGTCGAGGTTGAGAATCGCGGGGTCGCCATAAAGCGTGAACAAGCTGGCGCGGATGATCTTGAGATCGAGAAGCTGGCCGTGATGCCGCTCACCGCCATCGAACACCACAATCCTGTTGCAGCGCGTGCGGCCTTCGAGACGCGCGGCGTTGCGATGGCTCGGGCCTTCCACGAGGATTTGCATCGTGCGCCCAGCGAGGCTCGCATACTTGCGACCGCCAATCTCGTTAATCAGCGTGAGCAGTCGCGCGTGACGTTCTTCGATAATTTCTTCGGACAACTGGTCCGGCATCTCGGCAGCGGGTGTATCTTTCCGCCGGCTGTATTTGAAGACATACGCGTTGTCGAACTCGACTTCGCGACAGAGCGAAAGCGTCTCCTCGAAGTCCGCCTCAGTCTCGCCCGGAAAGCCGACGATGAGATCGGTGGTGATGCCCATCTCGGGGCGAACGGCGCGGAGTTTGCCGACGATCTCCAGAAAACGCGCGCGCGTGTAGCCGCGGTGCATCAGCTTCAGAACACGGTCCGAGCCGCTTTGAAGAGGAAGATGCGCGCTCTCGACGAGCTTCGGTAAGTGGCCGTAAGCCTCGACGAGATCGTCGCCGTAACCTTTCGGATGGGGCGAAGTGAAACGGATGCGCTCGAGTCCTTCAATCTCGTGAACGGCTTCGAGCAGTTGCACGAAGGCTGACTTACCATCGAGCAACGCGTAATCGCGTTTGCCGTAGCTCGTAACAATCTGACCGAGCAGCGTGATCTCCTTCGCACCTTTCGCGATCAACTCGCGGCATTCCTCCACGATATCCTCGATGCGACGGCTGCGCTCCTGCCCCCGCGTGTAGGGCACGATGCAAAAGGTGCAATACTGGTTGCAGCCTTGCATGATGCTCACGAAGGCGGTGATGGATTTCCTCGAGCCGTTCGGCAAATGCTCGCGAATCGTCGCCTCGCTCCCCTGCTCCGTCGCGACATCCACAACCTTCGTTTTCCTGTCGGCGAAAATTGCGTCGAGATGCTCGGCGGCGCGGTGGAACTTCTGCGTGCCGAGCACGAGATCCACGTCGGGAAGTTGGTCGATCAACCCTTGTCCGCGGCTTTGCGCCATACAGCCCATGAAGCCGAGCACCACGTCGCGCTTCGTCTTGCGAGATTGGCCGGCGAGGGTGGTCATCTTGCCAATCGCCTTCTGCTCCGCGGCGTCGCGCACGCTGCAGGTGTTGAGCAGGATCACATCCGCCACCGCTTCCGTGACGGCGAGGGAATAGCCCTTGGCGACGAGCTGCGCGGCGACGGCCTCGCTGTCGCGCTCGTTCATCTGGCAACCGTAGGTCTTGATGAAAACAGATGGCATTGTCTCGAGCCGATGACGCTACGGGAGGGTGCGCTGGATGGAAAGACGGAAGATTTTGCAAACAGGCCGTTGCTCTTGCCGCGCCCCTTTGCTACACACTCGCCCCATGCAACCGCCTGAAAAGCCGGACATCCACAGCGAAAGTTTTCTGCACATGTTGATGCAGCGCCAACTCCGCCTCTCGATCGCCTGCGCCGCGACGTTCCTCGTGGCGCTCTTCGGATTGCCGCTGTTCAACTACTTCGCGCCCGAGCTCATGGCCACGCGCGTCTTCGGTTTCACGCTCACGTGGCTCATCGTCGGCGTCCTGTTTTTCCCGCTGGTCTGGATTATCTCGTGGATTTTCATCCGGCGCTCCATCGCGCTGGAAGAAGCCGAGGTGGAGGAAGTCACGCGCGGCAATGCGCCCACAGACCGCAAGTGATTTTTTAGGAACTCGCCATGATGCCTTTTCTCGCCGCCGTTGATCCGTGGATTCTCACGTTCAGCGCCATCACCGTCGTCGTGACCGTCGCGATGGGTTTTTGGTCCGCCAAGAAATCCAAGACCGCCAGTGACTTCTTCGTGGCCGGGCGCTCGGTCTCTGTCGGCTGGAACTCCAGTGCCATCTCGGGCGAATACCTCTCGGCCGCGTCGTTCATGGGCGTGGCTGGCATGGTGATGTCGAGCGGCTACGACGCGCTCTGGTATCCGGTCTGTTACGCGTGCGGCTATCTGTTCTTGCTGCTTTTCATCGCGGGACCGCTGCGTCGGTTCGGCGCGTACACGATCCCCGATTTCGCCGAAGGCCGTTTCGACTCGCCGATCTTCCGCAAGATCGCCGTAATCTTCGTCCTCTTCATCGGCTTCTTCTACACGATGCCGCAGATGAAAGGTGCGGGCGTGACGCTCGCTTACATCTTCAAGGATATCGAGTGGTTTGGCGGCGTGAAAGGCCTGCCGTATTGGGTCGGCGTCGTGCTCGTTGGCTCGGTCATCACGCTGAACGTCGCGCTCGGCGGCATGAAAGGCATCACGCTCGTGCAGGCGGTTCAGTACTGGATCAAGATGTTCGCTATCTCCCTGCCAATCTTCGTGCTGATGTCCGTGCACAGCCACTACGGAAACCATCTTCAGGCCAATTCAGTGAAACCCGCTGTGGGAATGATCTCCGAAGGCGACACGTCAACCAGCTTGGAAGCCGCCGCTGCGATCAATCGAAAAGCTCTCTCTGAAAAGGCGCCCAAAGACGAGACGTGGATTAATCCGTTCGGCCCGCTCACCACCAAAGCCGCGAAGGCCGCCGGGCTCTCCGCCGCGGAATCGCGTCCGTATTCCCTGCTCTACACCTACTCGCTCATCATCGCGCTCGTCTGCGGCACGGCCGGTTTGCCGCACATCCTCGTGCGCTTTTACACGAACCCCGACGGCGTCGCCGCCAAACGCACCACGATGTGGGTGATGATTCTCATCGGCGTCTTCTACGTGTTCCCCCCTGTGTTCGGCGTGATGGGTCGCAACTTGATGCCCGAGCTCTACAACGGCCTCGCTGGCGTGAAAGGCACCGACGGCGTGGTGTTAAATCTTCCGCTCATCCTCACTGAGAAATACGGCACGCTCGGTGCCGTGCTCAGCGGCATCACCTGCGCCGGCGCGTTCGCCGCGTTCATGAGCACCTTCTCCGGCCTGCTTGTCTCGATGACCGGCGCGCTCGCGCACGACATCTACGGCCGCATCCTCCGTCCCAAATCGACGCCGGAAGAGCGGATGAAGATGTTCAAGTATTGCGCGGTGATCTGCGGCGCCGGCGCGATTCTGCTCGGCTTCTTCGTTGAAACTTTCGAGATCAACAAGCTCGTCGGCTGGGCTTTCGCCATCGCCGCCACGAGTTATTTTCCGCTGCTCTTCCTCGCCACGTGGTGGCGGAACATCACGATGAAAGGCGCCGCCACGGGGATGCTCGCCGGCGGCACGCTCAGCCTCACGGCCATCGCCAGCACGATGCTCGCCGATCAAGCCAAGTGGGCTGAAGGATTGAAGATCTGGTACACGTCGCACCCGCTCGCCCGCACGCTCGCCGAGCAGCCGGCCATCTGGGCGTTGCCGCTCGCTCTCGCCCTGATGATCGTGATCTCGCGCCTGACGCGCAGCGAAGTCCCCGCCGACATTCGCATGAAGATGCTCGTGCTGCACGCGCCCGAGAAGCTCGGCCTCAAGCAGGAGTACATCCAAGAACACCAGCAGGGACACTGAGTTCCCCAACCGCCGAGCCGATAAACAACACGCTGCGTCAACACGCCACCCGCTTCGCGGCGCGGAGCGAACCAACTCAGGGCTTAATCTTCTTCTCCAGCTTCAGCAGCTTGGGGCTGATGACGATGGCGCAGTACGGCGCGTTGGGATTCCGCCGGAAATAATCTTGGTGATATTCTTCCGCCGGCCAGAACTTCACGGCTGAAACCACCTCCGTCACGATCGGCTTCTGGAACTTCTTCGCCGCCGCCGCTTTTGATTTCTCCGCGGCCACCTGCTGTGCTTTGTCGTGGCAGATGACGATGGAACGGTACTGCGTGCCCTCGTCTGCACCCTGACGGTTCATCGTGGTCGGGTCGTGCGCTTCCCAGAAGACTTCGAGGAGCTGCTCGAAAGTGATCTTAGCCGGATCGAACTCGATCTGAATCACCTCGGCGTGGCCGGACGTGCCTTCGCAGATCTGTTTGTAAGTCGGGTTCTCCGTCTTGCCGGCCGCGTAGCCGGACACCACGTTCTTCACCCCCTCGAAACGCTCGAACACCGCCTCCACGCACCAGAAACAGCCGCCACCAATCGTGGCAAGCTGCGTCTTCGCCGTCTTCGGTTCCGCGCTTGTGGTATCCATAATTGAAACGAAACTCAATACCATAGCCAGAATCGTCCGGCCGGTGGCGTACTGATTATTTTGTGTGTTCATTGCCTGTTCCATCTGATGGGGCTGAATATCCGCCGGTCAGGCCAAATTGCAAGCCGTAGTACACAGAACGCTGTTTGCACGCCGCCGCTGAGTTGCTACCTTGAGCGGGCATGGCTTTCGAATCTTTCCGCGACTTCATCGAGCAGCTCGACCGCGCCGGCGAACTCATCCGCATCACCCAGCCCGTCGCCACGGAGTTGGAGATCACCGAGATGGCCGATCGCGAGATGAAGAAGCCGGGCGGCGGCAAGGCGCTGCTCATCGAGAAGCCCACCGTCAACGGCGTGGTCTCCCCGTTCCCCGTCGCGATCAACACGATGGGCTCGCACAAGCGCATGGCGATGAGCATGGGCGCGAATTCCGTGGACGAAGTCGCCGCCGAACTCGGCTCGCTCATGAAGGCGAAACCGCCGACCGGTTTCCGCGAAGCGATCAAGCTCCTCTCACTCGCCCTCGATCTGCGTCACGCGAAACCGAAGCTCGTGAAGAGCGGCCCATGCAAGGAGGTCGTGCACTTGGTTGAGAGTCCGAAGTCGAAAGTGGATAGCTGGCCGAAAGCACCCGACTGGCAGAACCCATCCGCCTTCAACTCGCAACCCTCAACCCTCCTCAACCTTCCCATTCTCAAATGCTGGCCGCTCGACGGTGGCCGTTTCATCACGTTGCCGTGCGTCGTCACGAAGGATCCCGACACCGGCGATCGCAACCTCGGCATGTATCGCATGCAGATCTACGACGGCAATAGTTGCGGCATGCACTGGCAGTTGCAGAAGGTCGCCGCGCGCCACGGCCGCCGCTATTACGAAAAGGGCGAGCGCATGCCCGTCGCCATCTTCCTCGGCGGCGATCCGATGTTCCCCTTCGCCGCCACCGCGCCGTTGCCCGATGGCCTCGACGAATTCCTTCTCGCCGGTTATCTCCGCAAGAAATCCGTCGAGCTGGTGAAGTGCGAGACGAACGACCTCGAGGTCCCCGCCAACGCCGACTTCGTCATCGAAGGCTACATCGACCCCACCGAACCCCTGCGCGACGAAGGCCCCTTCGGTGACCACACTGGCTACTACACGTTGCCCGAGCCGTATCCCGTCGTGCACATCACCGCCATCACGCATCGCAAAGACGCCGTGTATCCCGCCACCATCGTCGGCATCCCGCCGATGGAGGACTTCTACATCGGCGCCGCCTCCGTGAAACTTTTCTTGCCCATCTTCAAAATGAACTTCCCCGAGATCGTGGACATCGCGCTGCCGGCCGAGGGCGTCTTCCACAACCTCGTCTTCGTCTCCATCAAGAAGACCTATCCGATGCAGGCCTACAAAATCATGCACGGCCTCTGGGGCATGGGTCAGATGATGTTCACAAAATACATCGTCGTCGTGGACGCCGGCGTGGACGTGCACAACACAAGCGAAGTGCTCTTCCACCTCACGGCCAACACCGACCCGCAGCGCGATTCCATTTTCACCAAAGGCCCCGCCGACGTGCTCGACCACGCAACGAGTGAGATCGCCATCGGCAGCAAACTCGGCATCGACGCCACGAAGAAAATCCCCGGCGAAGGATTCAAGCGCCCGTGGCCGCCGCTCATCAAGATGGATGCGGTGGTGAAACAGAAGATTGACCAACTCTTCAATCGCTGATGAACGGCCAAGAGCCAATTCTCTCCGTCGCATTCTTCCGCACCGCTTCGGGCAACGAGCTGGTGCGCGAATGGCTCAAATCTTTGCCGCGC
>CAMASG010000095.1 GCA_945860945.1 Akkermansia muciniphila
TGGCAGCCGCGGCGTTGGCGTTCCACACGTTCGTCCACGCGCCCAACAGAATTAGTAATGGTAAAATAGTTTTCATACGCTTCGTTAAAATCGGTTTTTGAGCCGGACCAAGGCAGAGAAAGTCCGCACTGCGCCGGCTCGTGGCACACTACGGGCGTGAGAGGGGGAAGCTCAGATCAGATAGGCGCAATCCCGCGCGAAGAGCGGGACGCGTGGAGACGAAGCGATGTGGAGAAGATCGACGGAATGAGCAGCAGACGCCTCGTTCTCCGGCAGGACGAACAAGACGATTGGCGCGGCGAGAAGCTGGAACTGCGTCTGAACACGGTCGCGTCCAGCGGGAACCGTGGCCGGCGTCTCGGACCCTTGCGCTGGACAGCAGGACATCACGCTGCAATCGCAGCCGTCGCACGGAGCCTTCGCCGACGCGACGGAGAGGGCCGCAGAAACGGCTTGCGTCCACATCAGCAGCAGGCTGAACAGTATGGCGAACGCATGATGCATCGCAAAAAGTTAGACGATTCGGCGGTTCTGTCAAGTTAAGGACTCGGCTTTCAGCCAAAATGAAAAGGCGGCGAAGCGAAGCGCCGCCGTGGTCTTGATTCCGCCTGCGCGGATTGCACCGGGTTCAATCCTCGATCTCGATGTTGTACTCCGTATCCGTGCGCAGCGGTTTGAGCGGAGCCACCTCGAATTCTTTCGATTCGAAGTAGATCTGCGCATGCTTGTCACTTCTGCCGAGGATCGGGCGGACAGCGAGGTCCGCGAGGACTCCTGTGCCACGTTCCGATTCCTTCTGCAGCGCCCATTGCTTGGGAGCAATGGGCCTGAACGAGCGGTCGAGGTAGCCCTCCTCCTCGAAGGAGTGGGACTCCCAATCCCGCATCATTTGCTGAACCTTCGGCGAGGCGAATATCTCACTCTCACCCGCCTGAGCGATCGAGGCTAGCGTCGCCATAACGGCAGCAGCCAAGGTTGGTCTCAAGGTTGATCTCATCTATCTCCTTTCTTGGGACGGCGGAATGCCGTCGCCATTTGTGTTCGCAGCAATGTAGACCACAACCGCAGCGCTGCTCGCGGGAATTATTCACGGCGACCGGTTCACCGATTTTTTACAGGAGACGAGAGGAGCGAAGGCTGCGGAGAACGCGACTTCAACGGCTCGCCGCTGGAAACTTCACCAGCAACAACCGCTTGTTCGGCGCGTCCACCGTCACGATGAACTGCGAGAGCAAACCGTTGCCGAGAAGTCCGGCTTCACCGGCGAAAATCTGCTTTCCGTGCACGCCAGTCGGCACTTCGTCAAAGCGCAGCTTGCCCAACGTCACCGTCGTGCTGGCCATCGCCACCGGTACTTCAGCCAAGCCGACGGATATCCGACGGCGCGTGGCGGTCGTGGTCGCGGGGCGCGCGCTCGAGACCCACTGCAGGGCCGAGGCGCAACCCGTGTCGAGGCGCATCCACTGCGGCTTGCCGCCGTTCACGGCCACGGGCACGCGCAGCACGTCCCTCTGAATCTCCAGCGGCAGCGATTCGTCGGCCTTCGCCGGCGCGACGGCGAGTAGGCGGATGATGCGCGCCGCGAAATCGACCTGCACCACGCGGTCGCGAAAAAAATCGGCGCCGACCAATCCATCCACACGGCACGCGCACGCCTTGGAAAGTTTCTGCAAATCGAGCGCGAGAAAATCGCGCGGCAACGCCACGCTGCTGGCGGAAGCGTTCAAGCGCTGCGGCCAGTGGCCCGCCGTCTCCGTCTGCACGCCGCGCACGGCAACACGGCTGCCGAGCTTGAGCCCGAGACGGTTGGCGGTACCGAGGTCGATCACGCTCACGCTCGCGCCAGAATCGAGGAGGAAATCGAGCGACTCACTCGCGCCCTCAGCGCGGACCTTGAGCCAGATGAGTCCGTCGCGGTAGTCGAAGGGAATCTCCGTCGCAGGCCCGCCCATCATCTGGACGACCACCGCGCAGAGCATTAATGCGATCGAAACAGCTGTTCGCATGGTTGCATTTCATAGCAGAGAGCACGCCCTGCGGCCAGCTTAATCTCCCGAGTTCGCAACTCGTTGCCTTCCCAGAAACAGGTTGGATTTCGAACAGATTCGATGGGTTCCGCGCCGTCAGAGTTTGAAGAAAATCTTCCGGCGATAAAGCCAGTAGAGCACGCACCACTGTGCCGCCAGCACGAGCGCGGCCTGCAGCACAACGCCTCCGTTGCCGACCGCCGCCGGCCACGGCGCGCTCGCGGCGTTCGCCACCGCGCGAGCCGCGTTCGGCCAATCAAACAACGCCGTCAGCAGTGGCTTCGAGAAGACGAGGATGGATTTATCGAACCACGGGCGCAGCAGTTGCGAGAGCGAGTAGGCGAAGATCGAGTTCATCCCGACCACGACGAGCGCCGTGCTCCAGCGCCGCCAGCCTTTCACTTCGATCAACCAGTAAAAGAGGAGCAGGAACAGAACCGTCCAACCACCCGCGAAGAGCGCGAACGATGCGGTCCAGATGCGCTTGATCATCGGCACCGCCGGCGCGAATGCGAGACCCGCGAGGATTCCGCCTGCGGCCGCCAGCGCGAGACCGAGCATCACGCGACGCTGCGGCAGACCGCTCCCGACGAGTCGCCCGCACATCACGCCGAATAGAATCGTTGCCGTGGCGGGAATCGCGTTCAGCGCCACGTAAAAGCCGTTGTAATTCCGACCAATCAGCCAGCGGTCGAAATCTGAACCGAGGTTCGCGTTGACCATCGCCCACGGTCCGTCGGGTCCGTTGCCGGGATAAAACATCCACGCCAGCGTGTAACCAACGAGGATGATCGCCGCCGCCGCGCCTTGCACCCACACCTTCCGATCGAGCAGGAAGAAGGCGAGGAAATAGCCGATGGCGATTTGTTGCAGCACGCGGATGAATTCGAGGGTCGCCTTGCCGCTGGTAATGGAGGTGAGCGCCATGCCGAGCAGCAGCAGGCCGAGCGCGCGCTTGGCCGCGTGGCCGAGTTGTTGCCGGAATGATTGGCCCGACGCGCGGCGCTTCGCGAAAGCGAACGGCATCGCCACGCCGACCATGAACATGAACGCCGGCTGGATGAGATCCCAGAAAACGCAGCCTTCCCATTTCACATGGTCCACCTGCCGCGCAAGCCAACCCCACGCCGGATCATCCTTGAACACGCCGAGCACGAGGCCGTTCGAAATCAGCGCGGCCATGATGATCCCGCGATAGGCGTCGAGCGATAGCAGGCGCTCGGTCAATTTCACCGGCGCGGACGGCTGGGATGAATCGTGAGGTTTGCTCGGTTCTGGTACCGCAGTCGCATTCATAGTAAATGGCGCGACTTTAGCCGAGCCATCGAAGGTGGCTAGCCGGAAGTAAAATCTGTTTCGATGCCGAAACTCGAAAGCCGATCACTTCGGCCACACGCCGCCGGAGATCGGGTGCATCGCGAGTTTGGATGGATCAATCACGACGTGCTTCACACGTTCGCGGCGCCACGTGTAGCTGATGTGCACGAGACCGTCGGCGGATTGGATTACCGCCGGATACGAGTATTCGCCCGACTGGTCTTCGAGCGCGAGCGCGGCCTGCCATTCTTTGCCATCGCGTGACACCGCCACGTTGAGCGGACTGCGACCCTTCGCCGTGTGATTATACACGAGCAGATGCCGGCCATCCTTGAGCGTGACGGCGTCCGTCCCCGAGTTGGGATTTGGCAAATCCATCAGCTTCATCGCGCCCCACGTCTTGCCGCCATCCTCCGACCACGCCTCCCAAATCTTCCCCTGCCGACTGCGCCCCAACGCTTGCAGCCGATTCTGCGGATGAAACAAAATGCTCGGCTGAATCGCGCTGATCACTTTGCCATCGTTAATCGCCTCAGTCTTCGTCCACGTCTTGCCGAGATCCATCGTGCGCTCGAAATGCACACGCCAGCCGTCATGCTCCGAACTGGTCGGGCAGAGCAGCGCGCCATCGGCCAGCATCACCGGCTTGTTTTTGATCGGGCCGAAAATTCCATCCGGCAACCGCCGCGGCACAGACCACGTTTTGCCGCCATCCTCCGAACTCATCAACATGCCCCACCATGTGCTCGGGCTCGGACCGGCTTTTTAGAAAAGCAGCAGCGAACCGGTCGCAGGTTGAAACAAAATAGGGTTCCAGCACGGATGCCGCTTCGACGGCGACTCGATGCCATTCGCCACTTCGACCGGCGCAGACCAACTTTTGCCATCATGCCGAGCGACCCAAATGCCGACATCCTTGTTCCCCTCGCGCGTGCCGCCGAACCACGCGCCGACGAGACCCGTCTTCGTCTCCGCAATCGTCGTGGCGTGACATTGCGCAAACGGCGCGCGTTCGTAAATGAACTCGCTCCGCACGATGCCCAACTGTTCGCTCAACGCCGCTGCCTCCACTTGTAGGAAAATGCCTGCGGCGAGCAGAGTGAGAAAAACAATCGGCAACGTGGTATTCATCGCGTCGGGATTAGTGGAGCCACCGTCCGTCGTCAAGCCGCAGCTCGCCCTGCTTCGCTGAGTTGGCGACAAAAACTAGCGTTGCTGAACGCATCTTGAGGTCGTCCCGAGGAATCCGTTTGGTGCCGGCGGAGGGGGTCGAACCCACACACCCTTTCGAGTACAAGATTTTGAGTCTAGCGCGTCTGCCAATTCCGCCACGCCGGCACTGAACCGTGGATTAAACCGCCCGGCGAAACTACTGGAGTCGGCGGTCGTGCGCAAAACCTTTTGTGAGTGACGCGTCTTCTCCGTATCCTGCTGCGGTGGCCACCGAGTCGCACAACCCACCGCCGTCGCAACCCGATGGCATCGCCCCGCTCCAGAATGTCGTCGTGCCCGACCTCTGGCAGCAGCAGGCTGTTTCCGCCTTGCGCGACGGCCGCGACGTCGTCGTCCACGCTCCAACCGGCGCGGGCAAGACGCTCATCTTCGAGCTTTGGTCCAATCACGGAAAATCACGCGCGCAAGCCATCTACACCGTTCCCACCCGCGCGTTGGCGAACGACAAACTTTCCGAGTGGCGAGCGCGCGGTTGGGATGTGGGCATCGCCACCGGCGACCTCTCCGAAAATCTTCGGGCCCCGGTGATTGTCGCGACACTTGAGACGCAGAAGAACCGGCTCATCCAAGGCGACGGCCCCGCGCTCCTCATCGTGGACGAGTATCAAATGCTCGGCGACCTCGACCGAGGTCTGAACTACGAACTCGCCATCGCGCTCGCTCCGCCGCAAACGCAGTTGCTCATGCTCAGCGGCAGCGTCGGCAACCCGAACGATGTGGTGAAATGGCTGCAACGACTCGGCCGCCGCGCGACGCTCGTCCGCCATGAAGTGCGGCCCGTACCGCTGGAGGAAGTTTGGGCGGACAATCTGAACTTCCATCTGCCGAGTGAAATCCGCGGCTACTGGCCGCGCCTCGTCGCAAAGGCGCTCGGGGAAGATCTCGGCCCCGTGCTGCTCTTCGCGCCGCGCCGCGCGAACACCGAATCGCTCGCCGCCGAATTGTCACGCCAGCTGCCCGCATCCACGCCGCTCCAGCTCTCGTCCGAGCAAAAGCGGATCGTCGGCGAAAACCTCGCGCGCATGCTCCGTAACCGCGTGGCGTATCATCACAGCGGACTCAGTTACGCCGCGCGCGCCGGCGTCATCGAACCTCTCGCGAAGGCCGGCCAACTCCGCGCCGTCGTCGCCACGATGGGCCTCGCCGCTGGTATCAACTTCTCCCTCCGCAGCGTGGCGTTGTCCGGCGATTCTTACCGGCGCGATGGACAGGAACATCCAATTCGCGCCGACGAGATTTTGCAGATGTTCGGCCGCGCCGGCCGGCGTGGTTTGGATGATACCGGCTACGTGCTCATCAGCGCCAATGAACTGCGCCTGCGGGATGGTTTTCCCTGCCATCTCAGCCGCAGCGGGATGGTGGATTGGGGCGCGCTGCTCGGCATCATGGCTGTCGCGGCGCAGGCTGGTCGCGAGCCGTTCGCCGAGGCCGCGCGCGTGCAGCAACGGCTCTTCACGACCAAGCCGATTCCGCTCGGCGTCGAGGAAGCAATTAAGAATCCCAACGCGCCGTGCGGTCTGAAAACCGACGCGGAACGCGCGCGGCACGTTCGTCAGCGCGTGCGCGAGATGCTCAACAGCCGCGGCGAATGGCAGCCTTTCTCCGCGCCGATCGAGAAACCGCTGCGAGAGATTTGGAAAGTCACAAAGACCGAAACGTCGAAAGCCAGCGGGCCTTCGCCAGTCGGCGACGCAGTCGCGTTCTCTCTCGTTCCGGTTTTATCCGAGCCCGCCGCGCTGGAGAAAATCGGCACGGGCGCACTCGCGGTGTTGCAGGAAGATGCTGCGGGCAAGATTTACGGCCGTTGTGCGAGCGTCGCCGAGAAGTTGAAAGACGACAGCGTGGTGCTGGCGAAATGGGTGCGGCGGCTCACGAACTGGAGCGGACGCACGGCGCCGCTCGCGGTGTGGCTGGAGAAAATCGCGCCGATCGTCGAGCAAAAGATGGCCGCGCAACGACTGCCGGTGCAGCGCTTCGTGAATCATCCCGACAAGATCACCGCGATGATCAGCCTCGCCGAGCAGACGCTCCGCGTGCCGGTGGACGCTCACGGAATCGCGCTTTGGAATCCGCCCGCGCACGAGGTCATTCCAACTGATTGCGCCCGCTGCGAACTCGTATCCGTCTGCGAGAAGTTGCCCACGGCCGCAGGCGTTGCGCTGCTCTGGCGGCGACTTGGTTTGGTGGATGTTGCCGGCGTGCCGACGCGGCGCGGACGCATCGTGAGTTTCTTCCACGGCGGCGACGGACTTGCCATCGCCGCGGCGCTCGAGGAGGAGCGTTATCCGCTCAACGAACTGATTTACGATCTCGCAAATCTCGACGCCGGCTTCCGTTTCTGCGGCAACGAAGATCGCTGGAGTGGCCGACTCGCGCGCGCCAGCCGGCATCAATTCGGTTCTCAAAATGTCCCGGGCTATCTCGAGAATGGCCTGCCGCCGCAGTACGGCAGCGGAGCCGAATCGGTGGTCGCCGCCGTTCACAGAAGCCCCGCCGCGAAACACGCGTGGGTCACGCAGATTCTCGGTGCGGGCGATATCGACCGCGCGATCATCGAGTGGCGTAGTCTGCTGCGGCAGATCAGCCATGCGCCCGCACTCGACTGGCCGAGGTGGGCGGCGCTGCAGGCGCTTGCGAAACAGATTTTGAAAGAGACCGAATCGCCGACGGATACCGAACTGCCGCCGCTCGAGTACAACCAAACGCGGCGAGTGGAACACAGACTCGTGCTGCGGAGACACTGAGTCCGAAAGCGAATCAGAGGTTTGAAAAACGGCTTCGCTTGAAACGAAGCGGAAGTTACTTCGTATCGGAAGCGGCCACCGGCGCGCCATTAACGCGGAGCGCGATGCGCTGCGATGCTTGACCAGAGGTTGTCGGAGAAGACGCAGATGTGGTGAGGGGCGTCGCTCCAATCAGAGGCACAGCCGTGTTCGCCGCCACCGCCGCTTGAGCAGCCTGCGCTGCTGCCAAAAGATTACGCTTGCGAGTCACTTCAGATTCAATCGCGCCAGTGTGTGAGATGCGCGTCGTGGCGCGTTCATACTTGAACATCATCTGGCCACCGCCCATCTGACCCATTCCTCCCATACCGCCCATCTGACCACCGCCCATCTGACCACCGTAGCCTCCCATTCCACCTCCCATACCGCCCATCTGACCACCGTAGCCTCCCATTCCACCTCCCATACCGCCCATCTGACCACCGTAGCCTCCCATTCCACCTCCCATACCGCCCATC
>CAMASG010000096.1 GCA_945860945.1 Akkermansia muciniphila
TGGGGCGGTGGTGGAGCCGACAGGATTCGAACCTGCGACCTTCTCATTGCGAACGAGACGCTCTACCAACTGAGCTACGACCCCGATTCGCCCCCGCCGTTGCCGGCGTAAAGTGCTTCGCACCCTCGCGACTCACACTTGGGTTGGCAAGCAAAATGATGCCGCGCAGGTGAACGCCGGCATTGAGAGATGGATTTTCTTTTACTAGAGTGGCCGTCGCGAAATGAGTTCCGTTGATCCGAAAAAGCTTGCGCAGTATCTCACGGTAACCGACCCCAGCAAGGCGTGGGTTCCGGAGCGGCTTATTTATCTGATGACGCAGGCGACGGTGATTCCGTCCTTCTCGGCGGCAGCAATCAAGCTCGGCCGACTTACCCGCGACGAGAACGCGACGGTGGACGACCTCGCGGCGGTAATCGAGCTGGATCCCGGTCTCGCCTCGCGTTGCGTGCAGGTGGCCAGCTCGGCCGGCTACGCGGCGCGGCGCATCGTCAGCATCAATCAGGCGTTGATGATGCTGGGGATGGACAAGATCCGGCAGATCGCTTTCACCGTGGGCGTGATGGACAAGTTCACGCATTTGAAATCGAAGGTGAACTGGGACGACTTCTGGTTGCACAGCATCCTTGTCGCGCGGCTCACCGACCGCGTGGCGGCGGCGTTCCGTCCACCGTGCGGCTCCGAGTATCTGGCGGGCCTGCTGCACGACAGCGGCAAGCTGGTGCTGGAACATTATTTTCCGGAGGACTTCGATCGCATCGTACTGCGCGCGGTCGAGCGCTCGTGCGGCCACGCGAAGGTGGAGCACGAATTCATCGGGCTGACGCACGCACAGATCGGCGCGGCGGTTTGCGAATGTCTGCAGGCGCACGTCGAGGTACTGCGCGCGGTGTGGTTCCATCACGACCCGTTCGACAGCAGTTTGGACGGACAACCGGACAACAGCAAATTCCTCGCGGCCTGCGTGGCTGTCGGCGACGCGCTCGCGAACATGGCGCAGGTGAACATCGCCGGCGCAAAGGCGAGCGACATTCCCTTCGATCAATTGCCCGAGTGGGCGTATCTGAACCAGTTCCAGATGAGCTACGGGCTGGACCTCGATCTCGAGGGCGAACTGGCCAAAGCGCAGGAGGATCTTTCCGCTTTCGCGAGTTGATTGCTGCCGCGGCGCGGCGAAATGGTTTGAGATTTAGCCGTCATTGGCTATCATCCGCGCGAACTCAGTGTTTGGAGGTCAACGATGATTGGCCCGCATCGCGTTCGCTGTTCTGTGTCGCATGAAACTGGCCGTCCCGAAGGAAACGAAGCCGAACGAAAACCGCGTTGCGCTCACCCCAGAAGCTGTGCGGGGTCTTGTGGGCAAAGGCTTCACCGTGCTCGTGGAACAGGGCGCTGGATTGCCTGCCTTCTTCGCTGACGAATCTTATCTGAAAGCCGGCGCTGAATTGGTGCCCGCTGCTGCCAGTCTTTATTCCGCTGCGGATGTCCTCCTGAAAGTCAACGCGCCGACTCCGGCGGAGATTGCCACGATGAAACCGGGCGCGGTGCTTCTCTCTTTTCTCTGGGCCTCTTCGAATCCCGCGATCGTGGCAGCGTGCTGTCGCGCCGGCATTTCTGTTTTCGCAGTGGATGCCATTCCGCGCATCTCCCGTGCGCAGCGGATGGACGTACTCAGTTCGCAGGCGAACCTGGGCGGTTACAAAGCCGTGCTCCTCGCGGCCAACGCTCTCGGCAAGTTGCTCCCGATGATGACCACCGCCGCTGGAACCATCCGTCCCGCCAAGGTGATGGTCTTCGGCGCGGGCGTCGCCGGACTGCAAGCCATCGCCACTGCGCGTCGGCTTGGCGCCGTGGTGGAAGTCACCGATATTCGTCCGGAGACGAAGGAGCAGGTCGAATCGCTCGGCGGCAAATTCATCCAAGTGCAGGCCGACGAATCCGTCCGTGTCGAGGGCGGTTACGTGAAAGATGTTTCCGAGGAGTTCCTCAAACGGCAGCAGGAACTCGTCGCGCGCCACGTGTGCGAGGCGGACATCGTCATCACCACCGCGCTCATCCCCGGCCGGCCCGCGCCGCGACTCGTCACCGAGGAGATGGTCCGCAGCATGCGCTTCGGCTCGGTGATTGTGGACATGGCGGTGGAGCAGGGCGGCAACGTGGCCGGCAGCGAGATGGACCGGACCGTCGTGAAACACGGCGTCACCATCATCGGCGTCGCCAATCTCCCCTCCCTCCTGCCGCTCAACGCCTCCGACCTTTACGCGCGCAATCTTTCCACCTTTCTGCTCCACCTCGCCGAGCCGAGCGGATTCAAATGGGAACTCGTCGAGGAGATCACGAAAGGCTCGCTCATCATCCACCAAGGCCGGCCGGTGCATCCTTCCGTGGCGCAGCTGGCAGGGACCTGACCGCTTTATGGAAACGGCATTCAACTTCTTCGGCGAAAACCTCGGCATGGTTTACTTCGTCGTCCTCGCCATCTTTGTCGGCGTCGAGGTGATCGGTGGCGTGCCCACCGTGCTGCACACGCCGCTCATGTCCGGCGCCAACGCCATCCACGGCGTCGTCATCGTCGGTGCGATTCACGTCATGCTCCACGCCGATCCGTCGGACACCCCAGTGCTCGCGCTCGGCACGCTCGCCGTTTTACTCGGCACATTGAATGTCGTCGGCGGCTTCGTCGTCACCGATCGGATGCTTGAGATGTTCAAGAAAAGGAAATGAACGGCCCCGTTGAATGAAGCACAACCTGCTGGAACTTTCCTACCTCGTCGCCTCGATCACGTTCCTCCTCGGACTGAAGCTGATGGGCCACCCGCGCACCGCCCGCGGCGGCAACCTCGCCGCCGCCGCCGGCATGGTCGTCGC
The DNA here is from genome assembly GCA_945860945.1 of Akkermansia muciniphila. Lineage (GTDB taxonomy): Bacteria > Verrucomicrobiota > Verrucomicrobiia > Limisphaerales > SIAT01 > SIAT01. The sequence continues at coordinate 2,869 of CAMASG010000096.1, forward strand.
CATCCTCGGCACCATCTTCCTGTATGAGAAGTCGATCAGCGGCATCGTGGCCGGATTGATTTTCGCCGCGCTGGCATTGGGTACGGCAATCGGTTGGCTGACCGCAAAACGGGTGCAGATGACGCAGATGCCGGAGTTGGTCTCGATGTTCAACGGCATGGGCGGCGCGTGTGCGGCGTTGATTGGGCTGATCGAATATCCAAACTATCTCGGTAATCCCGGCGCGTTGCTCGCCATTCTCGCCGGCGTCGTGATCGGCTCGATTTCCTTTTCAGGTTCGCTCGTCGCGTTTCTGAAACTGAACGGCACACTCGCCCGACCACTGCGTCTGCCATCGTATAATTTCATCAACACCGTCGAACTGATCGGTGTGCTCACGCTGACACTCTGGCTGTGGCAGACCGGTCCGGCGCCGTGTCCGGCGCCGTGTCCGCTGCTGTATGTGCTGCTCGCGGCGTCGCTGCTTTACGGCGTGCTTTTCACCCTGCCGATTGGCGGAGCGGACATGCCGGTGGTCATCTCTCTGCTCAACTCTTTCACCGGCCTCGCCGCGGCCTTCGGCGGTTTCCTTTACCACAATTACTCGATGCTCACCGGCGGCATTCTCGTCGGTTCGGCCGGCACGTTGCTCACGCTGACGATGTGCAAAGCGATGAACCGCCCGCTCTCCAGCGTGATCTTCGGCGCGTTTGGCGCGAACAGTGGAACCGCCGTTGCTTCCTCCGCACAGACCGATGGAACCATCAAAGATATTCAAGCCAGCGACCTCGCGGTGCTCCTGAATTATTCGCGGCAAGTGGTGATTGTGCCCGGCTACGGATTGGCCGTGGCGCAGGCGCAGCACGTGATTCACGAGTTGGAGACGCTGCTGGAAAGTCGCGGCGTGCAGGTGAAATACGCCATCCATCCCGTGGCCGGCCGGATGCCCGGCCACATGAACGTGCTGCTGGCCGAGGCGAACGTGGCGTACGAGAAACTTGTCGAGATGGATGACATCAACCCCGAGTTCGAGCAGACCGACGTGGTGCTCGTAATCGGCGCCAACGATGTGGTGAACCCCGCCGCGAAAACCTCCCCCGACTCGCCGATTTACGGTATGCCGATTCTCGAGGTGGACCGCGCGAAGCGCATCATCGTGAACAAGCGTTCGATGAACGCCGGTTACGCGGGCATCGACAACCAGATTTTCTACCATCCCAACTGCTCGATGTTTTTCGGCGACGCGAAGAAAGCGCTGACCGAACTCGTCGGCGAGTTGAGGGCGTTGAGCTGAACCTTCTTTCGTGCCGGCCCGCCGCAAGTTTACGCGTAACTGGCGAGCGCGGGATAATTTGTTTGAGATTCACTAACTGACGACTATTCTCCGGCTTATGGAAGGTGAGCATCTCGATACCCAGCAGAAGGCGCAGCAGGTCAATTTCGACCGATCCAAGTACGGCGCTTTCGCCGAAATCGGCGCGGGGCAGGAAGTGGCGCGGTGGTTCTTCCGCGCCGGTGGCGCCGCCGGCACCATTTCCAAGTCGATGTCGGCTTACGACATGGCTGTCAGCGACGCGATTTACGGGCCGGCTGATCGTTATGTGAGTCGTCAACGGCTCAACAAAATGCTCGAGCACGAATACGAGCTGATGTACGAGCGCCTCGCCAAACAGCGCGGGGCCAGCACGAAATTCTTCGTCTTCGCCGACACGGTGGCTGCGCGCAGCTACACTCGCAAAGAGGATGGCAATGGTTGGATGGGCATCCGTTTCCAGACCGAACCGCTCGCGCCGCCGAACGACATCATCATTCACGTGCGCCTGCTCGATCAGGACAATTTGCTGCAGCAGGAGGCGCTCGGCGTGGTGGGTGTGAACCTCATCTACGGGGCGATGTATCTGCACGAGCACCCCGAGAAACTCATCAGCACGTTGCTCGACAATCTTTCCCCGAACCGTGTCGAGGTGGACATGATCAAGTTCTCCGGGCCCGTCTTCGCCACGGTGGACAACCGGGTCATGAGCCTGCAGCTCGTGGAGCAGGGCCTCACGAACGCGGCGATGTTCAATGCCGACGGCGAGGTGGTGAACGCCGCCGACATGCTTTACAAGAAGCCGATTCTCATCGAGCGCGGCAGCTTCCGGCCCATCACCAAAACTACGCTGCACATGCTCCAGTCCGCGATGGCGCAGTTCGTTCAAGAGCCGCAGGTGCAAGGTGAGGAGGTCGTCGTCCTCTTCGAGATGACGCTGAAGAACCTCACGGACAGCGGCACGATCGACCACAAAGATTTTCTCGAGCGCGTCGATATGCTCGGTGCCGTGGGCAAGACGGTGATTGTCTCCAACTACGCCGAGTACCATCGCCTTGCCTCGTATCTCTTCCGTTACACGAAGAAGCTCGTCGGCGTGGTGATGGGCGTGCCGACGTTGAAGGAGCTTTTCGAAGAGAAGTATTACGCCGACCTCGAGGGAGGTATTCTTGAATCCTTCGGTCGCCTCTTCAAGAATGACCTCAAGCTTTACGCCTATCCGCACAAGGATTCTGCGAACAACTGCATTCTCACCGCCAACAACCTTCGCGTGGCGCCGCACCTGCTCCACCTTTACGCGTATCTCATCGAGAACCAGTGCATCGTCGGCCTGCGTGATTATCAAGAGGAGTACCTCGGCATTTTCTCGAGAGACACGCTCGTCAAGATTCGCGCTGGCGATCCGGGATGGGAATCGATGGTTCCGCCGCAAGTGAGCAAGATAATCAAAGAGCGAAAACTGCTCGGCTATGCCGGTTGATTTGGCCTAAATTTACCAGTGAAGCTGCCGATTTATAGGAGTTCATTATGACTGAAGTCCGCGTCCGTGAAGTTGCCAACCAGAACCGCATCCTCGTCGTGGACGATGATGAGGCGGTCGTCAATACGCTCAAGGAACAGTTGTCGGCGCTGGGCTATCAGGTCGTCGCCTTCAACAATCCGCTGGCCGCACTCGACGCTCTGACGCGCGGAGGATTCTCTGTCGCGCTGGTGGATAACCAGATGCCCGACATGTCGGGGATCGACCTGTTGGCGAAGGTGGCCGAGCACAATCCGCTCACCACACGGATTCTCCTTTCCAGCGGAATCACACTCGTAGCGCTCATTGAAGCCACCCGTACGGGCCAGATTCACCGTTATCTTACGAAGCCGTGGATGCGCGAAGACTTGCGCCTCGCCGTCACCGGTGCCGTCGATCGTTACCAGTTCGCCTCGCTGCACAGTCTTCTGGCATCTGAAATCGAGACCATCAAGCAGCGCGATGCCGCGCTGGCCGAAGAGGTGAAGCAATTGGAAGCGGCCCTCGCTGCGAAACCTTCCCTCCCGCAAAATGTTTCCGCTCACGCATCTCCGATCGCGCCTGTCGCCGCTGATGCTTCGGCACCCATCACGGCTATTTCAGGATCTCTCCCAGCGGCAACCGCTAGTCCGACAGGTAAGATTGGGCAGACCGATTTGGATTTGGTGCTCGGTGGCGTGAATAGCATGCTTTACGCCTACCATCCGAATCTTGGCAATACCGCGCAACGCGCCGTCGCCATCTGCCAAACTTTGGGCGAGATGCTCGAGCTACCCCAGCAGCAGCGCCAAACATTGACGCTGGCCGCCGCGCTCCACGACATCGGATTGGTGAGCATTGATCGCGATATTGTCCGTCGCTGGCTGCGCGATGTTTCCAAGGTCACCGAAGAAGAGCTGGCACTCATCAAGAAGCATCCGCAGAAAGCAGAGGAAATGCTGCAGTTCCACCCTGTTTTCAAGGATGCCGCCGACATCATCCGAGCTCATCACGAGCATTGGAACGGCACCGGTTATCCCGACGCTCTGAAGGGCGAAACCATCCCGTGGCTTGCCCGTCTGCTCGCCGTGGTCATCTTCTTTTGTAATAAGCACTCGGCCAGCATGCAGTTGATGGCTGAAATTGAGACCCATACCGAGACGCTTTTCGACTCCGCTGCCATCAACGCCCTCGCCAAGGCCGTGCCGCTGACGATCATGCCGCGTGGCGAACGCGAGATTCTGATGATTGAGCTGAAGTCCGATATGATTCTTGCGCGCGACATCTACAACACCAACGGACACCTCCTGATTCCCAAGGGGCGCCCGATGACAGATGCCTCCATCAACAAGCTCTCGAGCATCAATCGCGTCAGTCCCCTCGATCCGCTGGTACTCGTGTTCTGCTAGCGACAGCGCCGCGCCGCGAGAAGGTGGCTTGACCACTGATTCTGCACGGATGTTTGACAAGCGCGGTGGCGTCTGGCGTAATCGCCCTCCCCGCGCCCAGAGGCGCCTGGTTGGTAGGTTACCCAAGTGGCCAAAGGGGACTGACTGTAAATCAGTTGGCTCACGCCTTCGCTGGTTCGAATCCAGCACCTACCACCACTTCTTTTTTTCAATAAACCCCCGATTTTTCTATTAAAAAGCGGTTTTAGGCGGTTCTGATTCTATCGGATCCGTCTTTCTTCCATTGTTGCAGGAAGTGGCAGGAAGTAGCTCTTTGGGGTTGCGATTAGTGCAATCTACTCCAATCTGGAGTGGGGCTGGACGACTGAGGGGTTAGTCACGTCATGAAGCCGTGATTAGGCAATAGTGGCAGCAGCCTCTCGATTGGGGCGCATCTTCCGCAGAAGGAAACAAAAGATGTAGCAACACCGGCCTAACTATGCGCTGACAGCGAACGGCGGCGGGCCGTCGCGGTTGCAATCCAACGCCCTCGTGGGCCGGGTCGCTGAACTTGCCTCGTTAGGCGTTCTCGCACACTCTCCACTAATCAATCGATGAGTACGACCTCTCGACGGAACTTTCTCTTTGCATCCTCGGGGGCGTTCGCTGACTCGCTGCTCGTTCCGGGCGCGGACACCGCGCAAGAGTCGCCCGATTCGCTTTACGCGGGGAGCGGACTCATCACCGGCACGCCC
>CAMASG010000097.1 GCA_945860945.1 Akkermansia muciniphila
GTGCCGGTGACGGGCAGGGCGGCGGCGGTGTTGCCGATGCGGAGGACGAGGACGGCGCTTTTTTCGGCGAAGGTGTAGAAGAGGAGGGTGTCGCGCGGGCCGAGTATGGAGTGGCGGACCTGCTGTTTCTTCGCCTCCTTGAAGGCGAGCTGGCGTTCGGGTTCGGCGGCGGCGAGCGCTAGGAGGGCGGCGGATTTCATGGCGGTGGGATTACTGATAGGAATCACGCCTTTCTGGAGGGTGAGCACGCGCTCCTCCTCCACGAGCGTGCCGTTCTGGTTGGCGAGCGAGATGACCACGCGGGCGCGGTCGGGCAGCGCCACGAGTTTCACGCGGGCTTCGGCGGTGGCGGCCAGCAGGAGGACGGCGAGACAGGCGAGGGATTTAGTTTTCATGGGGGAATGGGGGTTAACAATCAGATGGCAAAGCTTCTAGCGGAAGGACTTGGGAATGTCGCCATCAAACTGTTCACAATGGGGTTCGACGGTTTCGAAGGCGCGATGCTCCCAGAAATAATGCGCGCCCGTGTTTTCGGCTGGCACGCAAAGAACCCATCAACCAGCATGTCCGCGTGCATGATTCGCCCGTCATCCAGACCCTCGCCGAGCTGATCCGCATCAACAGCGTGAACCCCGCCTACGAAGGCGGGTTGGGCGAGCGCGAAATCGCGGCGTGGGTGCGGCGCTTCTTCGAGCAGCGCCACATCGAGGTGTGGGAACACGAGGTCTTCCCCGGTCGCCCCAATGTCATTGCGCGGCTGCCCGGTCGCGATTCGTCGCGCCGCATCATTCTCGAGGCGCACATGGACACGGTGAGCGTGAAGGGCATGACCATTCCGCCTTTCGAGCCGCGGATTGAGGATGGAAAGATTTTCGGCCGAGGCAGCTGCGACACGAAAGCCGGGCTAGCCGCGATGATGCACGCCGTCGCCTCGCTGGCCGCGGACGGGCTTCAGCCGCCATGCGAAGTCTGGCTGGCCGCGGTGGTGGATGAGGAATTCTCGTATCGCGGCGTGGTGAAGTTGTGCGAAGAGATTTTGGATGGCACGCGCCCGAAGTGCGCCACGGTCGCCGCGCTCGTTGCGGAGCCCACAGGGCTGCGCGCCGTGATTGCGAGCAAAGGCGTGCTACGTTGGCGCATCATCGTGCGCGGCAAATCAGCGCACAGCTCGAAGCCGCATCTCGGCGTCAACGCCATCAACCACATGGCTCGCGTCGTTCTCATGCTGGAGGAGGATCACCGGCATCTCGCCATGCACGAACATCCGCTGCTCGGTCCGGCGACCTGTAATGTCGGCGTCATCCACGGCGGCGTTCAGGTGAACTTCGTGCCGGACCAGTGCGCCATCGAGATTGACCGGCGCCTGCTGCCGGGCGAACGCGTGGAGTCGGTTCTCGCGCATTACCAGAGTTTGCTCGACGCGTTGATGGCGGCGAATCCCACGCTCGATGCTTTCATGGAGGCGCCGTTGCTCACGGACGAAGCGCTCGGCACGGCCGCCGATTCTGCACCCGCACAGCTTGCCAGCGCATTGTTGAAGGAGCTGCGTCTCGATTCCGCCCTCTGCGGTGTTCCGTTCGGCAGCGATGCGAGCAAGCTTTCCCGCGCCGGAATTCCCAGCCTCATCTTCGGTCCCGGCAGCATTGATCAAGCCCACGCCGCAGTGGAGTTCGTCGAGATACAGCAGGTGCAGACGGCCTCCGAATTCTTCCGGAACTTTCTTCTGCGGTTCAACTGAGCCGGCAAGATTCCACCCGCGGCGAACGGGAACCTGTTTCTCCGCGAATCACAGCGTTCGCAAACCCGCCGCCAACACTCGCAGCAGATTCGCGATGTCCGCCTGCGTATTGTAGCCGTGCACGGCGATGCGGATACGGCCGGCGTGGTGCATGATGTGGACACGCTCGGCTTCCAGCGCTTTGTGCAGCAGCGCGGTCTGCGGATGTTGAAAAGCGAGAATGCCGGAAGGATTCCGCGGATCCCGTTCGCACATCGGCTTGAGACCGAGACCGCGCAGGCCGGCATCGACTTCGCAGACGAGCGGATCGGCGTGGCGCGCGATGTTCTCAACACCGATGCCTTCGAGATAACGCAGCGAGGCGTTGAGCGCATACAGCGCAACGAAGTTCGGCATGCCGACGGAGAAGCTGGCCGCGCCGGGCTTCGGCTCGGCGCGCTCGAAGCGGTCGCGCTCGAATGCGTTCTGAAGATGGAACCAGCCGCCGGCGTGCGTGGTGAGCCGCGCGGCGTGGCGCTGCGGAATGCCGATGATGCAGCCGCCGTGGATGCCGAGGGTCCACTTGTGCGTGCTGGAGATGAGGATATCCGCGTCGTCGCAATCGAGCCGCACGCGGCCGAGCGCCTGCGTGATGTCCACCGAGATGAGTGCGTTCGGTGCGTGCCGACGGACGGTCTCGCGGAGCTCGCGCCACGCGATGCGATGGCCGTTGTAGAAACTCACCAGCGAGACCTGCACGAGCTTGGTATGTTCGTTGAGCAGCGGTACGAGATGTTCGATGCAAAGCGCGCCGTCGTGCGCTTGCCAAAGGCGAACTTTCGGCGCTTCCGCTGCGCGCAGCCACGGCGTGGCGCCGGCGGGAAAGTCGAGGTCGGTGACGACGACTTCGTCGCGCGTGTTCAGATTCAAGGCGCTCGCGAGGAGGTTGTAAGCTTCGGAACTGCAGGAGCAGAATGAAACCTCGGACGTCTGCAGGCCCACCATACGCGCGCTGATTTCGCGGCAGGCCTCGACTTGTGCGAAGTGGCCGTCGCGCCCTTTCATGCCGAGCAGTTTGTCCTGCCAATAGGTTTGAATCGCCTCGCCGACGCAGCGCGGCGGGATGCTTTCGGCGGCCGTGTTCAGGTAGGTGATGCCGTCGAGGGCGGGAAAATCGCGATGGCGAGTGGTGTCGGTGAGCATGGAAACTATGCGGTTTTAGGAACTTCTTTTTTCCAAAGCAGCGCCATGGCAACGACGCCCATCCACGGCGCCAAGCCAGCGATGACGAGGCCGAGATCGTAACTTTTCGTGCGGTCAACCAGCATGCCGAAGAAGCTGTGCACCGGAGAGGTCACGGCCCACGCCCACAAGCTCAAGATGCCTGTGAGCCGGCCGATGTGTTCGCTGGAAAGTTCCTGCACAAAACTGTAGTAGCACGGGAAGAGCGCGAGTGCGCCGGCGCCGATGAGCAGCAACGCGGCGAGCAGCGGCCAGCCGTTGCCGAGCCACGGGATGAGCAGGCTCAGCGATGTCAGCAAACACGCGCTGGCATACACGATGCGTCGCGCGTCGTGCGGCGAGGTGCGGCGTTTTCCGATGAGCCACAGCGACACGAAGCCGGCGGTGAGGCAGCCGATGTCTGTGCTGATGTAATAGAAGGAGGTGAAATTCAAAGCCTCGTTCTCGCTGTAGCCGCGGCCGATCTGCAGGAATTTCATCAGCCACACACGGTAAACGTGCCAGACGATTTGCGCGCCGGTGATGAGCAGCGCCACCGCCCAGAAACGTCCGCTACGCAGGATACTCCATAGTTCAATCGAATTGCTTTTGGAGATGGCGGGCTTCGCATTTTCCAAATCGCGGGATCGCAGGAATGCAAACCAGAGCACGACCCAAAGAAGGCCGACGGCGCCCACCACGATGAACGCCGGCCGCCACGAACCGGGCTGGTCGGTCATCAACAGCTTCATGATTTGCGGCGTGATGATTGCGCCGATGGAGGCGCCGCTTTGCAATACGCTGTTGCCCATCGTGCGATCTTTTTCATCGAGCAACGTGAAGGTCGTCTTCAACGCGCACGGCCAGTGGCCTGCTTCGAAGAAGCCGAGCAGCGTACGACAAATGAGCAGTCCGCTGAAGCTCTCCGTCCATCCCGCCGCCATGCCCATCAAGCACCACGCGGTGATGATGGCCGGATAGAGCAGATAGACGCGGACGCGGTCCGCGAGAAAACCGAAGATGAGCGAGCCCACTGCGAACGCCAAGCCGAACGCCAGTTCCAGATTTCCATACTGCGCGTTGGTCAACCCGAGCTCCTGCGTCACGCGCACGGAGGCGTTCGCGAGCGTCACGCGGTCCATGTAGTTGATCATCGTGGCCAGCAGCAGCAGGCCGGTGATCCACCATTTCCAGGAGGCCGAGCGTGCGGGGTTCGCGGGCATCGGTGTCAACCTTCCCAACTCGCGCCGTTCCACGCGACCATCCGCTCGATCATCGACACCGTGTCGCGTGTGAACATCTCAAACAACGCCGCGCCCTTCTCGGCGCTGGCCGCGCGCGGATCGCCCACGTGGCCCGGCTCCGAACGGTCCGTCATCGTCCAACCGCGCGCGGCGGGTTCAAAGGGATTGCCGAAGGGAACCGGCGTCGTGCCCCGGTGATTCTTCACGAGCTGCGGCGCGAGATGCAGCACCATGGAGGTCTCCCATTCGCAGGCGTGGCCCATGACCTGTTGCGCGATGTCGCTGCGTTCGCGCGCCGGCTGGGCGCCGAGATTCCAGTAGGTGACGGAGAGCAGCAGCAGATCGCGCCGCTCGCGGTGGCGTTGCCGCACTTCGAAGACCGCCTGTCTGCCGGGCACTTCATTGCCGCCGTGCCCGTTCAAGATGATCAGTCGCTTGAAACCGTGCGCGATGAAGTTCTCCAAAAGACCGCCGAGCAAATCGAGATACACCCGCGGCTCCGCCGAGAGCGTGCCGGGGAAATCCATGTGATGATGCGAATTGCCGAGCCACTGCAGCGGCGCGAAGAGCGCGCGTGAACCGAGCTGGCTCTCCGCGCGGCGTGCGATTTCGCCCATCAGCATCGAGTCGGTAAAGACCGGCAGATGCCGACCGTGCTGTTCCAATGCGGCGACGGGGAAGATGACCGGCGTGTCCTTGCTCAAGGCAGCGACGTCGGGCCATGTGAGTTCAGCGAGAAGCATGAGAATGATGGGGGTGCGCGCCGTTAAAAACCTATGAGGCCGCGGCGGTGACGGAAGGGAACGCGGTGCTCAGCTCGCGAAGATCTTCGTCATCCGGTCGGACAAATCTTTCAACCCTTCCGGCGAGCCGCCACCGCCTTGTTCGGCGATGCCCCAACCGGAGTAACCGATTTTGTCGAGCGCGGCCATGATGGCCGGCCAGTTGTTCGTGCCTTCGAGAAACTTCACGCCGAAGCCCGCGCCCGCGCCTTTTTCATCGCGCAGCTTGGTGCTGTATTCCTTGATGTGCAGCTTGAAAATGCGTTTGCCGATGACGGGGATCCACTCCTCGGCGGGGCTGTAGCGGCCCACGTTGCCGATGTCGAAATGCCAGCCGACCCACTCGCTGTTGATGGCGTCGAGCAAGTCCACGGCCTGCTGCGGCTTGATCACAAAATCGTTCCAGACATTCTCGATGGCGATCTTCACGCCGAGATCTTTTGCAACGGGAACGGCCTTCTTGATTTCTGCGACGCAACGGTTGAAGCAGTCCTCGTAGTTGACCTTCGCGTTCACGACGCCGGGCACGAGCAGCACGCTGGTCGCGCCGTAAGCCTTCGCGTCTTCGAGCGAGAGAACGAGACCGGTGTAGCCCACTTTGCGAGTGGCTTCATCGGGCGCGGAGAGCGGCTTGGCCCAATGCGTGTGGCAGCAGACGCTCGCGGCGGTGAGGCCGGTTTCCTTCATCGCCGCGACGACCTCCTCGCGGTTCATGCCGCCGTTCGGTTCGACGCCTTCGAAGCCGGCGGCTTTCACCAGCTTCATCTTTTCCAGCACGTTGCCTTTTACCCCGACGGTGCCCCACATGATGGCTTTCTTGATGTCGCGCTTTTTCTCGGCGGCAAAAAGCGAAGGAGCGATGACGGTGCTCGCGGCGAGCGCAGCACTGGTGGCGAGGAAGTGGCGGCGATTCATAAGTGGGGTGGTTTAGATGAACTTGGTGCGACCGGGAATAGCCATCGGGGCGATGGGAAGCGGTTGGCTCCAGTCGAGTTTCTCGGGCACGAGGCTTTCCTTCGAATTGAGAGCCATCTCCCACGTGACTTCCTGACCGGTGTAAGCGGCCATGCGACCCATGATTGCCAGCAACGTGCTGGTGCACATGCGGTCGCCGTCGTTGAGCGGTTTGCCGGCGCGGATGGACTGATACATCTCGTCGTGTTCGGTCTGATACATGTTGTTCGCCGCGCCAGTGTAGCGCCACGCCTCGGGGGTGACGATCTCGGGGCCGCGGCGGTGGATCTGCGCGTGGCCTTTGGTGCCGATGAGGAAGTCGGCGTTCTGGTTGAAGCAGCCGACGGTCTGCCGCTGGGCCATCGTGGCGCGCACGCCGTTGGCGTACTCGTAGCTCACTTGGATGTGGTCGTAAATGTTGCCTTCGTGGTTCGGCACCTGCCGTCCGCCGACGGCGGTGCAGCGGAGCGGCGGGACGTCTTTCATCGCCCAAGAGATTTTATCGACGCTGTGGACGGCTTGTTCGACGAGCCCGTCGCCGCAGGTCCAGACGAAGTTGTACCAGTTGCGCACCTGCCACTCGACGTCGCTCATGCCGGCGGGGCGGGTCTCCTTCGCGGGCATCGGCTTGACGGGGCTGGTGAGGTAAGTGGACTGAATGTGGCAGAGGTCGCCGATGGCGCCGGCGTGGATGCGCTTGTAGAACTCGCGCCGCGCGTAGTCGTAACGCCAGCAGAAGCCGGCCACGACGGCGAGCTGCTTCTTCTTCGCCTCCACCACACTGGCCATCACGGAACGGATGCCGGGGGCGTCGGTGGCCATCGGTTTCTCGAGGAAGATGTGCTTGCCCATCTCGACGGCGGCCTTGAAGTGCAGCGGGCGGAAGCCGGGCGGGGTGGTGAGAATCACGATGTCCACGCCGCTCTTGAGCACCTTCTCGTAAGCGTCGAGGCCGACGAACTGGCGTTCGCGCGCCACGTTGACCTTGTCGGGCGTGTTCTTATTCTCGGTCTGGAGAGTGGTGAGGCTGCGCTGAAGTTGGTTTTCGAAAACGTCGCCCATCGCCCACAGCTCCACATTGCTGTCGGCGTTCAACGCCTGCGCGGCGGCGCCGGTGCCCCGTCCGCCGCAGCCGATGAAACCGATCTTGAGCTTGCTGCTGTTCGGCGCGGACTTGGCGATGTGTGGGAAGGCCAACTCCGAGGCGAGCGCGCCGCCCACGACGGCGGCCGAGGAGGTTTTCAGGAAAGAACGGCGGCTGGAGGAATCAGTAGTATTCATGGCTAAATAAAAACGGGTTTTGCGAGCGCACTATTCATAGCTGTTCGTCGCGCCGGTCGTCAAGCGGGCACGCACTTGTTTTGTCTGAAGACAAACGGGTGGCGGCGCGTGTTGATGGAAAACGGCTTGACACATGTGTGTGGCTGATGACTATTCGGCTGCCGCCTGCGGGATGGAATCGAGGTGTTCGGCGGCAGTTCCCCAATAGACACTTGGGTGAATGCATCCCTCCAGTGCAACGTTGAATCCGTCCTTTATGAGAAAACTGAAGCTTAATCCTCTGTTCTCCGCATTCCTGTTCCTCCTCGCCACAGTTCTCCCCGCCTTTGCCGGCGAGGCGGACATCAACCTGCCGGACTTGAGCAAGGTGTCGTTCAACCTCTTCGGCAGCCAGGTGAGCGGCTACGCGCTGATGTATTTCGGCATCGTCGTGTGCGCGCTGGGGACGAT
>CAMASG010000098.1 GCA_945860945.1 Akkermansia muciniphila
CGCGGCGATGCGGCCAAAGGCAAAGTGATTCACACCGAGCGTTGCGCCTCCTGTCATCGCGCGGGCAAAGAAGGATTTGCACTCGGGCCTGATTTGGTGACGGTGAAAAACACCGGCGCGGAGAAGCTGCTCGTGAACATCCTCGACCCAAACCGCGAGGTCGCGCCGCAGTTCCTCGCCTTCAATGTCGAGACGAAGGACGACGAGAGCCTCGCGGCCCTCATCGCCAACGAGACGACGACGCACGTGACGTTGCGCATGGCCAGCGGTGTCGAGAAAACGCTGCCGCGCACTTCCATTCGCGGGATGAAAAGCTCCGGCCAATCGCTGATGCCCGAGGGACTGGAAGCGGGACTGACGCCGGCGCAGTTCGCCGACTTGCTCGAATTCATCCTGACGCTGAAGTGAGCGCGGGTCCGTTTGCAGACAAGTTTCCGCTCATTTTCTCGTTTGCAGCGCGTGCGTCGGCCGGTGTATTTTAGTCCTTGTTATGACGTTGACGGAAAAAATTCTCGCTCGCGCCGCGGGCAAGCCCCGGGTCCAAGCCGGCGACAACATCTGGGTGAGCGCCGACGTGCTGATGACGCACGACGTCTGCGGCCCGGGCACCATCGGCGTCTTCCACCGCGAGTTCGGCAAGACGGCGAAGGTCTGGGACCGCCAGAAGGTCGTCATCATCCCCGACCACTACATCTTCACCGCCGACTCGAAGAGCAACCGCAACGTGGACATCCTCCGCGAGTTCTCCCGCGAGCAGGGCCTCCCCTATTTCTACGACGTCATCGACGACCCGAACGGCAACTGGGTCTATGACGCCGCGAAGGGCAACCTCCGGCGCCAATACGGCAGCCGTTACGCGGGCGTCTGCCACGCGGCGCTCCCTGCCAAAGGCCACACGCGCCCCGGCGAGATTCTCTTCGGCACTGATTCGCACACCTGCATGGCCGGCGCTTTCAACCAGTTCGCCACCGGCATTGGCAACACGGACGCCGGCTTCGTGATGGGCACCGGCAAGCTCCTCATCAAGGTGCCGGAGACGATGCGCTTCCGCCTCGAGGGGAAGCTGCAGCCCGGCGTGATGGCGAAGGACCTCATCCTCCACGTCATCGGCGAGATCGGCTTCGACGGCGCCACTTACCGCGCAATGCAGTTCGACGGCCCCGGCGTGACGAGCCTTTCCATGGACGACCGGATGACCGTCGCCAACATGGCGATCGAGGCCGGCGGCAAGAACGCCATCTTCCCCTTCGACGCGCGCACCGCTGAGTACGTCGACGCACGCGTGCAGCTCAATGGCACCAAGTCCCACTACGAGCCGGTCGAGGCCGATACCGACCAATCGTTCGTTTACGATATGGTGGTGGACCTTTCCAAGCTCGAGCCGACCGTCGCCTGCCATCCCGATCCGGGCCAGCGCAAGAAAGCCCGCGAGATGGGGAACATGAAGCTCGACCGCGCCTATCTCGGCTCCTGCACGGGTGGCAAGACGAGCGACTTCGTCGAGTTCGCCCGCGTCCTGCGCGGCAAAAAGGTCGTCATCGACACCTTCGGCGTCCCCGCCACGCCCGACATCGTCCGCGATTTGCAGACGACCTACTGGGGCGACAAGACAATCTGGGACGTGCTCGTGGACGCTGGAGTGCGCATGACGGAGAACGCCGGTTGCGCCGCCTGCCTCGGTGGCCCAGTGGACACGTTCGGCCGGATGAACCAGCCGGGCCTCAAGTGCATCAGCGCGACGAACCGTAACTTCCCCGGCCGCATGGGCGACAAGGAGAGCCAAGTCTTCCTCGCGAGCCCAGCCACCGTCGCCGCGAGCGCGCTCACCGGCCACGTCACCGATCCGCGGGATTGCCGCTGAGTTCCAAACGCGGCGTTGTCAGTATTAACCAGCGGTCACTCGCTCGAACCCAACTTCGTTGTCCCAACTGAATTATGTCTGAACTCGTCGGAAACCTCTTGGTCGCCCAGTCGGGTGGCCCCACCTGCGCCATCAATGCCAGCATCGCCGGCGTCATCATCGAAGCCGGCCGCCACGAGTGCATCGAGGAGATCTACGGCGGGCTCAACGGCATTCTCGGCATCCTCAACGAGGAGTTGATCGACATCAACGAGGAGAAGCGCAAGACCGTCGAAGGCCTCAAGTACACGCCCGCCGCCGCCCTCGGCACCTGCCGTTACAAGATCGATTTCAAGAAGAAGCCCGAGCAAGCCGCGCGCGAGATGGACCGTCTCTTCGAAGTCTTCGCCGCCCACAACATCCGTTTCTTCTTCTACGCCGGCGGCAACGATTCGCAGGACACCGCCCACAAGATTCACGAGGAGGCCGTGAAGCGCGGCTTCGAGATGCGCGTGATCGGCGTGCCCAAGACCATCGACAACGACCTGCCCCATACCGACCACTGCCCCGGCTACGGCTCGGTGATCAAATACAACGCGACGACGGTGATGGAGATCGCCGCCGATGTCAGCTCCATGGCCACGGATGACGGCGCCTGCTCCATTGTCGAGGTGATGGGCCGTGGCGCAGGCTGGATCGCCGCCGGCACCGTCCTCGCCAAGCGCACGCCGGACGACGCCCCGCACATCATCCTGCTCCCCGAGATTCCGTTTGATGAACCGGCTTTCCTCGCCCGGGTGAAAGAGGTTGTCGGCCGCTTAAAATACTGCGTCGTCGTCGTCGGCGAAGGTTTGAAGAACGACGCTGGGGAGGAAATCGGTGCCGATAAGACGCGCGTGGACGCCTTCGGCCATCCCGTCCTTTCCGGCGCCGCCGACCGCCTCGCCGAGATCGTGCAGGGCAAGCTCAACACCAAGACCCGCACCGTGAAGCTCGGCTACGCCCAGCGCGCCGCCGCCCATTACGCCAGCAAGACCGACATCGACGAGTCCTTCGCCACCGGCACCACCGCCGTCCGCGCCGCCACCGGCGGCCAGAGCGGTTTCATGGCCACCATCGTCCGCATCTCGAGCCAGCCTTACCAGTGGACCACCGGCCTGCGCCCGCTCGGCGACATCGCCAACGTGGAGCACTTCATCCCGCGCGACTGGATCAGCGCCGACGGCTTCCTGCCGAACGAGAAGTTCGTGGAATACGCCCGCCCGCTCATCGAGGGCGAGGTGAACCCGCCCACTGAAGGCGGCCTCCCCAAGTATGTCGCCTTCGACAAGGTACGCGTGGAGAAGAAACTCGCGCCGCGCAATAGCAGCAACGGCGCAGTTGGGAAGTGATAGAAGTGATTCCCTCTGAAATCTGAAAAGAAGAAGGGCGGCCTCACGGCCGCCCTTTTCAATTTCAAGAATCGAGACCGCTCACGAACTCACGGCGAGCGCAGGTTCACGCGGGTAACCCCACGAGGAATCACCGGCATAATCCGCGCAGGGATCGAAGGTGCGGCGGTCGAAGTGGCGCCCGCTCCGCCATTGATGGTGATCGTGCTGCCGTTCGCACCCGTACCGGTGCCGGTGTAGCTCCAAATCGTCCCAGCCGCCTTCGTGGATCCCTCGTTCACCACGATTTCCACCAGCGTCCCCGTGCCAGGGCCGAACGTAATCTGAATCGGGACACCGTTGGCGATATCCTTTCCGTTGTTCGGAGTCGCAACCTCGCCTGTGTCCTTGATCTGCGCACTGCCCGCCTGCCCGCGCGGCGGATAATAAGCGGTCATCCGGTCAGTTTGCGGGCCGGTGGCGAAGATCAAATCAATCGTCCCGCTGGTTCCGCCCATGTCCACAATGTTCACACTCTCCGACCCTTTGCCGAAGGCGTTGCCGGAGGCATTCACCTGGGTATTTCCACCCGTGGAAGTCCCCACGCCCGTCGATGACGCGCCCGCGGAGATACCGCGCGTCGAGACGCGGGTCGTGCTGGGGGTAGCGCTGGAAGAAGTGGTCGGCGTCCGGAGCGCGACGCGCGCCGTGGCGGTGGATATGAAATTGGCCGTGGCCCCCGCCCGCAGATTCACCCGTATCACGCCCGAAGAGGGAGCGGTGGAGGGCGTCGAAACAGGGGCAGCGGTCGTGACCGGCGCCTGCGTGACAGCCTGAGTAGGAGCTTGAACCACCGGCAAGCCTGTCAACGGGTCAATCGCTGGACTCGATATCGCCAGGCCGGTCAGGGGATCAATGGCCTGACCTTGCACGAAGCTAGGAAGGCCGCAGAAAAGAACCGAACCCACCAGAACTGAAACAGTTCCAACAGAAACCCAGTTTTTACGACTATTGAACAACGCTACCATAATCAAACGATTCACTTCAAACGACTCAGGTGCCACTTCGCACGCCCAGTCAGACGTCCGGCCCTCGAAAAAGTTTCAACTAATTGCCCCTTCGAGAGCCAAGCCGTTCAAAAACGGAGGGTTATGATGCCGATAAGAGAAATGCAAATCAAGGCTTTTAAAAGGGCTTCCAGTGCTCTTGAAGTCCGCTTGCGAGAATCAGAGTGGCAACCGGAACCGATTCCAACTCTCCCTCCGCCCTCCTTCCACGCTCAAGCACCCCATCAATCAAACAGCAGACAAAAGAATGGGAACACGCCACACCAGAGACGCGCGGAGAAACGTCGTCTAATCGGGTAGAATGACGGCTTTATTGTTAAACTCGTGTTTTTTGTTGATTTTTAATCTAAATTAGCGCCGAAAAGTCGTTTTTTTGCTTTTCCGATGACAGGTTGCGCGCGTCCGATGACAGGTTGCGCGCGTCCGATGACAGGTTTTTTGGCGGGGAAAAGAATCGGTAGAGACCAAAACCTACTGGGAAGCGGACGATTGAAAGATTTCGGCCGGATCCGACAGCGGGCGCTTCGAGTCGTGCTCGGAACCAGCGGCGCAGCAGCCCTTCGCTGGGGCTGAAGATCCACGCTGCCACGAAAATCAACGTGCCGGCGGGAGATTCAAATGAGGCCGTTGTAGAGGGCGCTCGGGGGCGGTGCCGTCGGAGTCACATAGCCGCGGCGGGAATAGGTTGTTCCTACTGTGGTTGGAAAGAGGCCTTTGATGAGCTGCTGCAGGAGGTCGAGCGAGCGGCCGAGCAAGCGGTGGTTCTGCCGGAGCCATTGGTGGAGGCTATCCAGTGTGCCGTTAATCTCGCCGACAAGGGCGGAAAGCAGCGGCCGGTACGCAGCCTCCACACGACTGGAAATATCAGCGAAGGACGCCTCGGCGGGAACCCCGATTTCGACGGCGTATTGCCGTTGGTGTTCCTCACGCAGTTGGCGGACGGTGGAAATCTTCTCGAACTGCACGTTGACCAGTTCGATGTTCGTGAGGAGCCCTTCGGAGGAGCGGGCAATGATGAGCGACTGCTGCTCTTGCAGAAGCGCGAGCAACTCGCCGCACTCGGTGAGTTCGTTGCGCAACGAATCAATCAATTCTCTCAGACCATGGCTCATCTGAAATCAGCGCGTTATCTACATCGGCGGAAACCGATGCGAAGGCCAGCGCCCTCATCAACTACTCGAACCTAAAAGACAGGGAGAACCCTGTCAAGAAGGGCGTCCAGCGACGATTCCAACTCCATGTGGATCAACGCGGCGCCAGAACGACGTGGAATGGAGAAGCGGGCAATGATAAAGGACCGATGCTCCTGCAGGAGCGCGAGTGATTCGCCACACTCCGTGAGTTCGTCCCGCAGCGTACCGATCAACTGTTCCAGTTCACGGCTTGTCTCAGCAAAACCGGCGGTTAGCACCGCTGGCGGAAATCGCCGAAGACGCTGAAGACCCGGCGCCAAACTAGGACACTTCAACGGACCGCGGCGTTCTAGAAACCGCGGCCAAAACTCTCAAAAGAACATTCCCCAAGTCACTGGAGCATAAAATTGTCGACGGGCTTTTGGCTTTGACAACCCATTCTCGGCGGCGAGACTGAGCCCGTTCTACACGGCTATGAAAACTATCGCTTACCTTTTGTTGAGTGTCGCAGCCACATTGTTGCTGGCGGCCGGTTGTTCAGGGAAACGCAAAACCGACGTGAAGCCGTTCCAATCTCTGGCAACCAAAGCCGCGATGGAAACAGCCCAGTTGCTCGGCAAACAAGGCCGCGTCCTCGTCGTCAGTGAACGGGCTGAATCGCCGCAAGCCATGCAGGCCGAACACGTGGGTTCCATAGTGAAAGCATCCGCCGCTCAAGCCGAGGCCTTCAAGTCCGCGCTCACCCAGCAAGGCGCGTTCACATTCGCGCCTGATTTTCACCTGATCCGTGGAGCGATGACCATGGACATCACTTGGCCTGCCAATGCTCTCGACAAGATTCTCCCAGACTTGCCGGAGGGCGCAGCCATCGTTTCCTTTGCCTCTCTGCCGTCATTGGGCGATGAAGGCCACGCCGCGTTGCGCGCGAAAAAAATCCACCTGATCGTCGTGGGACAGGCTCCTAAAAACCTGAATGAACTGTTGGATGCGAAGCGGGTCAGCCTCGCGGTGGTTTTTCGCCAGCCAATCCCGCCAGCACCCGAAGGTAAAACTGAATCACCCGAAGAATGGGTGGCACGAGTTGCAGAAGTCCTACCAGCGGCGAAACTAGCCGCGCCCTGAATCCGGTTCGTTGAGCCGAAGTCAGTACGGCTTCCAGTGAATCAGGTCTTGGTCGTTCAAGCCACCGTAAGTGACTCGGCTTTTCTTGCCCACGAATTCCACGTGGGCATCCATGAAGCTCACAGCCGTGCGGTCATCGTGGCAGACGCCGATGTTAGGCGAATGCCACCACGTCGTGTAATTCAGCACGTCGTACGGATCAGGTTGGGAAGCGTTGTACGTTCCTGCTGACACCGCGTAACCGGGTGTCGGAACATAGGGCCGCCAATCGCGCGTATCGAACGCCAGCACCTTCTCCGATGGCGCGACGACATCTGCAAAGCGTAACGGTGTGTGTTTGTTCCCGCCGAAACGGAGATTGCCGGCGTTGCCGTAAACTCCCGGACCCAGGCCAATCCAACCGAGATAGGTATTGAGGCGATAGTTGGACTGAGTGAACCACGTGCGATCTGGAGCCGATGCCACGACCGTCGGAAGGTAGAGAGTTGGGGAGAGCGTTTGCTGCGTTGGACAGGTGAAAATCTTCAGGTTGTTCAGGCCCGCGTAACTGTAGAGCAGCGAGCTGCCGCTGCAGGCCCCATACATACCCGAGGTGCTCAGCTCAGGATACACGTTGAACGCATCGCTCTCGCTGAAGTACGACCACGTCATCCCGTCATTATTATCGACGGCATAGCCCTGCATTGCCGTGCCCATTTGCTTGAGATTGTTCAGACACTGAGTTCCTCTAGCACGGCCCTTCGCCTTGCCCAACGTCGGCAGCAGCATACTGGCCAGAATCCCGATGATGGCGATGACGACCAGAAGCTCGATAAGCGTGAAAGCCACGCGAGAACGGCGTGAGGCTCCCGCCAAAAGGAGGTTTTTCATAGTTTGGGAGGAAGTAAGCAGCGAACGTGCCGACTGGGGCGTCTCAACCCGCTGGGAACAACCCGCGCCGGCACGAATGGCGGCATCGGACAACGCCGAAGCCTTGATGGAAACCAAGGACACGCG
>CAMASG010000099.1 GCA_945860945.1 Akkermansia muciniphila
CGGTGGTAAAGGCTCGCTGGAATTCCTCGTGAAGGACGCGGCCACCGCGCCGAAGTTCGCGCATCTGGTGGACGCGGCTGGCAAGTGGCGCGTGCGCGACGACGTCTTCATTCACTACCTCCAGCGCAAAGGCCCGCTCACGGTCGGCTACGGCGCGAAGGAGACGATGATTGGTCCAGAGCTTGGCATCGGCTGGGTGACCGGCGATGCGTTTAAGGAGCCGGTGCTGCTCATCAAATGCGCGTGGGGCGGCAAGAGTCTTGGGGTGGATTTCCGTCCGCCCAGCGCGGGCAAGCTGCCGTATTCGCTCGGCGAAAAGACTGATGCCGCCATGGCCCAAGACCCCGCCATCCTCGGCAAGTATTACCGCGAGACGCTCGCACTCACGAAGGCCGCGCTCGCTCAGGTGAAGGAGCTCGTGCCCGGCAGCGATGGAAAATATGAGGTCGTCGGTTTCGGCTGGCACCAAGGCTGGAATGACCGCGTGACGCAGCCGTTCAACGACGAATACGAGAAGAACATGGCGCACTTCATCCGCGATATGCGCCGCGACCTCGGCGTGCCGAAGCTGCCGTTCGTCATCGGCGAGACCGGCATGACCGGTCCCGGTGAGACACATCCACGCGCGCTGTCGCTGATGAAGGCACAAGCCGCTGTCGCCGAGCACGCGGAGTTCAAGGGCAACGTCGCGTTCGTCGGCACGAAAGGATTCTGGCGCGAGAAGGAAGTTTCCCCCTCAAGCCAGGGCTATCATTGGAACACCAACGCCGAGACCTACTGGCTCATCGGCGAGGCGATGGGCCAAGCGATGTTGAAGCTGCTGGGCACAACCCGCTGAACGCACATGAAACTGGCAAAGCACATCACGCTGGCCTTCCTCGTCTTCGTGGTAAGCGGGTTTGAACAAAGTGCTGAGGCGGGACGCAGCGCGCCGCTGCTGGGCTTCACGGAGTTTCGCACGGACCTTCCCGGCGGCCGCCACACCAATGTGCGGACGATGCGCGCGATGGTGGTGAAGGCCGATGGCTCGGGCCGGCGGGAGTTGGCGGCGGAAATTGTCCGTGAGCCGGACGCGTGGACGCAGTTCGCCGGATGGTCCCCGGATGGAAAGACGGCGGTCATCTCGCGGGGTTGGCAGAGCGCGGAGAACGCGCGCTGGGAGGAAGAGCACAAGCAATTCCGCCACACGAAGGACGGTTGGCTGGTGGACGCCTTTCTCGTCGAACTGGCCACGGGGCGCGCGACGAACATCACGGCCGTCGAGCGAGTGAGTAATTACAACGGCGGACTTTTCTTCTGGCCGGGCGATGATACGAAGCTCGGGTTCACCGCGATCATTGATGGCAACTCGCACCCCTTCCGCATGGACCGCGATGGGAGGAACAAGACGGATCTGACGAAGGCGTCCAAGGAGTTCACTTACGGCTTCAGCAGTTCACGCGACGGACGGCGCATTGCGTATCACAAGAACTATCAGGTGTTCCTCGCGGATGCGGATGGGAGCAACGCGCGGCGGGTGGACACGGGCCAGCCGTTCAATTTTGCGCCGACGTGGTCGCCGGATGGCGCGCGCGTGCTGTTCCTCAGCGGCGAGCATTACAATTGTCATCCGCACATCGCGCTGGCGGACGGGAGCGGGTTGCGGAAGCTCGCCGACCGTGCCGGCTATCGCGGGGTGACGGAGTTTCTGGACGTGCCGGATTTCCACGGCGGCAGTAGCGACACACCGGTCTGGTCCGCGGATGGCCAGACGGTCTTTCACACGGCGAAGGTGGGGAAAAACGTGGAGCTGTTCCAAGTCACGCTCGATGGCAAGAGCGAGCAACTCACGAAATCGCCGGACGGAACGCTGCACTACCACCCGCAGCCTTCGGCGGATGGAAAGTTTCTGGCGTATGGCTCGAAGCGCAGTGGCGTGCGGCAGATGATGGTCCTGCGGCTGGCCGATCGTTCTGAGACGCAGGTCACTCAGCTCAAGGCCGGCCACGCCGCGCTGTGGCCGCATTGGCAGCCGGTTGCCCGATGAAGCTGCGAGCGCACCGCTTTCTCGCCTTGCCTGCAGCTCGCTTTGTTGGCATCACGTCACTATGAAAACACCGATTAACTCGGACTCATCTCCCTGCCCTGTCCCGACGACGAGCGCCGTCGAACCATCTGTGGACTCGGGCTTCACACGGCGTGATGCGATGCGGGCGACATTGGCCACGACCGCAGCGGCAGCGTTCGCCGCGGTCGAATCACGATCGCAAGCGGCACCGCAGGCGAAGACCACGCCCGACGCGCGTCGCGCTTCAATCAAGCGCTACGACATGAAGAAGTCCATCAACCTCTGGGCGTTCCCCTACCCCGAGCGGATGAATCTGCAGGAATGTATGCAGCTCGCGAAAGACGCGGGCTTCGACGGCATCGAGCTGAACTACGATCTCGAGAACGATCTCTCGCCGAAAAATGGCACGAAGGAGTTCGTCGCCATCCGCAAGCTCGCGGACAAGATCGGCATCCAGATCAGCGGCCTGTGCTCGTTCCTCTTCTGGCCGTATCCCCTCACGAGCAATGATCCGGCAAAGCGCGCGCGCGGCCTCGAGCTCGCCGGCAAAATCGCGCAGTGCGCGAGCGACATGGGCGTGGAGAATGTTCTCGTCGTCCCCGGCGCGGTCCATATTCCGTGGCGCAACGACCACGAACCCGTGCGCAACGATATTTGCGATCAACGTGCACGGGAAGCCATCGCGCAACTCGCCAAAGCGGCCGACAAGCAGAAGGTTTTTCTGAACATCGAGAACATCTTCTTCAACGGCTACCTGATGACGCCGATGGAAATGAACGCGTTCGTGGACCACTTCCAGCACGAGCGCGTGCGCGTCCACTTCGACACGGGCAACATCTCCATGTTCCAGCACGCGGAACACTGGGTGCCGGTGCTGGGCAAGCGCACGCAGAATATCCACTTCAAGGAATTCACGAAGAAAGGCACCGATTACTCGCTGGAGACGTTCCGCCCACTGCTGGACGGCACGACCAACTGGCCCGCCGTGATCGAGGAACTCGACAAGCTCAACTACCGGGGCTACGTGACCTTCGAATATTTCCATCCCTACATCCACTACCCCGAAGCGCTCATCTGGCAGACGAGCGATTCGCTGGATCGGATGCTGGGGAGGAAGGCTTAATCTATGCGTCACTCTCCAATTAACCCCAAGCTGTTCATCGAAAATCGCGAGCGGCTAAAGAAGCTTCTGCCTCCGAAGTCTCTCGCCGTCATCAACGCGAACGACGTGTTGCCGACCAATGCGGACGGCTCGCTGCCGCTGCATCCGAACTCCGATCTGTTCTATCTCAGCGGCATCGAGCAGGAGGAAAGCATCCTGCTGCTGGCGCCCGACGCATTCGATCCGAAGCTCCGCGAAATCCTCTTTCTACGCGAGCCGAGCGAGCATTTGAAAATCTGGGAAGGCCACAAGCACTCGAAAGCCGCGGCGCAAAAAATCTCCGGCATCCAGACGATCAAATGGCTCTCGGAGTTCCCGGTGATCTTCCGCCAGCTCATGTGCGAACAGGAACATGTCTGGCTGAACTCCAATGAGCACAAACGCGCCGCCGTCGAAGTCGAGACGCGCGATGTCCGCTTTGCGCGCGAATGTCAGCGGCAGTTTCCGTTGCACACATATCATCGCCTCGCCCGTTTGCTGCATCAGATCCGCGTTGTCAAAACCCCAGTGGAAATCGAGCTATTGAAAGAAGCCGTTGCCATCACGGAGAAAGGCTTTCGCCGTTTGCTTCGATTTGTGAAACCGGGCGTGAACGAATGTGAGATCGAAGCCGAGCTGGCGCGCGAGTTCATCCGACGCCGCGGAAAGTTCGCCTACAACCCCATCATCGCCTCTGGCGCCAACGCCTGCACTCTCCACTACAACCAGAACGACCAGCCTTGCCGGAAAGGCGACCTGCTTCTGCTCGATGTCGCCGCCAGCTACGCGAACTACAATGCCGACCTCACGCGCACCATTCCCGTGAGCGGAAAATTCACGCGGAGGCAGAAGGCCGTGTACAACGCCGTGCTGCGCGTCATGCGCGCAAGCATCGCAGGCGCGACCGTCGGCAAGCTGCATCTCGATTGGCAAAAAGAATCGCAGGCGATGATGAACGAAGAATTGCTCGCGCTCGGCCTTCTAAAAAAGTCCGATATCAGGAAGCAGACCGTAGACACACCTGCCTGCCGGAAATATTTCATGCACGGCCTTGGTCATCCGCTCGGCCTCGACGTTCACGATGTCGGCTTCAACACCGAGCCGTTCGCAGCGGGATGGGTGCTGACGGTGGAGCCGGGCATTTATCTGCCCGAGGAAGGTTTCGCTGTGCGCCTTGAGAACGACATCATAGTGACCGAGACAGGCCCCGTGGATTTGATGGCTACCACGCCTGTTGAAGCCGATGAAATCGAGGATTTGATGCACCGATGAAATTGCCTTCACTCCTGATTTTAGCCGTTGGATTCGCCGCGAGCATCTTTGCGAAGACGGAACCTTTGTCGCCGCCGCCACGCGAACTCATCGAAGCGTGGAAGCTGCCGGCCTTTTATCAGAAGCATGTCAGCATCGAAGGTTTGCCTGTGCTCGGCTCAGCAAAGGCTTCTGATTACGCGCTCAACGAGGCGGCATTTCTCATCCGAAAAATGGTCGGCGATCGCCCTGAAATCCTGCGGGCGATGGCAAAACAGCGCGTTCGTTTCGCTGTCATGGCGCCGACCGAGATGACGACGGACATCCCGGAGCACAGCGATTTGCAGCCGCGCACTTACTGGAACCGCCGAGCGCGCGGTCTCGGTGCTTCGAAATCGCGGCCTGCCGTGAGTTGCGGCGAGGAGAACCTAATTGAACTGCTGGGAGATCCGTACGCGACGGAGAATATTCTCATCCACGAATTTGCGCATGCAATCCATCAGATGGGCTTGAACGCGGTGGACCCGACATTCGACAGGAGATTGAATACCGCTTATGAAAGCGCGAAGGCGAAAGGGCTGTGGAAGGGCACGTACGCGATGCAGAATCGGGCGGAGTATTGGGCTGAAGCGGCGCAGTCGTGGTTCGATTGTAACCGCGCCAACGACCGCGAGCACGGCCCGATCGACACGCGGGAAAAGCTCAAAGCTTACGACACGGAAGTTTCCAAGTTGTGCGTGGAGGTGTTCGGTGACGGTTCGTGGCGTTACCAAAAACCATCGAAACGCGCAGCAGTAGATCGAGCGCATCTTGCTGGATTCGATTCCGCCAAAGCGAAGCGCTTCGAATGGCCGAAAGAAGCCCTCGAACTCGACGCACAGGGCGAACCGATCGCTTGGCTGGAGCCAGCAAAGACGCCGGCGAACTCTCCGCGCAGCGGCGCAAAAACGACCATCAACTTCGTCAATCGGCGCGCACACTCTGTTTCCATTGATTGGCTCGATTTCGATGGCAAACGACAACGCTTCGCTGAGCTTCGTTCCAGCCTGACCCATCTTCAAAATACCTACGCAGGCCACGTGTGGATCGTATCCGAAGGCGACACGGTCTTGGGCGCCGCCGTTCCCAGCGAGGGAGCGGGGCGATTGGAAATCACTGAGCCGATACGCGCAGCGAAGTTCCAACTCACTGCTCCGCTCGATTATCAAGTCGTTCAGCGTGACTCCAAGAGTCGCGGCAGCATCTTAATCACAGGAAAGCTGCCGGAGGCGGCTGGGAAATCGACCGTGATTGAGGGGCGGATTATCAGCGGCAACAAGAGCGGGGACTGGCAACGACTCAAAGCAGAACTTGATGGCGCAGATTTTCGTGCTCCGCTGGAAGCGCCTGCCGGAGGTTGGTATCGGTTGGATGTGCGCGCCTCGAGTGGTGACAAGATATTCGCGTCGTCGTCCGTTGCGCATGTCGGCATCGGCGAAGTCTTCGTTGTTGCCGGACAATCCAACTCGGCCAATCACGGTGAAGAGAAGCAGCAGCCTCAGACCGGCCGTGTGGCTGCGTTCGACGGCAAGAGTTGGCGACTCGCGAACGATCCGCAGCCCGGTGCCAGCGGTGGCGGCGGAAGTTTCTTGCCGCCGTTGGGCGATGCGTTGGCAACGCGTTTTGATGTGCCGGTGGGTTTCATCGCCTGCGGCATCGGCGCCACGAGCGTGCGGGAGTGGTTGCCTAAAGGCACCACGTTTCCAAATCCACCAACGATTGAAAGTCGCGTGCGACGATTGCCCAGCGGTGAATGGGAGAGCAAAGGGGAAGCCTTTGAGATGTTTGCGGCGCGCATGAAACAGGCTGGGGCGCGTGGTTTTCGCGCTGTGGTCTGGCATCAAGGCGAGAGTGACGCGAATCAAAGGGACACGACGCGCACGTTGTCCGGAAAGTTGTATCGCGAATATCTGGAAAGGGTCATCCGTCAGTCGCGCCGTGAAATAGCCTGGGAACCGCCGTGGTTTGTCGCCCAAGTCAGCTATCATGTGCCCGGCGATGAATCGTCGCCTGACATTCGGGCGGCGCAGGCGTCGTTGTGGAAGGATGGCATCGCGCTCGAAGGGCCGGACAGCGATGCGCTCAAAGGCGAGTTGCGCGAGCGCGGCGGTCAAGGCGTGCATTTCAGCGGCAAGGGTCTGCGCGCGCACGCAGCACGGTGGTCAGATAAAATCACGCCGTGGCTGGAGCAGCAATTAAAAGAGCGTCCGTGAAACACATCCTCATCACTTTGTCTGTCTGCGGAATCAGCGTCACGCTGGTGGGCGCGGATTTGCCCTCGGCGGCGGACTTGGAGTTTTTTGAGAAGCGCATTCGCCCTGTGCTCGTCGAGAACTGTTACCAATGC
>CAMASG010000100.1 GCA_945860945.1 Akkermansia muciniphila
GTTTCCTGGACGGGCCTGGCCCGAAACATCGGAACGATGAAATGTGGAATCACTGCGCGGACTCGCATCAATTCTTCGGCATTCATTCACGGGATGTGTGAGGAAGCGCCTAACGACCCAAGCTCAGCGACCCGGCGCACGGGACGCACCGATTGCCAACCGCGACGCTATGCCCGGTTCGCTGCAGCGCAAGGTGAAGAAGTACCGGTTCCATCCGCCGCTGGACATCGTGGGACCCCAACATCGCCGGATTCAATTCCGGCGAGCACGTCTGGGGGAAATTCCTGAAGGACTATCGGCCGACGGATTGGTGATGCGCGGGACGCAAAAGAGGGGTCATACCTCTTCGAGCATTTTGGCGGCGTCGCCGAATTTCGGCAGGCGCAGGCCCATCTTGTCCATCATGGAAAGGTGCAGCCGGCACATCTGGCGGTCGGGTTTGTCTTTGTAGTCGAGCACACGTCCGCCTTTGATGCGGCCGCCGCCGCCGCCGAGCATCACGATGGGCAAATGCGACGCGTCGTGGTTGCCGGTGAGCATCGAGGAGCAATACATCAGCATTGTGTTGTCGAGCGCGGTGCGACTGCCTTCCTGGATGGCGTCCAACTTGCGCGCGATGTAGGCGAGTTGCTGGATGAAAAACTGGTTTACCTTCAGCCAGTCGGCGGTGTCGCTGTGCGAGAGGAGATGGTGGATCATGTAATCCACGCCGAGATTGGGGAAGCGCAGGGAGCTGTGATCGTTGTTGAGTTTGAGCGTGCAGACGCGCGTGGTGTCGGTCTGGAAGCCGAGCACGAGAATGTCGCACATCAGTTTCATGTGTTCGCCGATGTCCTGCGGGATGCCGTCGGCGGGGCGCGGGATGTTGGGCTTGGCCAATGTCGGGCGCCAGCCTTGCAGCTCGCCTTTTTTGCCGGCGTTGTCGATGCGGGTTTCCACTTCGCGCACGGAGTCCAGATATTCGTCGAGCTTGCGCTGATCGTTCGCGCTGATGTGGCGGCGCAGATCTTTCGCGTCCGTCAGCACGGCATCGAGCACGCTCTTGTCGCCTTTGCTCACGGTGTCTTTGAAAAGCCGGTCGAAGGCCAGCGCGGGATACAGCTCCAGCGGCGTGGGCGTCGTCGGCGAGCTCCACGAAATGTGCGAGCTGTAGAGCATCGAATAATTCTTGTGGACGGACGGGTTCGAGTGCTCGCAGCCGAGGACGAGGCTGGGCACTTTGGTCTGCCGTCCGTAACGCTGCGCCAGCAACTGGTCCACGCTGGTGCCGGAGCGGATGTCGCCGCCCGACGCCAGCGGCGCGCCGGAGAGCAGGTTGCCCGTCATCGAGCTGTGGATGTTTCCCTTCAGCGCCTCCGCGTTGTAGAGGCCGCGGATGAACAGCATCTTCTCGCGGAAATCCGTGAGCGGCGCGAGCACCTTGCCCAGCTCCATGTTCTTGCCCTCGCCCTTGGCCCACCATTCGCGCGTGTGAAATCCGTTGCCGGAAAACAGCACGCCCAGCCGCACCGGCGCCTCGCTCGCGGGCTTGGCGGTTTTGGGTTCGTCGCCCCAGACGGTGAAGGACTCCATCCACGGCAGCGCCATCGTGACGCCGACACCGCGCAGGAATGCGCGACGATCAAATCGGTGTGTGTTCATAAGTTCAGCAGTCAGTCTGTTGACGGATGTTCACTGTTGCGAATCTCGCAGAATTGGCGGCTGCGCACAATCATTTCGATGACCCCGCCCACGCGATATTCATTGGCGGCGAGATGCGCCTGCATGGCCTCGATCAACGGCTGGTCGCTCAACTGCACGCCGCGCCCCAATGAGTAGCCCAGCAGCTTGCGGCAGAATTGACGGGTGAACGCGTCGCGCCGCTGATTGAGGATGTAGCCGCGCAGCCCGTTGATGCCGTCCATCTCCGTGCCGTCGGCGGTGCGCGTGCGCGCATCGATCGAAAGCCCGGCCGCATCCTTCGCGCGCAGGCGGCCGATGGCGTCGTATCCTTCCAGAGCGAATCCGAACGGGTCGATGCGCGAATGACAACCGGCGCACTTGGCATCGCTGCTGTGCTTTTCGATCAACGCGCGTTCGGTGAGCCCCGCCGGCGGCACCTCCGGCAACACCGGCACGCCTTTGGGCGGACGCGGCAGGCGCTCGCCCAGCAAAGTTTCGCTAATCCAATTGCCGCGCAGAATCGGGCTGGTGCGCGAGGCGCCGCTTTGCATGGCCAGCGTCGCGCCGAAACCCAGCACGCCGCCGCGACCTTTCGCGCGCACGCCCTCCACACGCCGCCACTCCTCGCCGCTCACGCCCGCGATTCCGTAATGCTGCGCCAGCGCGCCGTTGACGAATGTGTGATCCGCGTTGAGCAGATCGAGCACCGAACCGTCGCGCTGGAAAAAGTCCGTGAAGAAACGGACCGGCTCCTCGTTCATCGCGCCGCGCATCGCGGCGAACGTCGGGAAATGCCGCTCGCTCTTCTCATCGTGCTTGTCGAAATCGCGCGTGTGCAGCCATTGCGCGCCGAATTCGTTGGCCAGACGCCGCACGCGCGCGTCCTTCAACATCCGTCGCGTCTGCGCGATGAGCGCGTTGGGGTCGCGCAATTTGCCCGCCGCCGCCAGCGCCGCTAATTCGGCGTCCGGCGCGGAGGACCACAGCATGTAGCTCAATCGCACGGCCAGTTCGGTGTCGGACACCGGCGCCTGCGATTTGCCCGGCGCGGGTTTCTCCAGTTTGTAGAGGAAGGCGGGCGCGACGAACACGCGGGCGAGCATCACGCGCAACGCCGTCTCGTGCGGCAGTTCTTGCCCGCGCAGTTTCTGGTAGAGCCCGCGCAGATCCTCTTTCTCCGCGCGAGTCAGCGGCCGGCGCCAAATGCGCCCGGCCAAGTCCACCGCGGCTTCGATCTGTATTGGCTCTGCGGCCGTCACGTCCGCGCGGAACTTCGCGGCGCGCTGTTTGATCGGTTCGCGCATCGGCGTGAACGCGCTGGGATCGGCGTCCTGCGTGGCGAATTGCCAGAGTTGCTCGAAGGCTTCCACGAGCTTGAGCGGTTCCTGGCTGACAAAGCGCAACTCCGACCACAGCCGGTCCAACTCCGCGGTCTGCGCCTCGTCGAGCATCAGCCGCCGCAGATGATCATCCTCGCGATGATAGAGTGTGAGCGTGACGACTTCGTCCACCGGCACGATTTTCGTGTAGCACAGCGCCGCGGGAAAGAGTTGGCGGAACTGGTCGAGCGCCGCCTCGATGCGCGCGCGCGCGGCGCTGCCGTCGAGCACGAGGATCGGCGAATCGGAAAGCATCGGGCGTTCGCCGTCGCTCCAAGTGCTCTTGTTGCCCTGTTCCTTGGGCGCGCTCGCGGTCAATCCCGAGGCGCTGGCGGGCTTCGTCAAAAGTGCCTGCATCTGCACGCTGCCTTCCGCGCTGGTC
Source organism: Akkermansia muciniphila (assembly GCA_945860945.1). Lineage (GTDB taxonomy): Bacteria > Verrucomicrobiota > Verrucomicrobiia > Limisphaerales > SIAT01 > SIAT01. The sequence continues at coordinate 3,424 of CAMASG010000100.1, forward strand.
TCCTTGTGCAACCGCGCCGTCGCCGCGAACTCGCAGCCTTCGACCAGATCCGCGGGCAATCGCACTTCGATGAGCGAAGGCGCGCGCACGCACAGGTTCGCCGCCGGCAATATCGCGCCGTCCGGATGTTTGCCAAAGAGCGCGGGATCCACCCCGTGAACGCCGCCGGCCGGCGCATCGGGTCGCGGCTGCGCCAGCAACGTGTCGCGCACGATGGAGAGCAGCGGACCGTTGAGCGAGGTCAGTTGCCGATACAACACCGCATCGGGCGAATCCTTCGCCAGACCGGTCGCGCCGCTGCGCAAAAGTTTTTGCACCTCGTCCGCCAGCACGCGCTTTTCAGGGATGCCCGCAGCGGACCGCCATTTGGCCAGCAGCGAATCGGCGGGGATGACCGGCGCGACAGCGCCGCTGTCCGGCTCGCTGTAAAAATGCCAGACGCCCGCGTTGCCGAACCCGTCGACGTGCGGGTTGCCGCTGAGGATCTCCGGCGAAACATCCTTCGCGAGATTCCACACGCGCTTGCCGTCGCCCAGCGTGATGTCCACCGCCGTGAGATCGCATGAATGATTGCCGTCCCGCGGCCCGATGATGAGGGAGATCAGGTCGCCCGGCTCCACGGCGACATTCTCGACCGGGCCGAACTTGATCTCCTTCGCGCCCTGCGAAATGCCCGTCGCCAGCCGCTGCCGCGTGTTGCCGCGCCGCAGCTCCAACGACCATGTGACGCCGTTGCCGCATTCCGGATGCGCGTGTTGCACCGTGCCTTCCACGCGCAATTTCCCCGCCACCGGACTGCTCCAGCCGATCGCCACGCGCAGCTTCGGCGACGGATGCACCGCGATGCTGTGCGGCTTCACATTGCCCGGCACGCGCACATGCTGGGCGGAGGAATTGGCGATGACGCTCAACGCATCCGCGCCCGTCCAGCCCTTGATGAAATCGTAACCCTGCGCGCTCGCCGATTTCTGTTTGATGTGCGAATCCACGCGCACCGGCCCGCCGCCGATGCCCAGATAATCCAGCCAAGCCACGAGCAACGCCGGTTCGGCGCCGTGCTTTTTCGCAAGCGCCGCCACGGCCGCCTTGTCCGGCAAGGCGCCGGTTTCCGCCGCGGCTTCGAGACATTGAACCACGCTGGCGGCGACGCGTTCGCGCTGCGAAGCCAGCGACTGCACCGCATCGCGGATGTCGCGCAGGCGCAAGTCTGGACGGCCCGGCGCGATGAGCCGCGGGTTTTCCCACACCGCAAAATCCTGCGCGTTGCCGTCGCCCGCATCGGACGCCAGCAGATAAAGCGTCACGTCTTTGCCGTCCGTGGACGCGGGCATTTTAAGCCGCACTTCCTGCGAGGCGGCCAGCGGCAGCACCGGCACCAGCCACGCCTTCGGGCCGTCGCGCTTGCCGATGTGGCCGATGGTGGTGAAACGCCAAAGCGTCCGCTGCCACTGCGCGATGGCGGCGACGAGCGCGGGAGCGTCGCCGGGCTTGGCAGCGCGCCACTGTGCGCGGACGGAATCGAGAACGAGCGAAGGCTGCTTGTCGTTCAACGTCGTCCAGAGTGCGCCAAGATATTTGGCGTTGAGAGCGTGTTCGCGCGCGACGTCGGCGATGGATTTGCTTTTGGCGACGAGCGCGTCGCGTTCGGCGAGTGTCGCGGCGAGATATTTGACCAGCGGCAACACGCCGCCGTCCTTGGTGTCGAACTTGATGCCCTGAAGATTGACCGACGAGCCGCCGCCCGGTTCGGCGAACTTCGCGTAGAAGGCGCGGATGGATGTCAGCCGTTCCTCGGCCCAATCGCGCGATGAAATGCTGGGCGAGAAACCAATGCCATCCGGCAGCAGCACCGCGTGGGCGGCGATGTCCTTCGCCGCGTCGAGATATTTTGCCAGCAACGCCGGCGACATCACCAACGCCGCGCCGGCATTGGAAAAACCTTCGCCCGCAGCGCCGTCCACGGGGAATTCGCGGACCGGATCGAACGTCGGGATGCCGGTGAGATCGCGGATCGTGTGAGTGAATTCGGCGTTGGAGAGGCGGCGCAACACGACCGGGCCGGGATCGCCCGCGCTGGCCCGCGCGATCTCAGCGAGCGTTCCGCGCACCCACGCGACGAGCTGCGTTCTTTGCGCGGCGGAAAGCTGCGGCTTGTCCTTGGGCGGCATCTCGCCCAGTTCGAGCTGCTCATCCACGAGTTGCCAAACCTTCGGCACCTTCTTCACCGCGTCGAACGAAGTGAACCGCTCCAGATCCAAATCGCCCTTCTGCTCCTTCGTCGAATGGCACTTGAGGCAGTATTCCCTCAACATCGGCCGGATAGTTTTTTCGAAGGCCGCAGAGGATGGCTGGGGGGCGGCGGAAAGCGTGGCGGCGAAGAATGCTCCAACCACAAACAAGAGGTATCGCATAGTTTGACGGGAGCCAATTTTCATCTTTTGAATTCTCATGACAATATTTCTTTGATGACTTCGCCGTCCACATCGGTGAGTCGGCGGTTCACGCCGTTGTGATAGTAAGTCAGCCGCTCGTGGCCAGCCGGTTCCAGAGTTTCGGGCACTGGAAGTTCACCGTGCAATTTCTGATTTCCTTTGGGGGTTCCATACGCGTGAAACGGCCTAACGACCCAAGCTCAGCGACCCAACCCACGAGGGCGTTCGATTGCAACCTGGACGCGATGGCCGGGGTCGCTGCAGCGGAGGGTTAGGCGTTTCGGTTGTCTCGGTCACGCTTGATAAGCCGGGACTTGCGGAAACGCATCTCACCACGCATGACGTAAAGCACAAACACTCTCTCGCCGTCGTAGCGGTAGAAAACGCGACAAGGAGCCTCGACAATCTGGCGGTAACGCGACTGCCGCATCTCCGGCGGGCGGGAACCACTGTCGGGTTGGACCACAAGCTCCTGAACGTGCCGGAAGACTCGCTGAACAAGACCCCGCGCCGCCTGCGGGTCATCGAGCGTGATGTAATCGGCAATGGCGTCAAGGTCATGGAGAGCCGGTTCAGTCCAGATTAAGATTAGCTCAGCCATCGCGCCATGCGTTTCTTGGCTTCGGCGTGCGTGACAACACGGCCCTCCTCGATGGCGCGTTCGCCACGAGCAATGCCCTCCAAAATACCGAGGCGGCGGTTCAGGGTGTCGAACGCGGAGACGGCCATGAGATAGGCCGCAGGCTTGCCGTGCTGAGTGATGAGCACGGGGTCTTGGTCAGATTCAAGGTCAGCGATGATTTCGGTCGCCTTGCGCTTGAGTGTGGTGACGAGTTCAGTTCGCATAAAGTGCC
>CAMASG010000101.1 GCA_945860945.1 Akkermansia muciniphila
GTGTGCCACGAGCCGGCGCAGTGCGGACTTTCTCTGCCTTGGTCCGGCTCAAAAACCGATTTTAACGAAGCGTATGAAAACTATTTTACCATTACTAATTCTGTTGGGCGCGTGGACGAACGTGTGGAACGCCAACGCCGCGGCTGCCACGAACGCCGTCGTCATCACGCCCGCATTCCTCAACGCCCTCGCCGCCGAAGCGCGAACGAATGCGCCCTTGCTTCGATCCGAACGCTCACGAGTGGAAGCTGCACGCGCCAACGCCGCCGCCGTGCGCACGTGGGAGGATCCGATGTTCACGCTTGGCGGAATGACCGCGCGCCGCTCGATGCGCGCGGATGACGGCGATCTGCTCGTGGGCGTGGAGCAAAAGCTGCCGCTTTTCGGAAAGCCCGCGGCCGCGCGCCGCGCTGCCGAGAGCGAAGTGGCGACGCAACAAGCCGCTGAGAGCATGGCTTTCCAGATGCTGTGGTTGGAGATTGCGCGGCAGGCGTTCAAGGTTGCGCTGGCCGATCGCGTGGTGGAGCTGGCGGAGGAAGATGTCGCGTGGCTCGACGCGCTCGCGCAGTTGGCCGAGCAGCAGTTCCTCGTTGGCAAAGCGTCCCAGGTGGATGTGCTCAAAGCGCAGACCGAGCGGGCCAAACGCACTGAGCAATCCCGCACCGAAAGCGAACGACGCCACCACGAATGGGTCGCGCTCAACCGTCTGCTCAACCGCGATTTCGCAGCCACGTGGCCGCGTTTTGAACTGCCGGCGCTCGCCGAGCCGATTGAGTTCGGCGGACATCTCGTTGACCTTTCGCTTCAGTTCGAGCCGCGGCTGAAGATGATGCGTCGCGAAGTCGAGCAAGCCGCTGCCAACACCGAGGTCACGCGTCTCAAACGGCTGCCCGATTTTGGTGTCGGCATCGAAGGCCGTGCGTTCACCGGCAACGGCGAGTTCCGGCAGGGGATGGTTTTCTTCAACGTGAACCTGCCGTTCTGGAACCTCGATAAGTATCGCGCCGAGCACGCGCGTGATGCCGCGAAGACGCGCGCCGCAGAGCAGTCGCTCGCCGATTATCGATTACACGCTGCCAAGGAGGTGCACGAGGTCGTCACGAGCATCTCCGCCGCTCGCCGCGAAGCGTTGCTTTACCGGGACCAGATTCTTCCGCGCGCCGAGCTGGCGCTGGCCAGCTCGCGTCTCGCTTGGGAAACCGAGCGCGGGATGTTCCGCGACGTGCTCGAGATGCGCCGGATGCTCATCGAGAGCCGACTGATGCTCGCGCGCGCTGTGGCCGAGCAGCACTCAATGCTCTCGCAGCTTCTCCTTTACTGCGGCGCGGCCGATCTCGATGCGTTGAAGAAACATCAGGAGAAACCGAGCGGGACGCCCACCAAACCGTGAACCATTTATGAAGCCAAACCAAATCCTCGTCCTTGTCATCATTGTCGCGGTCGCCGCCGGCGCTGGATGGTTCGCTGCGAAACGCTCGGGCGATTCGCATGAGCAACACAATCACGCTGCGCCGGTCGCCCCGGCCAATGGCAAAATTTATTCCTGTTCGATGCATCCGCAAATCCGTTCGGACAAGCTGATCAAATGCACCATCTGCCAAATGGCGCTCGCGCCCATCGGGGCCGGCTCTCAGGCGGATGTGCCCGAGGGCGTCGTGCCGCTCAGCTTCGCGGTCATCCAAGTAATCAACGTCCAGACGGAAGAGGTGGTGCGACGGACGCTCAGCCGGACGCTGCGTGTAGCTGGGATGATTGATGACGACGACACGCGTCACCGTCGGCTTTCGGCTTACGTGGAGGGGCGCGTCGAGAAGTTGTTCGTGAACTACGTCGGTGCAGAAGTGGTGGCGGGACAGCCGCTCGCGATGATTTACAGCCCCACGCTTTACAACGCCGAGCGTGAGTATCTGCTGCTCCTGCGCCAAAGTGTGCCGACGAATTTTCCTATTCTCGCCACCGAACACGAGCGCGCATTGAACGCCGTCACGCTCCGGCTCAAGCGGCTCGGCCTTGCGGATGCGCAGGTCGACAAGCTCGGTCAGAAGGCCGCGGCCGATTATCGCAGCGAACTTCTCGCGCCGATGAGCGGCACGGTGGTGACGCGCGAGGTGTATGAAGGGCAATATGTGAAGGAAGGCGACAAGCTCTTCGAGGTCGCCGACTTCTCGCGGATGTGGTTCAAGTTCGACGCCTACGAGCGCGACCTCGTGTGGCTCAAGCCGGGGCAGTCGATCGAGGTCACCGCGCCGGCTTTGCCCGGTCGCGTCTTCACGAACACCATCGCGTTCATTGACCCGAACGTGGCGGACATGAGTCGCAGCGCGAAGGTGCGCGTCGAGCTCGAGAACCCGCTCGTGGAACGCAACGGCCGCCGCCAGCGCGAGCTGCTTCACAAACTTTACGCTGAAGGCGTGGTGCGCGTGGAGGTGACCGAGTCGCTCGCCGTGCCGCGCTCCGCCGTGTTGCAGCCCGGCGCGCAGGCCGTCGCTTACGTGGACAAAGGCGGCGGTCATTACGAGCAACGCAAACTCAAGCTCGGTCGTCGCGGCGACGATGCGTGGGAAGTGCTCGATGGATTGAAAGCGGGCGACCGCGTCGTCACGCACGGCAATCTGCTGATTGACGCGCAAGCCGAGCTGAGCCGTTCCGGCTCCTCTCATGAACACGCGCACGGTGCGTCGGCGAAAGGCGCAATCAAGCCGACGCCAGTCGCCGACCTGCCGCCGTTGACTGAACCGCAGCAGAAGGCCGCGGGCGAGTTCTTCGCGGTAATGGACGCACTCGCCGTCGCGCTGGCTGGCGATAAGGTGGACGAGTTCAACAAGCACGCCGTTCGGATTCATCCGGCGCTCACGCAACTCGTCGCGGCATTTCGTGATGTGAAGGAGGCCGAAGCGGTCATGAAACGCATTACTGCCAGCGGCCATCTCGCTCCGGCGAAAAAGCTCGAGGCAGCGCGTGCGGCGTTTCTGCCGGTGAGTCTGGCCACGGCCGACTTCGCGAAAGCGCTGCGCAAACAGCCGGCGTTCAAGTCGGTGAAAGTGTATTACTGTCCGATGGTGGATCGCGTGGTGGAGGGCGCGGCGAAGGATGGCTACTGGATTCAGCTGCGTGCGGGATTGAAGAATCCGTTCTTCGGCGCGGACATGCTCGAGTGCGGTGAGGAGGTGAAGCCGTGATCAACAGGCTCATCGAGTGGTCGTTGAAGAACCGTTTTCTCGTCGCCTGTGCGGTGCTGTTTATCATCGGCTGGGGCGTGCGCGCGCTTTATCGCACGCCGGTGGACGCCATTCCCGACTTGAGCGAGAACCAGGTCATCGTCTTCGCCGACTGGCCGGGGCGCAGCCCGCAGGAGGTCGAGGATCAGGTCACCTATCCGCTCTCTGTGAACCTGCAGGGACTCGCCGGCGTGAAAGCGGTGCGCGCGAGTTCGATGTTCGGCTTCACGCTCGTCACCGTCGTCTTCGACGACAAGGTGGACAATTACTTCGCGCGCTCGCGCGTGCTGGAACGCCTCAACTATCTCGGTGACGCGCTGCCGCCGGGCGTCGTGGCGAAGCTCGGGCCCGACGCCACCGGCCTCGGCTGGGTGTATCAATATTATCTCGATGTCGATCCCGCGAAGTCTCCGCAGGGCGGTTACGATCTCGGGCAGCTCCGTGCTGTGCAGGATTGGTTCGTGCGCTACCAACTCAACGCCGTGCAGGGCGTGGCGGAGGTCGGCAGTGTCGGCGGCTTCGTGCGCCAGTATCAGATCGATGTTTCCTCGACGAAGATGCGCGCGGCGGGCGTTTCAATCCAAGTCGTGATGGAGGCCGTCGGCAAAGGGAATTTGAACGTCGGCGGGAAGGTGATCGAGGAGAACGGCATGGAGTTCGTCGTGCGCGGCCTCGGCCTCGTGCAGTCGATCGCCGACATCGAGAGCATCGTTCTGATGGAGCGCAACGGCACGCCTATCTATCTGCGCGACGTGGCCACCGTGCAGATCGGCGGCGAGTTCCGCCGCGGCGCGTTGGACGTGGACGGCCGCGAGGTGGTCGGCGGCACCGTCGTGATGCGCACCGGCGAGAACGCGATGGAGGTGATCGAACGCGTGAAGGAAAAGATTGCTGCCATCAGCTCCGGCCTGCCTCCGGGCATCTCGATCAAGCCGTTCTACGACCGCAGCGAGCTGATCGACCGCACCATCACCATGCTCAAGCGGGCGCTGGCCGAGGAGATGATTCTCGTCACGCTCGCGCACATCCTTTTCCTGTTCCATTTCCGCAGCATCCTCATCGTCACGTTCCCGCTGCCGGTCTCCATCCTCGTCTCGTTCATCCTGATGAAAGAGGTCGGCGTCACCTCGAACATCATGTCGCTCTCCGGAATTGCCATCGCCATCGGCGTGCTGGTAGATGCCGGCATCGTGATGACCGAGAATGTCATTCGCCATTGCGAACAGGCGGAGGAGAAGAAGGGCGGCGTGCGCCTCACTTCCGCCGAGACGTGGCAGGTGACGCTCGAGGCGTCGAAGCAGGTCGGCCGGCCGATCTTCTTTGCGATGGTCATCATCATTCTCGCGTTCGTGCCGGTATTCGCGCTCACGGGGCAGGAGGGGAAACTCTTTCATCCGCTCGCTTTCGCGAAGACGTTCGCGATGATCGGCGCCACGCTACTCGCGGCGACGGTTGTCCCGGCGCTTTGCACCGCGCTCGTCCGCGGGCCGTTCCACGCGGAGGACAAGAACTGGGTGATGAAGTTCCTGCTCGCCCTTTACGATCCCGTCTTGAACTGGGCGCTTCGCTATCGCAAGACCGTACTCTCACTCGCCGCACTGCTGCTCGGGTCGGCGTTGACCATCGCTTTTGGTTTGCCGCGGCCCGCGTTGCAGAAGCTCGAGGAGTGGAAGCTGCCCGCCGTGGCGAAGGCTGCGCGCGGTTTCGGCAGCGAGTTCATGCCGCCGTTGAACGAGGGGTCGCTTCTCTTCATGCCCGTGCTGTTGCCGAGCACGTCGCTCACCGAGGTGAAGCGCATCATGTCGTGGCAGGACACCGTCATCAAAGCCGTGCCCGAGGTCGCCTCCGTCGCCGGCAAGCTTGGCCGCGCCGAGACCGCCACCGACCCCGCGCCCGTCGAGATGATCGAGACCACCATCATGCTCAAGCCGGAGAAGGAATGGCGGGCCGGCATGACGCGCGAGAAGCTCGTCGCCGAGCTGATGGAGAAGCTCACCTTCGTCCCCGGCTACGTGCCGGCTTTTCTCCAGCCGATCGAGAACCGCATCCTGATGATCTCGACCGGCATCCGCGCGCAGCTCGGCATCAAGATTCTCGGCGACAACCTCGATGCGCTTCAGCAGAAGGCGTTCGAGGTCGAGCGCATCGTGAAAGAGATCGAGGGCGCCGTCGGCGTCGCGGCGTCGCGCGTGCAGGGCAAGCCGTACGTCGAGATCGAGGCGGACCGCACGGCGATGGCTCGCTACGGATTGCGGATGGCGGACGTGCTGGATGTGGTCGAGGCCGGACTCGGCGGCAAGAACGTCACCACCACCATCGAGGGCCGTCAGCGTTTCCCCATTCAAGTGCGGCTCGAGCGCGGCGAGCGCGATGACATTGAGCGGCTCGGCGAAGTGCTCGTCGCCACGCCGTCGGGCAAGCACATCCCCCTCGGTCAACTCGCGAAGATTCGCCGCGCCACCGGCCCGAGCGAGATCACCAGCGAGAACGGCCGCCTGCGCGTCTTCGTTCAGGCCAACGTCGCCGATCGCGACCTCGGCTCATTCGTGAAAGAGGTGAAGGCGCGGCTGGACACCGAGATTGTCCCGCATCTGCCGCAGGGCGTGACCATCGAGTACAGCGGCCAGTACGAGAACCAGATCCGCGCGCAGCACACGCTGCGGCTCATCGTGCCTGCGGTGCTCTTCATCATCTTCCTGCTGCTTTACATCGTGTACCACTCGTTCAAGGAAGCCGCGCACGTCATCCTCGCCGTGCCGTTCGCGCTCACCGGCGGCGTCTTCCTCCAATGGCTGCTCGGCTACAACTTCAGCGTCGCCGTCTGGGTCGGTTACATCGCCCTCTTCGGCACCGCCATCCAGACCGGCGTGGTGATGGTCGTTTATCTCGAGGAGATGCTGGAGAAGAAGAAGGCCGAACGCGCCGCGGCGAACGCGCCGTTCACCCGCGAGGATCTGATCCAAGCCATCAAGGACGGCGCGCGCCTGCGTCTGCGGCCGAAGGTGATGACCGTGGCGACGGTGGTGGCGAGCCTGCTGCCGATCATGTGGAGCACGCAGACCGGCGCCGAGGTGATGAAGCCGCTCGCGACACCCGTCATCGGCGGGATGGTGAGCAGCCTCATCCACATCCTCATCGTCACGCCCGTCATCTTCGCGTGGCTGCGGGAGCGGGAATTGCAGCAACCGTCTGTCACCTGAGCAACGAATTAATCACTTCACCGCGTGCTTCACGATGAACTCCACGATGGGCGTCGAGTCGTCGAGCCCGTGTGGGTGATGGCCGACGCCCGGCTTGCGGATGAGCGTGACGTCGCCGCCCAATTTCTTGTAACGCTCCGCGATGAGGCCCGTGTTCTCCTCCCACGGCACCACGTCGTCCGCATCGCCGAAGACGTGCAGCAGCGGCACCTTCGCTTTCGCGAGCGGCGCGAGGCTGTCCACGGGATTGCCTTTGTAAG
>CAMASG010000102.1 GCA_945860945.1 Akkermansia muciniphila
GGCGGCAGCTTCTTCTTCGGCGGCATGTGCAAATCCTCACGTGACCAGCGCAGCGCCTTGAGGAGCAGGCTCTCCTCGGGCTTGCCGGGGATAACCGCCGCGCCTTCATCGCCGCCCTTGAGGAGCGCGGCGCGGGAATCGAGGAAGAGACCGCCCTTGAGCTTGCCCTTGGCCTTGGCCTCCGCCGAGTGGCACTCGTAGCAAGTGGAGACCAGCACGGGCCGTATCTTCTGCTCGAAGAAAGCCACGCCCGCGGGCGTGGGCGTGGCGGGCGCAGCGGCTTGGACAATGTGGACCGCCAGAAAAAATCCAGCAGCGGAAACCAATCGGAGCATCATGCGAATTGAAACGTGTAATTCAACGCGCACTTGGACGCAACCCGCGGCCAGAAGTGTGAACCTAATTCCGGCAATTGTAATGGAACGCGAAGCCGCGGACTCGCAAAGACGCAGCGCCGCAAAGCGAACCGCTGGCGGGGTCTGGCCCCCGCTCGGACTACATCGCTTTGGCCTAGGCGCGGCGCGCCCTTTCGCGGCTCCACTTCGGACTGCGGGTCACATCCACGACCACACTGACCGTCCACAACCCCTTGCCGGGCGATGACACAGGCGTTCCGGAGCCTGACATCCTCCATTTTAGGCTTAACCCCCCTCAAAAACTGCCCGGGCAGACCGTGGTCAAGGCCAGCGGACACCTTCTCCACCCCGGTTTGCTTCTGGACATGTGAACTCTCACGCTTTGTAGTTCCGCCCAGACCCAATGCCATCCTCCAAGTCCGCCGCCGCAGAGAGTAATATGAGGCACTCACTGCCCGCTTTATGAAGAAACGTCCCGCCCCTGCCTCCAAGACCCCGCCGGTGGCTGGCGCGAAGGCCAAGACGGTGCGACTCCTCTCCGGCGGCAACCCCCCCATCCCCAAGGCGGACGGGGACACGCCCGTGCAGGTTTACATCGAGGCGATGCCGGGCTGGAAGCGGGACGTTGGCAGGCGTCTGGATGCGCTCATCACACGCACTGTGCCGCGGGTGCGCAAGGCGATGCGGTGGAACACGCCCTTCTATGGCATAGAGGGCGAGGGCTGGTTCCTCGGGTTCCATTGCATCACCCAATATGTGAAGGTGGCGTTCTTCCGTGGCTCGTCCCTGCGCCCGCAACCCCCTGTCGAGTCCAAGACGCAGGCAGTGCGCTACCTGCATATCTATGAGGATGGCAAGTTCGACGAGGAACAGGTGACGGAATGGATTAGACAGGCCTCGAAGCTGCCGGGGATGGCGTGCTTCTGAGAAGTCTGCCCCTCATCCGGCCTGCGGCCACCTGCTCCCCGCCTCCGAGGAAGGGAGCAGACGCGCGAGGGGGCGTCCGGTTGGCATTGCCCTACCCGCTGAACCCTTCCCGCTTCCCGCTGCAGCCTTCGTCCTCACTCGTAGCGGAGGGATTCGACGGGGTCTAGGTTCGCGGCTTTGATGGCGGGGTAGGTTCCGAAGAGGATGCCCACGAGGGAGCAGATACCTAGGGCGATGAGGGCCCAGTCCATGGGGAAGATGGGCGGGAGCTTCATCATGTAGGCGCCGAGGTTGCCTCCGGCCACGCCGAGGAGGACGCCGATGAGGCCGCCGACTTCGCAGATGACGACGGCTTCCATGATGAATTGCGTGAGGATGTTGCGCCGCTTCGCTCCCACGGCTCGGCGGATGCCTATCTCGCGAGTGCGCTCGGTGACGGAGACGAGCATGATGTTCATGATGCCCACGCCGGCGGCGAGCAGGGAGATGCTGCTCACGACGGCGACGCCGGCGCGGATGACCAATGTCAGGTCGCGGAACTGTGCGATGAGGGAGTCGTTGGAGGAGATCTCGAAGTCGTCGGGCTCGCCGGGGGGAACCTTGCGGACCTTGCGCAGGACGCCGCGGACCTGCTCCACGGTGTCCTCCATCTCGGCTTGGCTGTGGGCTTGGACGAAGAAGGCGAGGCTGCGCCATTGCTGCCCGCCGAAACGGTTCAGGCCGGTGGTGATGGGGATGAGGATGAAGTTGTCTTGTGGCTGGCCGCCGAAGCCACCCTTGGGCTCGAGGTAGCCGATGACTTGGTAGCTGACGCCCATGAACTTGACGCGCTCGCCAAGGGCGGAGCCTTGGGGGAAGAGCTTCTTCATGACGGTGTTGCCCAGCACGCATACGTTGCGCGCGCTGTCGAGGTCGCCGGGTAAGAGGGCGCGCCCAGCCTCCACTATCCAGTTGCGAGCGAGGAAGGCCTCGGGGGTCGCGCCGATGCAGGCGGTGTCGGGGTTGGTGGTCTCGGTGCGCGAGGTCACCTCGCCGGTGGCCATGAAGGCCTCGGCGGCGACGCTGCGGGCGCGAGTAGCTTGGTCGCGCAAGGCCTGCCAGTGAGCGAGGGAAAGGTTTTTGCGCCGGCGGAACTTCTCCCAGCCCGAGGGCCCCTCGAAGTTCACCGCGGGCCACCTCTCGATGGTGAAGGTGTTTGCGCCCAGGCCGCTCAGCTCGCCCTCGATGTTCTGTTGCAAGCCGCGCATGGCGGTCATCACCAGGATAATGCTGAACACCCCTACGGTGACGCCCACAAGAGTGAGGGCGGAGCGGAGCTTGTGTGCGGCGAGCGCGGCCATCGCCATGACGAAGCTCTCGACGAACTCAACTCGCAGGACGGTGAAGGCGCCGGGGCGAGGGCGGGAGGGAGTCATGCGGGAAGTGGACTCCTCATTCCGCCCTGAGCGCGTCCACGGGGTTTAACTTCGAGGCCCGCCAAGCCGGCAGGAAGCCTGCGATGACGCCGGTCGTCACCGAGACAAGCAGCGCGATGCCCACGAGCGAGGCGGACAATACCGCGGGCATGAAGCGATCCATCACGAGCGTGATGGGATAGGCAATGGCGAGGCCGATGAGGCCACCGAGCAAGCAGATCAATGCCGCCTCGATGAGGAACTGTGTGAGGATGGCGCGGCGCTTGGCCCCGATGGCCTTGCGGATGCCAATCTCACGCGTCCGCTCGGCGACGGTGACGAACATGATGTTCATGATGCCGATGCCCCCGACGAAGAGCGACAGGCCGGTGATGAAAAGGCCCGCGCTGGCGAGCACGGTGTTCATCCGCTCGAAGGTTTGGAGGAAGGCACCCTGCTCGTTGATGGCGAAATCGTCCGGATCGCCCGGCGCAAGGCATCGGAGCTTGCGCATGATGCCGCGGATCTCCTCGCGAGCCTCATCCATCTCCTTCAGATCGCGCAGCTTGATGCGCACCAAGACGGGCGGGCGGGCAGCAATGAGGTCGGATACCAACTTGGTGACGGGGATGAGGACTTGGTTGTCGAGGCTCTCCATGCCCAGGAACTTGCCGCGCTTCTCCAACACACCGATGACCTCGAGGTTACTCCCCTCAATGCGCACCTTCCTCCCGAGCGGCGATTCGAAAGGGAAGAAGTTCGCCGCCAACTCCGAGCCGATGACGCAGACAGGGCGCCCGCCATCCACCTCCGCCGCCGAGAGGAAGCGGCCTTCCTTCAGGACCAGCCCGCCCACCTCCGCGCCGCCCTCGGTGGTGCCGTTGACATTGACGCCGGTCGCGGAGAGGTCGCGGTAACGCACGGTCATGCGGCGGTTCACGTCAATCGAGGTCGCGCGGGCGAAGGTGGTCTGGCGGACAAGGGCGCGCGCGTCGGCGAGAAGGATGGGACGGCGGTTGCGCATCTTCCACCATGGCTCGTCACTGAACCACTGCCACGGCGCAACGAAGAAGACATCGGTGCCGATGGCCGAGATGCTCTTGATGAAGGCTGCGTTCAAGCCCGCCAAGGCCGTTCCCATCAGCGTGACGGTCACGATGCCGATGACGATGCCCAGGGTGGTGAGCGCGGAGCGGAGTTTGTTCGCGCGCAACGAATCCCACGCGATGAACAGGCCCTCGCGAAGCTCGGAGAGGAAATTCATGGCCGCACCACCGGCTGATCGCTCGCGATGTTCCCGTCCAGAATCCGCACGATGCGGCGGGCATGAAGCGCGACCTTCTCCTCGTGCGTGACGACGATGATGGTATTGCCCTTGCTGGCGAGCTGGTCGAAGAGCGCGAGGATTTCCACGCCCGTCTTGGAGTCGAGGTTCCCCGTCGGCTCGTCGGCGAGGAGGATGGAAGGCGTGTTCACCAGCGCGCGGGCCACGGCGACGCGCTGCTTCTGGCCGCCGGAGAGTTCGTTCGGGCGGTGGTCCACGCGGTCAGCAAGACCGACGGAGGTGAGCGCGGCCATCGCCTTCTCGCGACGCTCATCAGGCGAGACGCCGGCATAGACCATCGGCAACTCGACGTTGCGGAGCGCAGTGGCGCGGGCGAGGAGGTTGAAAGTCTGGAAGACGAAACCGATTTCACGGTTGCGGATTTCAGCCAGCTCGTTGTCGTCCATGCCGCTCACGTCGGTGCCGTTCAGCTCGTAAGTGCCGCTGGTGGGCGTGTCGAGGCAGCCGAGGAGATTCATCATCGTGGACTTGCCCGAGCCGCTCGGCCCCATGATGGCGACGTATTCGCCGCGCTCGATGGAGAGCGAGACGCCGCGCAACGCGTGAACCGTCTCAGCCGCCATCTGGTAGCTGCGCCAGATGTCTTGCAGGCGAATCAGCGGCACAGGGAAAAATTGTTAGCCACAGATGGACACAGATGAAACACAGATAGGCGGGGAGGAGATTTATAAGGAGAGCAGGAAGACAGGAGAGGGATGCCGTCCGAGCACGACTTTGCTTTCTCTCCTGCCGTCCTGTTCTCCTGATGAAAATTCCATCTGTGTTTCATCTGTGTCCATCTGTGGCCGCAACTACTTGGCAGCTCCTGGCTGCTTCTTTTCATTGTCCACCTTCACCAGCTTACCGTCCTCCAGTTCACGGTTGATGGCTTTGAAGCCGCCGGAGATGACTTCCACGCCCTCGGTCACGCCTTCGACGATTTCCACAAAGCTGTCGTCGCTGATGCCGCGCTTGACGGGGACTTGCTTCACGGTCTCGCCATCGCTCTGGAAGATGACTTCGATGGGCTTGTGCGGCTCGTCCTTCTTCTTGCCGTCGGGACCGCTCTTGTCGCCGTTGCCGTAGGCTTCCTTCGTATCGGACTTCCCGGCCTTGTCGGCCTTGCCCGCCGCACCTTTGGGCAGGCGCGTGGTCACGCTTTGGATGGGCACGCAAAGGACGTTTGTCCGGTAGCGCGTCTCGACCTCGGCGGTCACGCTCATGCCCGGACGGAAAATCTCCTGCTCCCGCACGCGGATGCGGACCTCGAACTTCGTCGCCTCCTGCTGCGTGCCGAGGCCGCTGGACTTCGCGGTGTTGGCAATCTCGGTGACCTCGCCGGCGAACTTCCGATCGCGGAAGGCGTCCACCTCCAGCCGCGCGATTTGCCCGACCTTGATGAGCACCACGTCCACCTCGCCGATGTCCACGCGTGCCTCCATCGTGTCGAGGTCGGCGATGGTCATCACATCGGTGCCGGCCATGGTGGCGGTGCCGACCACGCGCTCGCCAAGCTGGGAGTTGAGCTTGCTGATAGTGCCGGCGAGCGGGGAGTAAATCGTCGTCTTCGCGAGGTCATCGAGCGAGCGGTCCAGCGCGGCCTTGGCGACCTCGGTCTGGTGCTGCGCGGACTTCACCTGCGCCTGGGTGACTTCATGACCGGTCTTCGCCTCCTGATACTGCGACTCGGAAAGCAGCTTCCCATCGAAGAGCTTTTTGTTCCGCTCGAACTCAAGGCGCGCCTTCTCCCGGTTCGCCTGCGCGAGCGTGAGGCCGGCTTGCGAGGACTTGAAGCTGGCGTCGGCGGAGTTGGTGTTGGCGATGTAGAAGTCGGGTTTAATTTTCAGGAGCAGGTCGCCCTTCTGCACGCGCTGGCCTTCCTTCACGGGCAGGTCGGTGATTTCACCGCTCACCTCGGGGCTGATTTTGACGAGCGTGACGGGCTGGATTTTGCCAGTGGCGACGACAACCTCGGTGAGATTGCGGCGCGCGACCTTCTCGGTCTGCACGGTGATGAAGACGACTTTGTTCTTGTTGAACCACCACCCGCCACCGCCGCCCGCTGCGCCGAGCAACAGCAACACGAGGAACCATCGCAGACCGGAACGGCGCTTGGGTTTGGGAGGCACGGACATAGAATCAGGACACGGCTGACAGGCGGAGAGTTTCACGAAAGGCCGGCGGCGTTCAATCGTGGAAACGGCTCGCGCGGACGTTCGCCCCACCGCTCAAATCTCCACCTGCATCCCCAACTCGACGACGCGGTTCGCCGGCAGGCCGAAGAAGGTCGTGGCGGTCTGCGCGTTGCGGGCGAGCACGGCGAAGAGCCACTTGCGCCAGCGCGACATCCGGGACTTGCCGGTGTCCAGCACCGTCTCGCG
>CAMASG010000103.1 GCA_945860945.1 Akkermansia muciniphila
CACACGCCACGGCGCACCGAGTTGGCTGGCGAACGTTTTCAACGCCGCCCCTTTGAGTGGCGGCACACCGACTTTGCACGGCACGCACTCCATCGAGGCGAGATCGCAACTGATTGTTTTGGGGGCACGTTTGGCTGGCATCAGAGGGACGCTACGCCCGAGTGCGGGCGAAATCCAGCCGCCGTTTTGCTAGCCGCGGACCAGTCGATAGTTCGCACGCATGCCGAGCACGATGAATGTGGCAGGCAAGAGATGAAAGCCCATCGCCCACCAGTTCTTGTAATAGGCGCACAGGCCTAAATCCACGGTGTAGAGCGCGAGGCCGGCGATGAAGGCCCACATCTTCCGCTCTTTCGCGAAGAAGCCGAACACGGCGAAGCTGCCAATGGTGACGAGGTCCATCCCCATCATCGCCCATCTGTTGTAGAGCCATGACTGCGCGCGCGGTCCGAAAACCGGCGGCGGCGTGTTGCGACTGGCGGCTTGGAAATTCACCGTCGGCATCACGTAACCGTAGGCGAGCCGCTTCACGAGAGTCGGCGCGCCGAGCGAGAGACTCTCGCTCGTTTTGGCAGCGATCCGCATCGTCCATGTCCCGGCCTTGGAGGTGGCGAAAGTCTTCGGAATATGTTGCGCGCCGAAATACCAGAAGAGATAGACGGCCGCCGCGAGAGCGGAAACCCACATGAACATACTCGCACCACGTTCGCTCTGCTCGCGCAACAGGCCGACCGGGAGATCTACAGTGTACCATTCGCGATGCCCCGCCACCGCCAGCGCGGGGCCATCGAGCACTTCGGCAACGGATCGCCGAGCCTTCCCCGCCGGTCCACCCGCGGCGGCGGATGGCGACAGCTCCGGACAGGCGCTCACGGTTGTCCAGTCGGTCTGGTCATCGCGGATGATGAAGGCGTCCGCGCTCACCCGACCGTCGGCCACGAAGATGCGCAGGTCGGCCAACGAGACCGGTCCGTAGGTCTGGCCGTCCTGTCCGACGAAATGATAGGCGTGCTCCACAGCTGAGTGGAAAACATCAAGCCAGCCGTCGTCGTCCAAGGCAAACCAAATTGCGCTTGTCATCCCGCGTGCACTTGCTAATGTCGCCGCTCTTTGTGGTATGAAAGCTGACACTCATCCGAAATATCTGGACGCGGAAATCCGCTGCGCCTGTGGCAATGTGATCAAGACCCGCTCGACAAAACCGAGCATCCTGATCGGCATCTGCAACGCCTGCCATCCGTTCTACACCGGCACTCAAAAATTCGTGGACACCGCAGGTCGGGTGGACAAGTTCCAGCAGCGCGCCGCCAAGACGGCGGCTGCTCAGGCTGCCACGGCCGCCGCTGCGACCACGAAAAAGAAGAAGTAGCGTTTTCGACTGCATCCGCCCGCACCGGCCAACGCGCCGCTCGGGCGGATTCTTTTTTGATCGGAGGCGTTCCCTGCCCTCGTCGGCAAACCGGCCCGCCGTGCCAATCATCCGCGGCTGGAACTGCGAGTTGAATTGATGGACCTGCGTCCGCACATCGAGAAGTTCGCCCGCCGCTTCGCGGAGGTGGAGGCGTTGCTGAGCAACCCCGACGCCTTCGACAACCCGCAGCGTGCGCAGGAACTTTCGAAGGAATACGCGCGACTCAAAGATCTCGTCGCCGCTGGCACCGCTTATCTCAAGACCGCCGCCGACCTCGCCGACAACCGTGCCCTGCTTGCGGACGACAGCGATCCCGAGTTGACCGCGCTCGCGAAGGAGGACGTCGCACGGCTCGAGATTGCGGAACAACAACTCGCGTTCGAGGTGCGGTGTGGCCTCGTGCCGCCAGATTCCGCCGATTCGCGCAATACCATCATCGAGATCCGCGCCGGCGCGGGCGGACAGGAATCCGCGCTCTTCGCCGCCGATCTTTACCGCATGTACACGCGCTACTCCGAAACGCAGGGATGGCGTGTGGAGACGATGGATTCTAGCCCGTCCGATCTCGGCGGCTTCAAGGAAATCATTTTTGGCGTCACTGGGCAGGATGTTTACAAGCGGCTTAAATACGAGAGCGGCGTGCACCGCGTGCAGCGGGTGCCGGCCACTGAAGCGCAGGGGCGCATCCACACCAGTACCGCCACGGTCGCGGTGTTGCCGGAGGCGCAGGAGGTGGACATCGAGATCAAGACCGACGATTTGGTTATCACCGTTTGCCGCGCATCGGGCAAAGGTGGCCAAGGCGTGAACACGACCGACTCCGCCGTGCGCATCGTCCACAAACCGACTGGGCTGGAGGTTCGTTGCGCGGATGAACGGTCGCAGCAGAAGAATAAAGCCACGGCGCTCACGGTGCTCCGGTCGCGTCTGCTCGAGCGGAAGACCGCCGAGGAGAACGCCAAGTACGCCGCGCAGCGCAAATCGCAGGTCGGCACCGGCGATCGCAGCGAGAAGATTCGCACCTACAATTTCGCGCAGAACCGCGTGACCGATCACCGTATCGAGCTCACGCTCTACAACCTGATGCACTGCCTCGACGGCGATCTCGATGGATTAATCGAGCCGCTCATGGCGAACGACATCAACGAACGACTCGCGGCGTTGCAGGTGTGAGCTGACGCATTTCTTTCTCACCAATTTCCAAAACTATGTTGCAAGGACTCATCTTCGATTTCGATGGCACGTTGGTGGACTCGATGCCGCTGCACTGGCTGGCGTGGAACGAGGTCTGCACGCGGCACGGGATTCATTTTCCCGAGGACCGTTTCTACAAACTCGGCGGTGTGCCTTCGAAGAAAATCCTCGCGATGTTGTCCGCTGAGCAGCAGCTCGACATCGATACTGCGCTGGTCGCGCGTGAAAAGGAGGCAGGCTACATCAGCCGGCTGCCGCAGGTGCAGATTATCGAGCCGGTCATGCAAATCGCGCGCGAGCATCACGGCCGCGTGCCGCTCGCCATCGCCACTGGCGGCCAGCGCCACATCATCCCGCGTGTGCTCGAGCAACTCGGCATCGCGCACCTTTTCGCCGCCGTTTGCACGAGCGAGGATGTGACGAATCACAAGCCCGCGCCGGACGTTTTCCTGCTCGCTGCGCAACGTATCGGCGCCGATCCGCGTCACTGCCGTGGTTACGAGGACACCGATATCGGGATGGAAGCGATTCGCGCTGCCGGGATGGAAGCGGTGGATGTCCGCGATTTGCTCGGAGAGAAGAAGTAGAAGCAACGGACGCTACGTCGCGGACGCGTTCGTCGGCCGTTTCCAAACGTAGTGCGCCAGCAGCGTGCGCAACGCCGCTGCAAACGGAATCGCCAGCAGTCCACCCAGCAACCCGCCGAGCAGACACGTGCCGGCCATCACCGAGATGATGATCGCGAGCGGATGCAACCCCACTCGGTCGCCGATGATTTTCGGCGAGAGATACCAACCGTCGAGCTTCAACACCACGGCGAAGATCGCGAGTACCGCCGCCGGATGTTGCCAGTCCTGAAACTGCAGCGCTGCGAGCGACACTGCCGGCACCAGCGCCACCATCACGCCGAGATATGGCACGATGCAGAGGATGCCCGCAACGAACCCGAGAAAGAGCGCGAACTCCACGCCCACCGCCCAGAGGCCGAGCGTGAGCAGCGCACCGTCGCACAGCGCCACGAGGACTTGTCCGCGGAAAAAGGTGACGAGGCAGTCGTTGATCGAGCGCAGGATAAAAACAGCTTCATCGCGAACCGAACCGGCGGCAATCGGCAGGTAGTCGGCCCAGCCGCCTTCGATCCGTTTTTTCTCGAGCAGGAAATAGAACACATACACCGGCACGAGCGCGAAGCCGGCGAGAAGCCCGAGCCACGAGGCCGCTTGGCCGAGACGCGCGAGAAGCCATTCCGTCGCCTTCGGCAGCGTGGAGACAAACCAGTCGGTCACGTCCGAGCCTTGTTTGTCCCACGCGATTTTGGCCTTTGCCGCCCACGGCGAGGTGGCGAGCCATTTACTCACGTCCGTCTGCGCCTTCTCGACAAGCGCCGGCGCGCGCTGCGCGAGGTCGCCCGTCTCGACCACGAGGCGCGGAATCACCGTGCCGAGCAGCAGTCCAACGCAAAGCAGCGCGAGGCTGAACACGGCGAGGATCGCCCACGCGCGGGACATCCGGCGCTCGAAGAAATCGACGAGAGGATCGAGCAGGTACGCGAGGATGCCCGCGACGGCCAGCGGGATGAGCACGGGCGAGAGCTTGTTGATGACCAATCCCACGCCCCACAACACGGTGCCGAGCAGCGCCAGAGCCGAGCCGACGGCCAGCGCCGTGAGTGAGAACCAAAGCACGCGCGCCTGTTTTTCGGTGGGTGGAGGAAAGCTCATATCAACCTTGGCCGAGCTTCTTGGATTTCTCCGTCGCGGCGCGGACCGCGTTCATCAACGATCCCCGCACCTTGCCGCGTTCCAGTTCGTGCAGCCCTTCGATGGTCGTGCCGCCGGGGCTGGTGACCATGTCCTTCAACGCGCCGGGATGCTGGCCGGTCTCGAGCACCATCTTGGCCGCGCCGAGCAAGGTCTGCGCGGCGAGCTTCGTCGCCACATCGCGCGGCAGACCCGCCGCCACGCCGCCGTCGCTCAGTGCCTCGATCATCAGATACGCGTAAGCCGGGCCGCTGCCGGAGAGGCCGGTGACGGCGTCGAGGAGGGTCTCCTTCACGGAGAAGGCCATGCCGACGGCGGAAAGTAATTTCTGCACCAGCTCGTCGTCCGCTTTCGTCGCGCCGGTTCCGAGCGTGTAAGCGGAGGCGGAAGCGCCGACGAGCGCGGGCGTGTTCGGCATCACCCGGATGACGCGCGCGCCGGTGGGCAGGCCGGCTTGGAGGCGGGCGAGCGTCACGCCGGCGCAGATGGAGATGAGCAGGTGCTGGGCGGTCCATTGCGCGCGGATGCCCTCGAGCACTTCCTTCACCTGATCGGGTTTCACCGCGAGGAAAAGGACGTTCGCGGCTTTGAGCGCGGCGATGTTGGAATCGACGGCTTTGCCGCCGGTCTCCTCGGTGAAGTGCGTGCGGGCGGCGGGCACGACGTCGCTCGCGACGAGGTCGCCGGCCTTCGCCAGTTTCGCGTGAAGGAAGCCCTTGGCGAGCGCGGTCGCCATCTTGCCCGCACCGAGGAAGCCCAGCTTGGTTGCCATGCCGTTTTTGTAACAGCCCAACCCCGCCGGCGGAAAGGCAAAAGGGGCGCCACGCCGGCGTGATGCTCTCCGGTTGGCCTCGTACCGTCCGCATTTCTCAGTTGACGTCTTACGGTAAACCGCTTGAATAGCGCGACCTATGAAATCATTCAACCGGTTCCGACCCATCGTCTCCGCCGCCATTTTGGCCGCGATCACCCTCGCCGCCCACGCGGACGTGAAGCTGCCCGTCATCTTCAGCGACCGCATGGTCCTCCAGCGCGACCAGAAAGTCCCCGTGTGGGGCTGGGCCGACGAGGGCGAGAAGGTCACCGTCGAGTTCGCCGGGCAGAAGGCGGAGACCACGGCCAAGGGCGGCAAGTGGTCCGTCGCGTTGACACCCCTGAAAGGCACCAGCACGGGCGCGAAGTTCACCGTCAGCGGCAAGAAAAAGGTCGAGTTCAACGACGTGGTCGTCGGCGAGGTGTGGTTCTGCTCCGGCCAGTCGAACATGGAGTGGGCCGTAAGCCAGTCGAAGAACGCGCAGCAAGAAATCGCTGCCGCTAACAACCCGCGCATCCGCCACTTCAAGGTGCCGCACGTCACTGCCACCGAGCCGCAGACCGAAGTGAAGACCTCCGGCGGCTGGCAACTCACCTCGCCGCAGACCGTCGGCAGCTTCTCCGCCGTGGGTTATTTCTTCGCGCGCGACATCCAGAAGGAACTCGATGTGCCCATCGGTCTGATCGGTTGCAACTGGGGCGGCACGCGCATTGAGCCGTGGACGCCGCCGATTGGCTTCCAGTCCGTGCCTGCGCTCAAGGCGGACTTCGCGGACAAGCTCGCCTCTTTCCCGGCGAGGACGCCGCAGGT
>CAMASG010000104.1 GCA_945860945.1 Akkermansia muciniphila
TGCGCTGCAGCAGACGGCGGGGGCGCTCACTCCTGCGGTCTCACACTGCGGAGCTTGGACGGCGGCGAGGTCGAGGGGGCGTTGGTCGCCTTCTCCTTGAACGCGGAGCGGAGCAACCAGTGGCGCTTGAGGCCTTGCACGAGGTCGTCCGTGTGTTTCAAGGCGTCGGAGAGGTTCTTGACGAGGTTCGTGTTGGATTGCACCTGTGTGTTGAGGCCGCCGGTGAGGGCGGCGACGTTGTCGAGCGAGCGGCCGAGGTTGGCGACGAGCGCGGTGAGGTTCGTATCGCTATGGCGCATGAGCACGCTAGCGTTGGTGAGTGTGTTGTTAGCGCTAGCAAGGGTGTTGTTGACCCCAGCAAGCGTCTGCTCCAGTTGCGTGTTCAGATTGGTGGTCAGGAGCCATTGGCCGAGCGCGCCGTTCGGTTGGCGCAGATTGCTGGTGATGACGGTGAGGTTGGAGAGGGAGATGGCGGAGGCGGCGAGCGCGGCATCGAGCTGCAGGTGGGTGTTGGTGGGGAGAAGCCATTCGCCGAGGGCGCCCTTGGGCTGTGTAAGATTGGCGAGGATGACGTTGGCATTGCTGACCGCGGGGCGCAGGCCGAGCGCGACCTGGTTGAGATTCGAGGTGGCGGTGGTGGCGTTCGCGAGGAACTGCGGCAGCGCCGCCTCGACCTGCCCGATGAGCTTACTAATCTGCTTGCTGACATCGGGCGATTCCTTGGCAACGAGCTCGTAGGACTGGGGGTGCTTGGTGCAATTGGTGTAGCAACGTGCGTTATCCACCCACACCTCGGAGAGGCGGCCGTCGGCCGCCCTATACACGACGACAGCCTGATCGTCGTCGAGGCCACCCTTAGTCACCTCCATTTGACGGTTGCCAAGGAAATCGGCATTAACGCGCACGTGGGAGTCGGTATGGATATGAGCGTAGTAGGGCGCCTTGATGAGGAAATCGACACGCACGCCGTAGGGAATCTCAGGGTCCTTGCCACCCTTGGCTGGCTCACGGGCAATCTCAGTAATCCAGCCGACGTCGAAGCCCATCAGCTTCACGCCGTCGCCGACCTTCAGCCCGTTGGCGCTGCTCACGAAGGTGTAATAGGGCGCCTTGATGAGGAGCCAGCCTTTGCGCTGCGCGGTGTAATAAAGGTAGTAGAAGAAACCGGCCAGCAGCACGAGCACCGCCAGCAACACGAAGACGCCCACGGCGCGCTCCACCCGGCCCATCCGGGTGCGCAACTGCGGGGTCAGATCTTGGATTGCCATAATGATTGCCTCATTCTCCGCGCCACGGGCTGGGACGCAAGCCCGCCGTGACCGCACCTTCGATTCCTTCCCAATGCCCTTCGTTCAACCGCGCGAATTGCCGTCCCGCACCGTGCCACGGCTCGAGATGGTCCGATGTGACCACGAGCGTGAGTCGCTGTGAAAGCTCCTTCAGAAACGCCACCCACCATTCCTGCTGGCGCGGATCGAGGCCGGCCAGCGGGTTGTCGAGCAGCAGCACTTCCGGCTCGAGCGCCAACGCGCGGGCGAGACCGAGCCGCTGCTGCCACGCGCGGGCGATGTCGCCGGCGCGCCGTTCCGCGAAACTCTCGAGACCGGTGCGGCGCAGAAGTTCGCGCGCGGACGGCTCGGCCTGTTCATGCGTCCAGTCGTGATGATAACAGAGCGGCAAGGTGACATTCTCCAGCACGCTGAGCTGATGGAACGGCCGCGCGCCATTCTCGAACACCACGCCGACGCGGCGGCGCTGAACGATGCGTTCCTCTTCATCCAACTCCTCCGTCACGCGGCCGAACACGCGACAGACTCCGCGCGCCGGCTGCAACCAACCCGCCGCCACCGCAAGCAGCGCGCTCTTCCCCGCGCCGTGCAGTCCGCCCACGACCCAGAAATCGCCACGCGCCACCCGCCAGTCCACGCCTTCCACCAGCGGCGCGCCTTCCGGGGACGTCCCGATGGCGGCCCCGGCGAGCTCGATTAGAATGGCGATGTCCTTCGATTCTTCCATTTCACCAGATGAGATAAATCACGATGAACAAGGCGTCGGCCAGCAGACATGCGGTGAGGCTGCGCACGACGGCGCGTGTGGTGGCTTGCGGCACATCCTCGAGCCGCAGCGGCCGCGCGAGCCCTTCGAAGCAGACGACGACGGCGATGACGAAGCCGAACGTCGCGGTCTTCAGCGAGAGCAGCACGAAATCCTGCCAGTGCAACGCGCCGGCGATCTGGCCGAAGTAATCTGCCGGCTGCAACGGGACGTCCTGCAAAAACGCGAAGAGATAGCCCGCAGCAAGCGCCACGAGGATCAGATAAACGGTGAGCGCGAGCACCGCGACCATCATCGCGATGAGCCGCGGCACCACGAGATAGTGCACGGGATCAATGCCGAGCGCCTCGAGCGCTTCCACCTCGCCGAGTGCGCGCGCCGTGCCGAGCTCCACCACGATTGCCGTGCCGACGCGACCCAGCACGAGCAACGCCGCTACGAGCGGCCCGAGTTCGCGTACCACCACCGTCACCATCACGGTGCCGATGAGCCCCTGCGCGCCGAACTTGGTGAGCAGAGAAACGGTTTGGCCGATGATCAGAAACCCGAGCGCAGCGCCGAGGAACGCAGCGATGGGCAGCAGCTGCACGCCGAACCGATGAATCTCCCGCACGATGAGCGGATGCACCACGCGCGACGAGACACGGAACTTCGTCACCGCCACGCCAAGCGCGATCAACGCGAACGCACCGAGGCTGTGCAACGATTCGCCGAAGACGAACGCCTGCCGTCCGCCCCACTGCGAGAAACGCCGCAGCGGCGAGCTTTCGGATGCGACGGTGTTCTCCACGGCGCGAAGTTAGGCGGAAACCGGCCGCGGGTCAAAATGCTTCTGGGCGCTCATTCGGCCAGTTCGCCAACTCGGCTTGCAGCCGCTCGATCGGCAGGCCGACGACGTTCGTGAACGAGCCTTCAACCTCCTGCACAATCCAGTCGCCGAACTCTTGAATCGCATACGCGCCGGCTTTATCGAGCGGGTTGATGGCGGCGAGGTAGCGGTCGATTTCCTTCGCCGTGAGTTTGCGAAACGTCACATCCGTCCCCTCCGCGAACGTGCGGCACTCGTGCGTGCGCAGGCGCATCAGGCAGACGCCGGTGACGACCTCGTGCTTGCGGCCGGCGAGCCGCGCGAGCATCTGCCGCGCCTCGGCGAGATCCGCCGGCTTGCCGAAAAGGCGATTGTCCAGATGCACCAGCGTATCGGCACCGAGCACGAGCGCGTCCGGTTGGCGCTTCGCGATAGCACGCGCCTTGCGATAGGCATTCACCTGACAGACCTCGCGTGCAGTGAGATGGTCGCTGTGCACCTCGGAGACGTCGGCCGGTTGCACGTCGAAACGCAGCTTCAACCGCCGCAGGAGTTCCACGCGGCGGGGCGATGCGGAGGCGAGAATAATTTTGGGCAACTCCATTCGCTTCTGAATTCTGAAATCGGTCAATGGGCGTCGGCAGCGGTTGTGTTTAATGCGGCGTGGAACTGCTCCAGCTTCGCACGGAACGCGATTTCGTCCAGCACCGGTTGCGCAGTGGAAAAATCCGGCGCGGTCTCCAGCTCGACCCACGATTTACAACCGCCGTAGCTCGCGAGCATCGGCAACTCCACCGACTGCGGCAGACGGCTCACGCGCACAGCCATCGCGTAAAGACTCGCGTCGCGGCCCCAATCGAATCGTTCCGCCGCCACTTCGTCGCGCCAGATGTGCTGACCGCGCAGTTGCTCGGCCGCAGCGAGCGATTCGAGCCGACGCGCTTCAACCACTTCGCAGAAGAACTCGAGTCGCAGGGAATCCGCAGGCGGGAAGTGCGGCGCGATTTCGTCGAACCGTTTTTGCGCTGCGGGCAGAACCGATTCGCGCTGCTGATGGAAGAGTGTTTGGAAAAGCCAGAACCGCTCGTGCTCGGGCCGGAAACCGCCGCGGCCCTCGGCGATACCGCCTTTGCGGAGGATCACAATCTGCTCGCCGCGTCCGAGCGCATCCGCCACCACGGCCCACTCCTTGAAAGCAATCCGCATGGAAAAAAGATAATCGGCCGCGCGCCGAGGGTCGAGATTCGAAACGCCGCGAACATCATTTCAGCCGCGCTCCACGCTTGCCTCGCTCGCGGGCTTTCCCTATTTTCACCGCAACCTTAACGCGAACAACTCATGTCCACACCTACCACTTCCGCACCGCCTCTCTCCCGCGACCTGCACTTCAAGCTCTCGGCGATGATGTTCCTGCAATACGCAATCTGGGGCGCGTGGCTGCCGTTGCTCTGGTCGTTCCTGAGCGGCCACCGCGGCTTCACGCCGGCGCAAATCGGCGATATGTTCGCCGTCGGCGCGCTCGGCGCCATCGTCGCGCCGTTCATCGCGGGGCAGATTGCTGACCGCTGGTTTAACACCGAGAAATTTCTCGCGATCAGCCACGTGCTCGGCGGCCTCCTCGTGTGGAAACTGGCGGAGATTGACACCTACAGTGGGTTCCTCGCGTTCTCGCTGATCTACTCGCTGATCTATTCGCCGACGCTGGCGTTGACGAACTCGCTGGCGTTCCATCACCTGCCCGATCGCGACCGCGATTTCGGCAGGGTGCGCGTGTGGGGCACGGTCGGCTGGATCGCCGTGGGCATCGGCATCGGCCAATGGCTACTGCACCGGCACACGCCCGTGGGCGCGGACATGACGGCGGAGATCATCCAGAAAGCGCAGTTCGCCGGAATGGCGGACGCCTTCAAACTGAGCGGCCTGCTCGGTGTCGCGATGGGCGTGTTCTGCTGGTTCCTTCCTGCGACGCCGCCGGCAAAAGGTAAACAGAAGAGTGCGGTCTTCGAAGCCGTCGGCGAAATCAAACGCCAGCCGTTGCTCACGCTCTTCCTCCTCGCCGTGCCGGTGAGTTGCATCCACCAGTTCTACTTCGTCCACACCGGGCCGTTCCTCGGGCAGTTCCAGAATGAGGCGAAAGGCTTCATCGAAGCGGTGAACAAAATCGTCGGCGTGGGCGGCGGCGGGCTGATGACCGTCGGCCAGATGTCCGAACTCGGCGTGCTCGCGATGATGCCGTATGTCTCGAAACGGCTCTCACGCAAAACCCTGCTCGCGGCTGGCCTCATCGCCTACGCACTGCGCATGTTCCTCTTCGCGAACGCGGCGTCGTTCCCCGACGCGGTGCGCCTGCCGGCCATCATCCTCGGCGTGACGATGCACGGCTTCTGCTTCGGCTGCTTCATCTTCATCGCCTTCATGATCGTCGATGAGGAAACGACCGTCGACGTCCGCGCTAGCGCGCAAAGCCTGTTCAACCTCGTCATCGTCGGCATCGGCATCATCGTCGGCAGCAAGATCGCCGGCGCCGTCGCCGAGTGGTCTATGGTGAATGGGAAACTCGACTACTCCAAACTCTTCACCGTGCCGATGTGGACGGCGATCGCCTGCCTCGTGCTGCTGCTCGCCTTCTATCCCGGCGGGAAGAAAACGGAAACGAAGGCCGCCTAAGCCGCCCGAAACCGGCCTTTGGAAAAAAGCCTTGCCGCGCGGCGTGTCCACCGACTACATTACTGAACCTTGATCGCGGGGTGGAGCAGCCCGGTAGCTCGTCAGGCTCATAACCTGAAGGCCGTAGGTTCAAATCCTACCCCCGCAACCACTCGGAAGAAGGCCCGCTAGCAATAGCGGGCCTTCTGATTTTCAACGGTTTACTCAGCAATTTCGCAGTTTTAAAGGCAATCCACACACGCCATCCGGCGACAA
>CAMASG010000105.1 GCA_945860945.1 Akkermansia muciniphila
ACGTTGAAGCGCCCGAGTTTCGGCGCATTGTTCTCGCCGGAACTGCGCCGCGTCACCCTCGTCACCGCCGCGCTCTCGGCCTGCGCGTACGGCATCGCGTTCGGCGCACTGCAAGTCACCGTCGCACGCGTCACGCCCGGTCTGCCGGAATTGAAAGAGCAGGCCAAGTCGCTCGCCCCGCTGCGCAAAGAAGCCGAAGCGTTGAACAAGCAATTCAACGCGCTGCCAACCGATTCTCCGGAACGCAAAGAAGTGCTGACGCAGATCAAAGGAAATTTTGGCAAGCAGAAGCCGATCAATGAAGAAGTCAAAAAGATGAGCGACAAAGTGCAGTTCCGACAGGAGATGGGCGGACTGGTCGGCCGCATTCTATTGGCCGTGCTGCTCATCATTGGCATCAGTCGTGTGAAGTTGCTGAAGATTTTCCAAGTGCCCGCGCTCGCCGTTCTGCCCGTCACGTATTTCATGCTGTTCCCGCAAGGCGGCGAAGCGTTCCTCTGGGCGTATGCAGTCTGCGGCCTGTTGACCGTCGCGCAGTTCAGCTACTTCGGCGAATATCTGCCGAAGGTTTTCCCGCTGCACCTACGTGGCACCGGCGGCAGTTTCGCCACCAACGTCGGTGGACGCATGATCGGCACGAGCATGGCATTCGTGACCACCAGTCTCGTCGCGCCGTGGTTGGCTAGCGGCGGCCCGTTGTTGCCGATGCACGTCGCCAAGGCCGCCGGCATTGTGGCTACCACCATCGCCGTGCTGAGTTTTGCGATCGGCTTCCTGCTGCCCGAGCCGAAGGAAAACGTCGAATCTTGAAATGGTTGGCGCCAAACACGCACTCGCACTCGTCACTGCGCCCGATTTGAAGACGGCGCGGAAAATTGCAAGTGCGGTGTTGAAATCCAAGCTCGCCGCCTGCGCGAATCTCATCCCGAAAATCGAGTCGCATTATTGGTGGCAGGGAAAGCTCGAGAAAAGCGCCGAGGTTCTCCTCCTTTTCAAAACCACTCCAGCGAAACTGTCTGCGCTCGAAAAGTGCGTGCTATCGAATCATCCCTACGATACGCCCGAGTTCGTCGTGCTCCCGATCGCCGCTGGGAACAAGCGCTACCTCGCGTGGCTCGAAGCGAGCGTGCGATGAGAATCGAATTTCTCCAAATCCTCGAGGTGCGAGGAAACTGATTTCCCTTCCAGTAAACCAATATGATCTGGGCACAAAACTACGATCCGCTCGGCAACGCCGCGCTCTCCACGCTCATCGCGGCGGTCCCCGTCGTCGTGTTGCTCGGCTCCATCGCGTGGCTGCACATCCGCATCCATCTCGCCGCGTTGCTCGGTCTCGGCGTGGCGATGGCTGTCGCGCTCTTTGTCTTCCACATGCCCATCGACGCGGCGTTCGCCACCGCCGGCTACGGTGCGGCCTACGGACTTTTCCCGATCGGCTGGATCATTCTGAACCTGATGTTCCTCTACCAACTCACGGTGCGGAAAGGCTGGTTCGCCGTCCTCCGCAGCCACCTCGCCACGATCGCGCCCGATCCGCGCGTGCAAGTCATCCTCATCGCTTTTTCGTTCGGCGCATTTTTTGAAGGCGCGGCCGGCTTCGGCACGCCGGTGGCGGTGACGGCGGCGATCTTGATTCAACTCGGCTTCAAACCGCTGCACGCCTCGGGCCTCTCGCTCATCGCGAACACCGCGCCCGTCGCCTTCGGTTCCCTCGGTACACCGATCATCGCGCTCAGTAGCGTGACCGGTATTTCCGAACTCGAACTCTCGGCGATGGTCGGACGGCAATTGCCATTCTTCTCGCTGCTCGTCCCGTTCTGGGTGGTGTGGGCGATGGCGGGTTGGCGCGGAATGCTCGGCGTGTGGCCGGCAGCGCTCACGGCCGGGCTCAGTTTCGCCCTGCCGCAATTCCTCGTCTCGAATTACCACGGCCCGTGGCTGGTGGATATCGTCGCATCGCTTTCTTCGCTCGGCGCACTCGTTGTTCTGTTGCGTTTCTGGAAGCCGAGCGACGACTGGAAAATGGACACGTCGCACGTCGAATCCAAAGCTCCAGCAAGTGAGCCCACTCCGTCCGCCGCACAAATCCGCCGCGCGTGGATGCCGTGGGTCATTCTAAGCGTGACCCTTTTCTTTTGGGGATTGCCGCAGATGAAAACGTTTTTCAACGGCAAGACTTCGCTCCGCGAAAGTGCGAGTGCGTTGAAAGTTTCCCTGCCGGAACCGGCGCACTCCGTTCGTTTGGCTAACGGCGTCACCGCACCGGAATTCATTGTCCCGCGCCTGCACAACGCCGTCCAGCGCGTGCCGCCCGTCGCGCCGCAGAACGCGCCGCCGGAGAAGGCCATCTTCACGCTCAACTGGCTCTCGGGCACCGGCACGAGTATTCTCGCGGCCGCGTTGTTGGCGGGACTTCTGATGCGCTTCTCGCTCGTCGAAATGGCCCGCGAATACTGGGCCACGCTACGGCTCGTCCGCTTCTCGCTACTCACCATTGTCGCGATGCTCGCGCTCGGTTACGTGACGAAATACTCCGGCACGGATGCCACGCTCGGTCTCGCGCTCGCGCACACCGGCGTGTTTTATCCGTTCTTCGGCACGATGCTCGGCTGGCTCGGCGTCGCACTCACCGGCAGCGACACCGCGAGCAATGTCCTTTTCGGAAGCCTTCAAAAAATCACTGCTGAACAAACCGGTGTCAGCCCGACGCTCATGGCGGCGGCGAACAGTTCCGGCGGCGTGCTGGGCAAGATGGTGGACGCGCAGAGCATCGTGGTGGCGAGCACCGCCACCGGCTGGTACGGCCACGAAGGCAGCATCCTGCGCTACGTCTTCTTCCACAGCGTCGCGCTCGCCACGCTCGTCGGCTTGCTCGTCTATCTGCAAGCCTACGTCGCGCCTTTCACGTCGATGGTGGTGAAGTAGCCCGATGCGAATCACGCCGCAACAGAGTTGAATGGCGGCTTGCGAATGGTGAACGAATTCCAGAGCAGAAAGCTCCGATGAAACCTGGAATCGCCTCTCCCTCATGAAACGAAACATGCTGTCAGCCATGTCAATGGTGGCTCTTTTATGAGATTGCGCAGGAGATTCGCGTCGTGCGTGTGAACCGCGTGCGCCACCACCGCGAAGTGTATCGCTGACCTGCCATGAAGATTACCCAGGACGTGCGGAAATATGCGGCGGAGCAAGGCCTCGCCGAGGAAGAGGCACTGAAAAAGGGGATGGAAGAAAAGTCGCGCGAGTTCACGAAGAACAGAAGCGAACTTTACTCGAAGGCGCGAGCGCGAAAGGCGAAAACCGTTCAGCCAGCCAGCGCGGCTTGCGCGTTGGCCGTAATGGCCAGCACGGCTGGGTGGGTCAGCTTACGCTCTGCGCTGATGGCGTAGAATTGCTGCCGACACTCTTCGGTGTGTCCGATGGCTTGGAAGTCGAAGTTGGCGACGGCCTCCGCCAGCACGAGGGTCGGCAGGGCGAAAAAGCCCAGGCCGTCCACCGCCGCCACTTTCATTAGGGCCGCGTCATCGAACTCCGCCACTAGGCGCGGGCGAATCTGCTGGGCTTGAAACCATTTCTCCAGCGAGCGGCGCAGGGCGGTGTTGCTCGCAGGCAGCAGAACCGGCGCGTCGTTCAGCGACTTGGGAAATCTGCGCTTGAGCGTGGCGGCCAGTTTGCGCTCGGCGCAGAAGCTCACGCCACAGTCGCCGAGCAGGTGGTTGAAGACTTTGATGGGCAGCGAACTGGGCGCCGGTTCGTCCGCCAGCACGATGTCCAGCCGGTAGGCGGCCAGTTGGCCGAGCAGGTCCGCCACCTTGCCCTCGCGGCAGACGGCCTGGATGGGTTGCGCCAGTTTGAAGATGGGCTTGATGATTTCGTAGGTCACCAGCTTGGGGAGCGAGTCGGTGATGCCGATGTGGACGCGCAGCGGGCGTGCCGTGGGCTGTTGCCGCGCGGCGTCGAGGAGTTCCTGCCCGAGCGAAAAAATCTCCTCGGCATAGCTCAATACGCGATGACCCGCCTCAGTCAGCGCCAAGGCGCGACCACCGCGGCGAAAGAGCTTTTCGCCGAGCACACTCTCCAACGCGGCAAGCTGCGCGCTGATGGTGGGCTGGGAGACGTGCAGCTTGTCCGCCGCCTTGCGCAGGCCACCTTCCTTGGCGACGACCCAGAAGTAACGCAGGTGGTGGTAGTTCAAGAATTCCATGCCGGTATGGTATTCGCTTTAACCTAAGCGTCCATTCCAAAAGTCGTAATTGGCTAAGTGTGATGTCGTCCGTATTTTGACGCCATGAAAACAGTAGTTTCGATTCCGGTTCCCAATGCCGCCGAGCCAGGCACCGAAAACCCCCAGGCGCAGCGACCCGCCCGGAGTGTGCGGCCCGTGGGGCTCGTGCCAGAGGGAAGCCCTGAAATCTTGGGCAAGGAACAGGGTCGGCGAGACATCCCCGCGTCCAGCTCTGAGCCGGCCAACCGTCACTGGGGAATCAATGAGTGACTTGATGCCCAAGACGTCCATCGCTTTACCGGGTGACTGCAACCGGAGTGCGAGCATCCAAGCAAGAAACCAACTCTAATCATGAACACCAAAACCGCGGGCTACCTGATGTTTTACGGGGCATTCCTCATTGTCATGGGGTTGCTCGGCTACCTGTCGAATCCGGAAAAGGCCAAGACGGCTCTCATGTCCGGCGGCACTTTCGGAGCACTCTCGATTCTGTGGGGCGTGCTCGGAGCGCGCGGCGTCCGGTGGAGTCTGCCGGCTGCCTGGGTGAGCACCGGGCTGCTGACGCTGGTCTTCGCGTGGCGGGCGAGCGTGGGCTGGCTGGCGGTGCTGGATGGGAAGTCGGAGAAACTTTTCGCAGCCGTTTTGATTACGGCGATGCTGACTGGTTCCCTGCTGATGCTGCTCGCTCTGACGCAGGCTCGCAAACCCGTCGAGGCCAAGAAACCTGCTGACACCGCCTCCTGATGCTTGCGCCCATGAAAATCCAATTCCAATTTCGCGGTCTCAACGCCAGCGCCAGCCTGGGTGTTTGGTTGGAGGAACAACTCGAACGGTTGCACCACCTCATGCCGGTGAGCGCCGCCGAAGTGGTGCTGGAACAGCAGCGGGACAACGCGCCCGCCTTCCGCGCCCATGTGCATCTAGTCGTGTCCGGCCGGGACATTCACGCCGCCGCTCGCGATCACACGTTGGAAGCCGTCTGGCTCAAAGTCACCAATAGCCTGCACAAACAAATCGAGCGGCGCAAAGCTCGGCCACAAGCGCGCGTGAGAAGCAACCCGCAGCCCCCGGCCATTGCAAGCCGTGGTCTGGAGCGGCGGCGGGTCAACACGGGTAAGCCAGCACATAATCAACGCGAACCATGACTGAACAAATCTGGCTTTGGGTCGGCTTCAACACTTTTGTGTTGGTAATGCTGGCGCTGGACCTCGGCGTGTTCCATCGCAAGTCGCACGTCGTCTCGGTCCGCGAAGCCATGGCTTGGACGGTCGCGTGGGTCACGCTCGCGTTACTGTTCAATCTCGGCGTCTGGCATTTCGCGGGGGCGGAGAAGGCGCTGG
>CAMASG010000106.1 GCA_945860945.1 Akkermansia muciniphila
ACGTCCGCCCGTAACTCAACGGCGTGCCTGCAGGCACTTCCTTCACCAAACTCACACGACATTTCCACGCGAGCGCGGGACGCAAATGGCGCTTCAGCACGGAGGCCACCCGCCGCTTTGCCGGCGGCACCACGCCATACACCGCCAACCCCGGCCTCACGGTGTTGAAAATCGTCGTCTTCTCCAGCAACAACGCGCCACTGTTATTCGCATGGAGATATTCGATCGAACGTCCCGCTTTGAGCAGTGGCGCTAGCAGATGATTGAATCGCTGCCGCTGCCCGCGCGAGAATACCGCGTCGTCCTCCACCGCCGCGTAATGGGTGTATAATCCAACCAGTCGCAACCCCGGCAAGCGCTCGATCGCCTCGATCAATTCGCTCGCTTGCTCGGGTGTCGCGCCGAGACGACCCATTCCCGTGTCCACTTTGATATGCGCATTCACGGTGCGCTTCAGTCGGATTGCGGCGGCAGAAAACATTTTCGCCTCGGCCAAACTCGAGAGCGTCGGCATCACGTCGTCGCGCACGGCGCGCTCGACTTCGTCCGGCAGACACGCGCCAAGCATCAGCACCGGCCAACCGCGACCAACCGCGCGGATTGCCTGCGCCTCCGCGAGATTCGCCACGCCAAAAACATCCGTGCCACTCTGCATCAGCAGCGCGGCGATTTGCTTTAGTCCGTGGCCGTAGGCATCCGCCTTCACCACGGTCATGATTTTCACATCAGTCCCGACGCGATGGCGGATCCACGCGAGATTCTCGCGCAGCGCCGTCAAATCGACCTCAGCCCAGCAACGGTAGGAATGGTTCATTTCACACAGGCAACACGCGCGGCGGCGACGCTTTCACAAAACTTGTCTCACGCAAATAAATCGGCTCCAAGCTTTCACCGGAAACAAAGTCAGCACGTTTATTCGCCAACAGTCCGAGTTGCGCCGCATCGGGAAATAGTTGCGTCCCTCCCAAGAGATCCGCTTCGGGGCCCACGATTGTGCCGTTGAATGACTGCAACAACTCGTCACGACCGACAATTTTCAGCGGCTCGATTAAACTCTCGGCAGTGGCGCTCAATTCGTAGTCAGCGCGGTAGAAGTCGCCGCGTTGCGCGTCTATCTCCAGTCGAATCAGGCCGCGCAGTCCTACTGCCCGCGCAGTGGCGGCGAGCACTTCAGCGCTGCTTACGCCCAACAGTTTCACGCCACGCGCCAGCGCCCACCCCTGCGCCAACGCGATGGTCATCCGGATCCCAGTGTAGCTGCCCGGCCCAAGTCCGACGGCAATACACTCGATGTCCTCGCGTTGCCACGCGGCTTGCCGGAGAACTTCCTCAACCATCTCCATCGCGCTCGGCGTGTGGCCGATGGCTGCGGTTGCGCGGCACAGCGAAACGCCATCGAGCACAGCCACAGCGCGCCGTTCGCTGGAAAATTCAAGCGCCAGAATCTTCATACACAATCCGTCGCGATCCCTTTTCCAACACCTCAATTTGCACACGGCGGAACGCGCCTACAGCACGCGGTGAACTCAGCAAACTTCCCCATCGTTCCGCCCATTCAATCACCGTCACGCCCGCTGGCCGCAGATATTCCTCCAAGCCCGCGCCGATGATTTGATGCTCCGTCTCCAGCCGATACAGATCGATGTGCGCCAGCAGCAAACGGCCGCCGCCGTATTCGTTCGCGAGCGCGAAGGTCGGCGACGAGACGCGTGCCGTCACGCCCAACCCGCGGGCCAATCCGCGCACGAGCTGCGTCTTGCCCGCGCCGAGATCGCCCGAAAGCCCGAGCACCCAACCCGCTTGCGCCGAGCGTCCCCAAGCCTCGCCGAGCGCTTCGGTCTCAGCCGCGCTATGCGAAATGTGTGTAACCTTGGACATTCAGTGGTCGTGGTCCCCGATGGTCTCGCAGCGTGACACCGGTACCGGAAGTGATTTTACCGACACAGCTCAACTTGAGTTTCGGAAACTCCTTTTTCCACGCGTCAAGCAATAGCACAGCGTCCGCACTCGCGACGGTGAACAATAGTTCGAAATCTTCGCCATCCGTCAATGCCGCCAGCAGCGGCGGCTTGGCGGCACTCTTTTCACGCGCGCTCAATTTCGCCGTATGGCTGATGGGGATGGCCGTGGCCAGCAGGTCCGCGCCGACCCCGCTGGCTTTCAGAATGTGCCGTAGATCGCCCGCGAGCCCGTCGCTCAGATCCATCATCGAATGAATTGAAAAGTTTCGCGCCAACCAACGAGCCTCATCCAAACGCGGCTCGAACTCGAGATGCTTGCCGGCTAGCGAACCACCCAGTTCGCCGGTCACAAAGATGGCGTCACCAACTTTCGCGCCAACGCGGCGAACGCATTTGTCTTTCGCTACCCAACCGAGTAACGCGATGGAGAGAAGTATCCGGTCGGGATTCGTCGTCGTCTCGCCGCCGACGATGGAAACACTGCGCCGCGCGGCCAGCGAATTCATCCCGCGATAGATTCCCTCGACGAAAGCCACGTCGAACTTTTCCGGCAGCGCGAGCGTGATCAGCGCGTGCGTGGGCGTGCCAGCCATCGCCGCGATGTCGCTCAACGCTCGCGCGAGCGCTTTGTGCCCGATCTGCTCCGGATTTGCGGAGAGCGTAAAGTGAACCCCTTCCACCACTGCATCGGTTTTGAAAAGCAGCCAGCGATCCGGCAATCCCACCTCGAGCACAGCACAATCATCGCCAACGCCTGCGACCACGGAAGCATCTGTGGGCAAAGCGCCAGTAAGCCGAGCGATGAGGTCGAACTCGTTCATGCGCCCGTGCCGAACCAGCGGCGTATCAGTTCTGGATTCGTCAGCCAGAGAAAGTTCACCAAGTTAAAAACAACGTGCGTCGTAATCGGCGCAAGCAGGTTGCCGGTGCGTTCGTAGAGATGGGCAAGTAGCGCGCCAAGCAGGAAAAGCGGGAGAAAAATCGCCGGCGTGGCGTGGATGGCGGCGAACACAAACGCGGTTCCCCAGATAGCTGCGCGCGGATAGCCGACCTGCTTCACCGTTGGATAAATGATGCCGCGAAACAAAATCTCTTCGACCACGGGCGCAAGTCCGATAGCCATCAGCGCAGTAAGAGTGCGTTCGCTAGTCGTCGCCGCGCCTTGCACTAGCTGCACCGCCTGCTGCGGCTTCACAGGGAAGCCGGCATTTTCAAGACCGAGCGCGCTCAATAGTCCCAACACCCACGCCGCTGGCAACACGAGCATTCCGACTAAGGCCCCAACGGCCAGAGTGAATCCCCAGCGCGGCGCGCCCAGACCGAAGGCGTCGCCCCAGCTGATGCCGCGCCGAAACAGGAGCACGCCGATCATGACGAGCGCCGACACGTGGAAAGCGAGCATCTGCACGACGAGCGCCATCACGCCGTCGGCGTTGGTGTGAAACATCCCGCTGGGCCCAAATTGCGGGACGATCAGTTGGCCGCCGCACAGCACGAGGAGCCACGCCATCAGCAAGCGAAGCACGTCCACAGGTGTCCATGGTTTTTCTGAAACCATGCAAAATGTTATTATGATCCGGCGGGATGTGACGATGCAAAAGTGGCCGCGCTTTCTGCGTTGCTGCAAAGCAGCACGGCTTCTAACATCGCGCCGCATTATGTCCGACATTTCCTCTGCCCCATCTCGAGCTGACGGCCGCCGTGCCGATCAAATTCGGCCGATCCGTTTCCAAAACCACATCGCCCCGCACGCCACCGGCTCCACGCTCATCGAGTGGGGGCAGACACGCGTGATTTGCGGCGTGACCATTGAGGAGTCTGTGCCGCGCTGGATGAAGGAGCAGGGCGCGACCGGCGGTTGGGTGACCGCTGAGTATTCGATGCTCCCTTACTCGACGTTGCAGCGAAAGGCGCGCGACATCTCGAAGGGTAAGATTGACGGGCGTTCCCAGGAAATCCAGCGACTCATCGGCCGCTCGATGCGTGCGGCGATCGATCTTCAAAAACTCGGTAATCGCACCATCTGGATTGATTGCGATGTGTTGCAAGCGGACGGCGGCACTCGCACGGCGGCCATCACCGGCACCTACGTTGCGCTAACCCTCGCCCTGCGAAAACTCATCGCCGACGGCAAGCTCACGGAAAATCCGATCGCCAACGCCGTCGCCGCCGTGAGTGTCGGCATCGTGAACGGCGAAGCGCTCTGCGACCTCTGCTACACCGAGGACGTCGCGGCTCAAGTGGATATGAATCTCGTGATGACCAGCAAAGGCGAGTTCATCGAGATACAAGGCACGGGCGAAGAATCCACTTTCACCGACACGCAGCTCGCCGCGATGCTCAGCCTCGGTCGCGGTGGTGTTCGCCAGTTGCTGGCGGCGCAGGAAGTCGCCTTGGTCGGTGCGTGAGGCCCGGCGTCACGTCTTCCGTTTGTTCTCAGAATGAATCCCACGCGGCTTTATCTTTTGCGCCATGGCGAAGTCGAGGCGAGCTACCAACGCGTCTTCGGCGGCCGTGTTGACATGGAGCTTTCGCCCCATGGTCACGCGCAGGCAGCAGCCTTGGCGAAGTTTCTTGAACGCGTCGCCTTCGATGCGATTTATGCCAGTCCGATGAAACGCGCACAGCAAACGCTCACGCCGCTGGCCTGTCAGTATTTGCGGAAGCCCACTACACTGCCAGATTTGCATGAGATGGATTTCGGCGTCTGGACGGGCCTGAAATGGAGTGAGGTGTTAGAACGCTACGGCGTGAACGCCCACCAATGGTTGGAACAATTGGACAAAGACGCCGTGCCCGGAGCGGAGAACACGAAACAAGTGCGCGCCCGCGTCGAACCGTGTTTACAGCGCATCCTCAGTGAATGTTCCGGAAAGACTGCGGCCGTCGTCTGCCACGGCGGCATCGTCCGGATGCTGCTCTCGCTGTTGCTCGACATGCCGATCACAAAGACCGCCGCGTTCGAAATTGATTACGCGAGCCTCACTGTGGTGGATCACCGCGCTGACAAAGTGGATTTGCAATTATTGAACCTCACACCATGGCGCGATCACCTTTGAAATCTCAGAAACTCCGGCGAATCTCCACCGTGACGACCGCCGAAGCGGAAGAAGCCGTCGTCGAACTCTTCGGCCGACTCTTTCCGAATCCCGCTTCCGTGTGGGCAAACGCGGAGACCAAAGCGAGCGTCGTGACGGTTTACTCCACACGCGCAGGTGAATGGAATGTCGCTAAGCGAGAAGCGCTTCAAAATGGATTGGAGATGATTCGCACGTGCGGATTGGATGTCGGCACCGGCTGCATCGAAACCAAAAATGTCCGGCGCGAGGATTGGGCTGAGTCGTGGAAAAGACACTTCAAGCCCATCACCATCGGCTCGCGCCTGATCATCAGACCGAGCTGGATCCCCCGAAAAGCCGTGAAAGGACAGTCCGTGGTCGTGCTTGATCCGGGCTTGAGCTTCGGCACCGGACAACACGCCACGACGTCATTCTGCTTGCGAGAACTG
>CAMASG010000107.1 GCA_945860945.1 Akkermansia muciniphila
AACAAAGTCACCATCCCGGATTTTCATGCGACCATCCTGCACCTCCTCGGCCTTGATCACGAGAAACTCACCTTCTACCACAACGGCATCAACCGGCGGCTGACGGATGTGCATGGGAAGGTG
Source organism: Akkermansia muciniphila (assembly GCA_945860945.1). Classification (GTDB taxonomy): domain Bacteria; phylum Verrucomicrobiota; class Verrucomicrobiia; order Limisphaerales; family SIAT01; genus SIAT01. The sequence continues at coordinate 124 of CAMASG010000107.1, forward strand.
ATTCGGGATATTCTGACGTGAGAGGAGGGCGGGGTGTTGGGAAGTGCTCAGTACTCGGTTCTCAGTGGGAGCGGAAACAGGCAACGCTCGACCTGCAACGCGCGTCCATCCGTGGTGGCATTCTTTCTTTGTCCGCCTGGTTCAGGCTTCAGCCGGCCGAGACGACCGGCCCGGTGCGGGTTCTCGAGATTTCAGCGTGTTCGAACCCAGTCGCGTTCCGCCGGCCCTGGCAGCTTTTGCGGCTTGTTTTGGTTTTCCAACGGATTAGTTTCCGGGCGTGTTCCCAACACTGACTCACCGTGTCCGGATGTATCTGGCGCTCGGCGTCGGCCTGCAGGCGGCGAACCTGCGTGTCGAGCTTGCCGGACTTGTTCAGATCCTCGACGTCGAGTTGGCCGGCGAGATTGTAGCCGTGAAGTTCGCTCACGAACATCTGCCCGCGTTCATCCCAGCAGATGCCTGATGGCGCGGCGAGGAGCGGTTCGCTGGCGATGATTTCCATCTTGAAGCCCGCTGGCAATTTGAACGCCGCGGCGCTCTGCTCTGGCGTGCGCGGCTTCGGCGCATCCGTGGGCGAAGGAATTTGTGCGAGCACTGTTGCAACGCACAGGGAGAAAATTGAAACGAGGCGTTTCATCCGAAGTCTCGTCGGCTATTTGACCGTCAGCAACGCATCCAGATGGCGGCTGAGCTCGGTTGATTTCGCCGTCGCTTCCGGCAGCGGTAGGCCCGCCTTCATGCCGGGGCGGATGTGTTTCGTGTCGGTGAGCCACGCGTCCTTCATCATCCGCTGGCGTTGCTGGACGAGTTTGAGAACGGCGTCGCCGTTCGGATGCGTGGCGGTCAGTTCTTTCGCGCTGTTCATCGGTGCCACATCCTTCGCGCCGAGGTGGAGGAGAATGGATTTCGCGATGAGCCAGTGGCCGGTCTCGTTGCAATGTACGCCGTCGCCGGCGAGAAAGAACTTCGGATCTTTCGCGCGTTGCTCGGCGAGATGACGGTTCATCGGCGTGTGCGAATCCACGACGTCCCAGCCCGACTTGCGCTGGCCGACGAGCCACTCGGAGTAGCGGTCGAGCGTGGCGCCGTAGCCGGGCTTACCGCCCTTCACTTCATCGAAGGTCGGCGGCGTGATGTGCAGCACCTTCGCGCCGTGCGCGTCGCAGGCTTTGCGCAGACGTTCCATGCCGTCGCGATATTTGGCGAGACGTTCTTCGGCGAACGGCAGATAGATGCCGCAGTTCATCCCGTAGCAGGCGACGACGAGGTCGGGCTTCGACTTCGCGAGCACGCGTTCGAGGCGCTCGTGTAAATCGGGCCGCGGAAACTTGCCGCCGGCGTGGCCATCTTCGGAAAGCCCGCTCACCGTTTCGCTCGGCAGACCGATGTCGAGGAACTCGATTTTGTTCTCGGGAAAACGCAGCCGACACCACGCCTCCACGAACTCCACGTATTGGCCGGCGTAAGTGATGCTGTCGCCGAGGAAGATGACGCGCTTTGCGCCGGCGAACGGTTTTGGTAGATCAGCCGCGAGTGTGATCGTGGCAAAGACGGTAGCGAAAAGGCAGATGAGGAGCGGTTTCATATCGGTTGTCGCCGACGGTTCTACTCCTGCCGATATTCGCTGTCACGCCCCGCGTTGGCGAAGGCTACTTGAGCGTCCGCACGAACGCCTCGATGTCCGCCAATTCCTGCGGGCTGAAGATGTCGCCCATCGGCGGCATGGGCGAGATTTTCTGCTGCTCGAAACCTTTCGCGAGAACCTTGCTCGGCTCCAGCAAACTCTCGCGGATGTATTCCTTCGTGGCGCGAGAAGCGATGCCGTCCAGCGCGGGACCGACCGTGCTGCCTTGGCCTTTCAACGAGTGGCAGAGCACGCACGCGGCGGGATGTTTATGGAACAATTCCGCGCCGCGTTTGGCGTCCGCAAAAACCGGCTTACTCGCGTCCTCGGCCGGCAGCAATTCGCACAAGCGCACGTCATCGAAATAACCATCGCCCTTCCCGACGTGAAGGATGTTGATGCTGGCCTGCGTGCGCGCGCCGCTGTTGAAAGTGACTTCGACTTCGGTCCAATCGGATTCGCGGCGGCGCACGGTCTCGGTTTCCGCACGGCCGAGGTGGTCATTGAAACTCACCTTCCCTTGGAGCGCGTGGGTTTTCACCCAGCCGGCGAGGCGATACAGCGTGTTTGTCTTCACGGTCACGTCGGCGTGCAGGCTCGTGTCCGCGTCGCTGCGCGTCATGCAGCGCAGAGCCTGTTTACCGCCGTGGAACTGGTTCGTGCCAGAAACAATCTTCCACTCGGCGGCCCTGTTCCCCTCACGGTTGCCGTAATCGCGGCCCCTCCAACCTTCGGGAAGACCGTCTGCACCGATGATTTCAAAACCCGGATTGGGCAGCAGATTCGGGCCTTCACGATAAAGGTCCGCACCGTGCAATTTGGCGAGCACGCGCGTGGCTTCGGCGAGCCATTCATCGGAACGATTGGCGGGGTTGCGGGCGATGTTGGCGGCGACAGAGCGAATCTGTTTGTTGTCTGAGAACTCCGCAATCTTCACAAACGCGGCCAGCTTGGTGAGCGGATCGGCATCGCTCACGACGCCGGCGCTGAAGAAGAGCTTTTGCGCGCGGTCATCGCGGCTGAGCGCGCGCGTGGCGTTGCGGCGGACGGCGGCGTCCCCGTGCAACAACGCGGCGATGTGAGTCTTGTCATCGAGTTGGCCGAGACCGTGCAACGTCCAGAGCGAGTGAATCGCGCTGATGGACGCGCTGTTGGTCGCGGCCTGTTTCAACGCAGGCGCCGCGTCGATCTTCTTGTTCTCGACGAGCAACCGTTGCGCGGTGAGCCGCCAAAATTGATTGTCGTTGCCGAGCGCGGCGACGAGTTGCGTGGTGTTTGCATTCTTCAGCGAGGTGACGACCGACGGCTTCGCTTGATTCCAAACGACGCGGTAGATACGGCCACGTGCGTGGTCGCGCAACGGATTCTGGTGCGCACCGCCGACACCGGTTTTCGCCGCGAAGCCGCCGCGTTCGACGCTCGGCGTCGGGTTGTGCTGGATGATGTAGTTCTGGAAATCGGCGAACCACACCGCGCCATCGGGGCCGACCTCGGCGAAGACGGGCGACATCCATTCGTCGCTGCTGGCCACGAGGTTAAATCCATCCTTCGCCACGTAACCGGCTCCGGCACGCTGCACATCCATGAGCGCGATGTTCTTCATCGTCGGTTCGCAGATCAGCGCTTTGCCCTGCAGTCGCGCGGGAAGATTTCCGGAATGGATGAACGCGCTGCCCGCGGCGGCCGTGTAACCGCCGAAGACATCCACCTGCCGGAAGTTCGGCGTGATGGTGTGGCATTTGTCCACGAGATTGATGCGCTTGGCGGTCATCGCGCGCAGGCCTTTTGGAACCACCGTCGCGGGAATGCCCCCGAAGAAGATGGGCGCGTTGTTCGCGGTGCCCCCGAATTGATCGCCGAACTCATTCGCGCCGTGGCCCCACGCGTTGTTCGAGAATTGGTGGAGGAACTCGAGCGCGGAACCGTCGGCCTTGAAACGATACGTGCCCATCGCGAACTGCTTCTTCACGCCGCCGACTTCGCCGTTGAAACCCGAGTAACCGACGCAACCGTACAGCCAGTTGTCGTGGCCGTAGTGGAGACTGTTTGCCTGCGCGTGTGTGTCGCCGATGCCCCAGCCAGTGATGATTTCGCGGCGCACGTCGGCTTTGTCGTCGCCGTTCGTGTCCGCGAGAAACAGGAAACGCGGCGGCTGCGAGACGATGATGCCGCCGTTCGCGAAGACGATGCCGGTCGGGATGTTCAGCTTGTCGGCGAACACGGTGAACTTGTCCGCGCGCCCGTCGCCATCCGTGTCTTCGCAGATGGTGATGCGGTCGTTGCCCATGCCGTCGGGCTTCACGTCGTGCGGATAATCGCGCGTCTCGGCTACCCAGCAGCGGCCGCGCTCGTCCCACGCGAAGGCGATCGGCTTGCCGATTTGCGGCTCGCTGGCGAAGAGCTCGAGGCGCAAGTCGGGCGCGACCTGCGTGCGCTCCATGCTGCCCTTCACGCTGAGAGGATGTTGGAAGGTGACCGGCTGCGGACGCTTTTCGTAGTTGGCGACGGTCGGGCTGGCCTCGCGTTTCTCTGGCTCGCGTTGGGCGAGAAACGCTTCGTAATTCTTGCGCCGTTCAGGTGTGAGTGCGGCGAGTAGATCGGCTTTGAACTTCGCGGGGTTGACTTCGCCTTGGGCGGACGATGAGAACGCGGGGATCCCGTGCGGCGCGTCGTTAAATTTACCGTGCAACAGCAACGCGTCATAACGCGTACGCGTCGCGGGCTGGAGCGCTTCGCTTTGAGCCAGCACATCGAACCAAATCGCATCGCGGCCGAGATCGCGCATCAGCGCGTGGATGGCGGCGGCTTGCGCAGCGTCGCCTTCGATGAGCGGGACGGCCACGCGCAGCGGACCCGTGGTGGCAAGGCTGGCTGTGGCGAAAGCCAGGGCGAACAAGAGCGAGGCGAGAGTTTTATTCATAGGGTAAAAATAGCTCGTACAGGTTATCAGCGGATTTTCCGACGGCAAGCATTGAAGATACGGTGGCGGCTCTCCGGCTTTGAATCCTCCACACGGTGGTTTCGTCCCTTGATTCCTTCGGTCGTAACCGTAGGATGATTCTCTTTATGATGATGACAAGGCAAGTTTGCCATACACCGAAGGCGCCGGCCATTCCCACAACCGTGTTCAGCAAACACTGCAAGGACACCGCGCAGCGTGGCTTTAAAAAGCCTTTGCCATGCCCTCAAAAAGGCGTAGAACGCGAACGAGATTAACCCAATACAAAAGCAATTCTCCCTAAACTGCGGAGCGTCCAGAAAGCAAATTCCTATCAGTTTCAATTCCACGTAGCGCACCGCGACACCGCGCTGGGCAGGAGCCGCGATCTTCAAGGTCTGCCGGCCCGGTTCCAGCCGCACTTCCACGGGCGGAGTCTGGCCCCACAATCCGGTGGTGTTGGGGATTTTGATCTGGATCAGTTTCGCCGCGCCGGCGCTGAGGTCGAAGATCTGCTCGTCGTTCGGCGTCGCGGCCTTGAGTTCGACCGAGTAGTTTCCGGCGGCGGGCACGTCGAGGGTGTATTCCAGCCAACTGCCCGGGACGCTCTTTTCAAAATTCACCTGCCGGCCGCCACCGAAAGAATCATAAACGCGCACGCCCGACATGCGGGA
>CAMASG010000108.1 GCA_945860945.1 Akkermansia muciniphila
CTGGTTTTGCCCGCGAAAAATCCGCAGCCGATCTGGATTTGCAGACCGCACTTTTCAAGAGCGTGCAGGAAGGCGCGGCTCAACGCGGCACCAGCCTGACGCCAGCGACGATAGCTTGGGGCGCTGAACTCGCGGGCAAACTGCTCGTCTCCACGGGCGAGAAGTCAACGTGGGCCAACACGCCGCCCGACGGTGCCACCGACAAACGCAGTCCGTGGGCATTCCAGGAACGCGCATGCGCCGACGGCCAAAAGGCGCAGGTCATCTCGAGCCTTCCGAATGGCGAACAGCTCATCGGCACACTGCGTTCGGCGAAATTCCCGTTGCCGGCCAAGTTAAGTTTTTATCTCTGCGGCCACGACGGACCGCCCGGCAATCCGGCGCAAAAGAAAAATACCGTGCGCCTGCGCGACGCCACCACGCGCGCCGTGCTGCGCGAAGCCGCCCCGCCCCGCAGTGATACCGCGCAGAAAATCTCGTGGACCCTCGCCGACATCGCCGGCAAAGAGGCGTTCATCGAGATTACCGATGGCGATACCGGCACAGGTTTTGCGTGGCTGGCCTTCGGCCGGTTTGAGCCAGCATTGCCGCAACTCGTGCTCAACAGCCCCACCCAACTCGGTCAGCGCCAGCAAGCCGGTGCGGAACTGGCGCGCGCTTTGAAAGTGAAGTCTCTTGAAGGCGAGTTGGCCAAGTTGCTGGCAAACTCGAACGGGGATACGGAAGCGCGCGACGCCTCTGCGAGGGCATTGCTCTCGCTCAACTCCAAAGGGCATCTGGCCGGCATCGGCCAATTGGCGACCAACGCGGCCGCACCGCCGGCGCTGCGCGGAAAGTTGGCGTTAGCATTGGCCGAGGTGGACTTGCCCGAGGCCAGCGCGTTTTTGATTGCTCCTTTGCGGGATGCTTCACGCGGGCCGCAAGTGGCGTTGGCCACTGCGATGGCGGGCACGCCCAGCGGCGCGGAACGACTGCTGGTCGCCGTCGAATCCAAATTAATTACGGCCCAATTGCTGCTGGAAAAACCGGTGAAGGAACGATTGGCGGCCACGGGGTCGGCCAAGTTCAATGAACGTTTTGCCAAGCTGACACAAGGGGTGACGCCTTCGGATGGTTCGCGACAGAAATTGATCGACCAACGTCGCGCGGCTTTTGCCACAGCCAAAAGTTCGGCGGAGGCGGGGGCGAAGATTTATGCAACGGCGTGTGCGGCGTGTCATCGCATCGGCAACGAGGGTGGCTTGGTTGGGCCGCAACTGGACGGCATCGGTGGACGCGGATTGGAACGGTTGATCGAGGACATCCTTGATCCCAACCGAAATGTGGACCACGCCTTCCGCACCACCGTGTTTCTTTTGAAGGACGGGGAAAGTGTCAGCGGCCTGTTCCGCCGCGAAGAGGGCGCGACGATTGTGTATGCGCTCGCGAACGGACAGGAGGCGCGCGTGGCGAAGACGGATGTGAAAACGCGGCGCGAATCGGAGCTGTCGCTGATGCCGGAGAACTTCGGCGAAGCGATGCCAGCGCGCGATTTCAACGACCTGCTGGCGTTCCTGCTCGGACAGACGAAATAAAGCAGACCTATCTCCGCGTGCGCGGAACCTCCCGGCGGCGAATTGAATTGAGCGGCGCGGGCGCGGGATTTAGTGTCGCGCCACTCGACTATGGTGCAGAAGGATTCGTTTGAAGGCGGCGCGTTTCATCCGGGTTTTCCCAAGGGAAAATCCTCGGGCACGCTGCGCGTGAACCACTCGCACGTGCAGTTCACGTGCGCCCACGGGAACTTCGATCTACCGCTGGAGGGGGTGCAGGTGGAGGAGGGCGGCGCGAGCGATCGACTCCTCTTCTTCAAACATCCGCACCATCCGAGCTGCTCGATTTACACCGACGACAAATCCATCCTCGACCATGCGGGCTTTCAGCATCACCGCGGGATGCAGAAGCAGAAAGCGGCGATTACGAATCGGCGCTGGAAAGGGCGCGCGGTGGTGACGAGCGTGTTCGTCGCGCTCGCGCTGATGGTAGTCGGCTTGTGGATAGCGAAGGGGCCGATGGTCGGTGTCATCGCGCGGCAGGTGCCGGCGGCGTGGGAGGAGAAACTGGGCGAGACGGTGTTCAAGCAGATCACGACGCGCGCGCGGTTGATTGAAGATCCCGCGTTGCAGAAGCAGCTCGAAGCGTTGACCGGCCCGCTCGTGGCCGGCGTGAAAAGCGAGCGTTACAAGTTCAAGTTCCACATCGTGGAGGACGCGTCGCTGAACGCCTTCGCATTGCCGGGCGGCACGGTGGCGATCCACTCGGGCCTGCTGCTGCGCGCGGAAAGTCCCGAGGAAATCGCCGGCGTGCTCGCGCACGAGATCGCGCACGTCACGCGGCAGCACAGCGTACGAGGGATCATCGAGCGGGTCGGTTTATACGCGATCATCACGGCGTTCTTCGGCGATGCGGAGGGGTTACTCGCGGTGCTGGCGGATAATTCAGGCGCGCTGCTGCAGCTGAAGTTCTCGCGCGATTTCGAACGCGATGCGGACGAGCAGGGCTGGTCCGCGCTGCTGGCGGGCGACATCAATCCGCACGGGATGATCACGATGTTCCAGAAGCTCGAGAAGGAACACGAGGAGCTGAAGAAGAAAGCGGGCGCGCTCGGCGGGCTTGAGACGCCGGATTTCTTGAGCACGCATCCGCACGTGAAGTCGCGCATCGAACATCTCGATGGCAAGTGGGCGAAGCTCGGCAAGAAGGCGGGCTACCGGACATTCGACTTGAATTTCAAGGAGTTCCAAAATACGCTCCGCAGCCGTCTGAGCCAGCAACCTGCCCCCGCGAAAGGGAAGAAATAATGCAAGCAACCATCGAAGGCGCACCCTGTTTCGCCCACATCCACGTGGACCTTGATCCGGGCGAAACGGTGATCGCGGAGTCGGACGCGATGTCCAGCATGTCCGCGACGCTGGGGATGGAGGCCAAGCTGAACGGCAACCTTTTCTCCGCGCTCATCAAGCGATTCCTCGGCGGCGAATCGCTCTTCGTGAACCACTTCATCAACCGTACCGGCGAGGCGCAGCGCGTGACGTTGGTGCAGTCCACGCCGGGCAACATCGTGCAGGCGGATCTCGCGGGCAATTCGCTCTGCCTGCAACCCGGCGCGTACGTCGCCAGCACGCCCGGCATCCATCTCGGCGTGCGATGGGCGGGGTTCGTCTCGTGGTTCGCGGGCGAAGGTCTTTTTAAACAGGTGGTGAGCGGCCACGGCACCCTTTGGTACGGCGCTTACGGCGGCTTGCTCGAACGCGAGGTGGACGGCGAATTCATCGTGGACTCGAGTCATCTCGTGGCTTACGAGCCGCAGCTCCAACTCAAATTGCAACTCGCGGGCGGCCTCTTCTCCAGCTTCTTCGGTGGCGAAGGTTTCGTGACGCGACTCGTCGGCAAAGGCCGCATCATCATCCAGACCCGCAGCCTGAGCGGCTTGGCTGGCTGGATTAACCCGAAGCTGCACTGAACGTATGGACATCGAAATCCAACACGGACCGGGCAACGCCGCCGCAAAAATCCATCTGCATCCGCGCGAGACGGTGATCGCCGAGGGCGGCGCGATGATCGCGATGAGCAGCGATCTGCACGTGGAGACCACGACGCACAACCGCGGCGGCGGCGGCATCTTGAAAGGCCTCAAGCGTCTGCTCGCTGGCGAATCCTTTTTCATCAACCACTTCACCTCCGGCGATCACGGTGGCAACATCATCTTCGCCGCGGATTTGCCCGGCGACATGATGGAATACCGGCTCGATGGCGACACGCTCATCGTGCAGGCCGGCTCGTTCGTCTGCAGCTCCAGCGAGGTGACGATGGACATGAGCTGGCAAGGTTTCGGCAAAGCGTTCCTCTCCGGCGAGCGTGCCTTCTGGCTGAAGATCGGCGGGCACGGACAGGTGGTGCTCAGCTCCTTCGGCGCGATTTATCCGGTCGAGGTCAACGGCGAATACATCGTGGACACCGGCCACATCGTCGCCTTCAACGAGACGCTGAATTTCTCCGTGACCAAAGCCGGCGGCAGCTGGATGACCGCGCTACTCGGCGGCGAAGGGTTGGTCTGTAAATTCCAAGGGCAAGGCACGGTGTGGTGCCAGTCGCACAACGAATCAACCTTCGGCCGCGCCCTCGGCCCGTTGCTCAAACCCCGTTCCTGAGGAAGTCGCTATGAATCCAGACGCGCGCGAATACGATTACTCCGTCGAGTGCAAACCCGACTTTGCCTTCCTCACCGTGCAGATCCCCGCCGGCCAGACGCTCAAGGTCGAAGCCTCGGCGATGGCCACGATGGATACCAACCTCGTGATGAAGGCCAAGATGAAGGGCGGCCTCAGCCGCTTCCTCACTGGCGAGTCGCTCTTCGTCAATGAATTCACCGCGCAGAACGGTCCCGGCCAGATCGGTATCGCGCCCGGATCACCCGGCGATCTCGAGCACGTTTACCTCAATAACGAGACGATCTTTCTGCAAAGCTCCGCCTTCGTCGCCGCCACGCCCAACGTGCAGACCGATTCGAAATGGCAGGGCTTCAAAGGGTTTTTCTCCGGCGAAGCACTCTTCCTCATCCGCTGCTCCGGCGTCGGCGATCTCTGGTTCAACACCTACGGCGCGATGATCGAGGTGGATGTCACGCAGGATTACATCGTGGACACGGGCTACATCGTCGCCTTCACCGAGGGCCTGCAGTACGAGGTCGGCATGCTCGGCGGTCTGCGCACGTCGTTTCTCTCCAGCGAAGGTCTCGTCTGCCGCTTTTCGGGACAGGGAAAAGTCTGGATTCAAACGCGCCAAGTGCCCGCCTTCGCGTGGTGGACGCTTCCGTTCCGTCCGCAAAAGAACAACGGCTAACGGAGCGCGAAACTTCAGTTTCAACGGCCGCCCATTGCGGGCGGCCTTTTCATTTCTTCCGCAGCCGCGCGAGAAAGCAATTATCGCTGCCGGCCAAGTCCGCCTTCCGTTGCTGCGCGAGCAGACCGCCGTACACGCGCACGTCGCGGGCTAGCAGCACCAGCTTTTTGCGCATCTCATCCGTCGCCACCGCGCCCTCCTTCACATCCACCTTCTCGAGAAAAGAGACGCCGTACGGCAACGCCCACGCCTGACACTGGCGCGCCACGGTGCGGAGTTGGTCGTGCACCGTCAGCCCTTTCTCGTGGCTGGCGACGAGCGTGGCAAAAAGACGGCCGGCGAACTCGTGCCAGAAATGGTCGAGGAAATTCTTCAGCGGACTGCTGATCGACCCGTGATAATCCGGCGCGCCGAGAAGGAA
>CAMASG010000109.1 GCA_945860945.1 Akkermansia muciniphila
CTGTTCGCCGGTTAAAGCGGTACGCGAGCTGGGTTCAGAACGTCGTGAGACAGTTCGGTCCTTATCCACTGTGGGCGCAGGAAACTTGAGGGGTTCATTCCTTAGTACGAGAGGACCGGGAATGACGCACTTCTGGTGTGGCAGTTGTCCCGTCAGGGGCAGTGCTGCGTAGCCATGTGCGGAAGAGATAAGCGCTGAAAGCATCTAAGTGCCAAGCTCCTCCCAAGATAATGTTTCCCTGCCGCAAGGCACTAAAGACCCCACGCAGACTACGTGGTTGATAGGTTAGGCGTGTAAGAGCCGTAAGGCTTTAAGCGGACTAATACTAATCGGTCGTGAGGCTTGATTGCTTACTTAAAGTAAGTGTAAATACTCGCGAGTTGTATCCCAAATATTGATTCGCCTATGTGCAGTTTTCAGAGAACGCTCGGAACTTCTGGAGTGTTCTTTTTAAAGATTTTTGGTGGCCATAAAGCAGTGGTCCGACCCGATCCCATCCCGAACTCGGCCGTCAAACGCTGCATTGCCGATGGTAGTGCCTGTATAGCTTGCGCGAGAGTAGGTAGCCGCCAATTTTTAAATTAAAAAGCCGGAGCGTTGAGCTCCGGCTTTTTTCTTTTCTGGAATCCAGATTGCCTTCGCGCGCATCTATTCATTTAAACCCCAAGGCCGCATGTCCAACGATTGACTCTGACTATCGAGGTTAATTACGCATCAACGCGCTCAGGATTTCGATTGTGACTGCCGTCGCTGTTGTTACGCGAGACTCCGTGAGGGGTGGCGATTCGGGCAGGAGATAATCGAGGCGTGCGTGTTGGGTTACTCGATGCAGATATTCGCTTCTCTCACTGGTATGGGGCGTAAAATTATTCTCGTCCGATAGCAGTGCGCCTAAAGCGCCTTCGGTTTGCCGACGTTTATCATACGATCAGTCAACCCACTGTTTGAGATGTTCGGCCAACTTACCCTTCGTCGCGCGCGGCGAAGATGATCAGGTCTGCGCGGGTAGCGGCACGAATACGAGTCACGCTGGCGAGCCGATCGAATTTGTACCATGTGAACGGAAATCCATTTCTGGTACGAACTGGTCGACCACTCCAACACATACACGTTGGGCACGCTGTTGCATGTGGATATCCTTGCGCACAATCAGCATTGCCGCGGTGCTCATCGTCGGACGGAGCATCGGTATTTGTGGGGAACGACGACTCGGTGTTCATAGAGACGGCAAACCTTGTTTGCTCGTACAACGGCGGGTGAGAAGTTCGTCGAATCAGAAAACCATTTACACGTCCACCACACTTATTCACAGCATATCAACCGTTCTTTCGCCCGAAGAGAGCTGATGACGGAGAATCAAACTCACGTACGAACGACCGTACAGGGGAATATGATTTGACCTGTGAAGGAGTGTTTTCTACGTTGTGACATCGAGTATGTCTGCTACGTTGTGACGTGAGTATGTCTGAAGCCCCCAGTCCACCCGCAGCGCCCGCGACGCAAAAGAAGGCGACCGTGCGGATTGGTCTGCCGCCGAAACCAACCGCCAAGCAGACGGTGCGCATCAGCTTGCCTCCTCGCGCGGTTGGCGCGGCACTCGCTCCTGGCGCGCCGCCCGGAGTTGCGCCTCGTCCGCCCGGAAGTCCACCTTTGCCTCGTGTCGGCGCACCCGCCGCGCCCGCAGCACCACGTCCGGCGGTTCCGACGGCACCGGGTGCGCCGAGACCTGCTGCCCCTGCGGGAGCGGGAGCTACATTGCCACCGCGTCCCAGTGGACCGCCTCTGGCCGCGCGTCCTGCTCCGCCATCGCAAGGTGTTCCTACTTCCTCGAAGGCACCAACTCCGGCGACTCCGGCCGCACCTCGCCCTGCGGGTCCGCCTGTAGTTGCACGTCCGGTAATCTCGCTGGCGAAGACAGGAGTTCCTGGTGTCCCTCCAAAACCCGGCGCTCCAATCGCAAGGCCCGGCCCTCCGAAATCTGCCCCACCGACGCCGGTCGAGGAAGAGCCGGTGGAGGAAGTTGTCGAAGAAGTGGGCGAAGAGGCCGCCGAGGAAGTCGTCACGCGTCCACCTGGACCGCCGCCGAGGTCGGGTCCGCAAAAGCCCGGACCGCCCGGACCGAGGAAGCCCGCGCCGCGTCCTGTTGTCGAGGACGACGAGGGCGCGCCTGCCTCGGGCAAGGCGAGCGTCGTGGACATGATTCTCGCCATCGTCGCGTTGCTGGTGATGATCGGCTTGGTCATCGTGTTGTTCAGACTAACTTAGCCGTCGTGTTTTTATGTTGAAGGTTTGAGTCCGTCCCGTAACGTCTCCCCGCTATGGCTGCCGCAAATATTGTCATTCTGAACGCATCGAATTTCACCGCCGAGGTCACCAACTCCGCCGAGCCCGTGCTCGTGGATTTCTGGGCTCCGTGGTGCGGCCCCTGCAAAATGCTCGCGCCCCTTCTCGACGAGTTGGCTGGCGAATACGCGGGTAAGGTCAAGATCGCCAAGCTCGACATCGACGAGTCGCGCGACCTCGCCATCGAGCACGGCGTGCAGTCCATTCCCACGCTCGCTCTTTTCAAGGGCGGGAAGCAGATCGCTCAAGTCGTCGGGATGCGCCCCAAGTCCGAGCTGAAGAAGCTCATGGACGGCGGGCTCTGATCCGCCGCGTCCGATGAACCTCGCCGAACTGCTCGCGAGCGAGGAGTTGCGCCAGCGCGAATTCCCCGTCGCGCGTACGAAAGCCTTCCTTGCACATGCCGGCGTTTGTCCGCTGCCGCGTCGCGTGGCCGAAGCCGTCGCCCACTGCGCCACCGAAGCCAGCACGGACGATCAGGAAAAGTTCCTCGCGCGCCTGTTGTTCGACACTCGCGAATTGGCCGCGCAACTGATCGGAGCGCACGCGGATGAAATCGCCTTCGTCGGCCCCACGTCGCTCGCGTTGAGTTACGTCGCTGCCGGACTCGAGTTCCGCCGCGGCGACAACGTCGTCATCTACTTCGACGATTATCCCTCGAACGTTTATCCGTGGATGGCGCTGGCCGATCGCGGTGTGGAGGTGCGTTTTCTCAACATCCGCGAGCTCGGACGCATCCGGCCGGCCGACGTGCTCGGGCAGGTGGACGAACAGACGCGTCTCGTCGCGCTGGCCTCGTGTCATTTCCTTTCCGGCTGGCGCATTGACGTGGATGCCATCGGCGAGGGACTGCATCGCCGCGGGATTCTTTTCTGTCTCGACGCCATCCAGACGCTCGGCGCTTTTCCGACGCAGGTGAAGCACGTGGATTTCCTCGCGGCGGACGCCCACAAGTGGCTGCTCGGCCCCTGTGCCGCCGGCATTCTTTACGTCCGCAAATCGCTTCAGGCAAAACTCCGTCCGCCCATTTACGGCTGGCACAATGTGCGCTGCCCAGACTTCGTCGCGCAGGAGGAGATTGTTTACAAGACCGACGCGAAGCGTTACGAGGCCGGCTCCCACAACATCCTCGGCATCGTCGGCCTCAAAGCCGCGCTCGAGTTGCTGGAGGAAATCGGTGTCGATGCCATCGCTCGCGAACTCCTCCGCAAACGGGCGCTTCTCGTTCCCGCGTTGCAGGCCAAAGGCTACACCGTGCTGCAGGCCGGTGCCTCTGTGGCCAACGCCAGCGGCATCGTCACTTTCTTCAAGCCGGAGTTGGACATGCCGGCGCTGCACGAGAAGTTCGCTCCGCAAAACGTCGTTGTCTCACTTCGCGCCGACCGCACCGGCCAGCAATATCTCCGCCTCTCGCCGCACTTTTACAACACGGACGCCGAACTGGAACGCGTCCTCGCAATGTTGTGACTTGCCAGTGCCGCACCGCTGCGGCTTACTTTTCCCGTTTTGAATTCGAATCGCGTGATGAACCCTGAACTCCTCGCCAAAGCCAAGTCGCTCGGCTTCTCCGACCGACAGATCGCGCATCTCACCGGCACGACCGAGGACGCCGTTCGCGCCGAGCGCAAAGCCATCGGCCTCGTGCCCAGCTATCGCCTCGTGGACACCTGCGCGGCGGAGTTCGAGGCTTACACGCCTTATTATTATTCCACCTACGACCGCGGCGATGACGAGGTGAAGGGCAACACGGCGAAGAAGGTGATGATTCTCGGCGGCGGCCCGAATCGCATCGGGCAGGGGATTGAGTTCGACTACTGCTGCGTGCACGCCGCGTTCGCGCTGAAGGAAGATGGTTTCGAGACCATCATGGTGAACTCGAATCCGGAGACCGTCTCGACCGACTACGACACGAGCGACAAACTTTTCTTCGAGCCGCTCACGCTCGAGGACGTGCTGCACATTTACGAGCGCGAGAAATGTTGGGGAGCCATCGCGCAGTTCGGCGGGCAGACGCCATTGAACCTTGCGCTTGGCTTGCAGAAGAACGGCGTGAACATCATCGGCACGTCGCCGCAGAACATCGAGATCGCCGAAGACCGCAAACTTTTCGCAGCGATGCTCGACAAGCTGAACATCCCGCAGCCGCCCAACGGTCTCGCGACGAACGAAGCCGAGGCGCTCGTGGCGTCGAAGCGGCTTGGCTATCCCGTGCTCGTCCGCCCGAGTTTTGTGCTCGGTGGGCGCGCGATGCAGATTGTTTATTCCGATGCCGAGTTGTCGCACTACATGCGTTTTGCCGTCGAGGCTTCGCCCGAGCGTCCCGTGCTCGTGGACAAATTTCTCGAGGACGCGACCGAGGTGGACGTGGATTGCCTCACCGATGTCGGGCAATTCGAGAACCCCGCCGACGGCACCATCGTCATCGGCGGAATGCTCGAGCACATCGAGTTCGCGGGCGTGCACAGCGGCGATGCCGCGATGGTGCTGCCGCCGCACACGCTCACGCCGTCGGTCATCAACACCATCCGCGACTACACGCACGCGATGGCGCGCGAGCTGAAGGTCATCGGCCTGATGAACGTGCAATACGCCGTGAAGGGCGAGACGGTTTACGTCCTCGAAGTGAACCCGCGCGCGAGCCGCACGGTGCCGTTCGTCTCGAAGGCTATCGGCAAGCCGCTGGCGAAGCTCGCCGCGAAAGTCATGGCCGGCAAGACGCTCAAAGAACTCAACTTCACCGAGGAAATTTGGACGAAGTATTGGGCGGTGAAAGAGTCGGTCTTCCCGTTCAACAAATTCCACGGACAAGACATTCTGCTTTCGCCCGAGATGCGTTC
>CAMASG010000110.1 GCA_945860945.1 Akkermansia muciniphila
ACTTTGCCGAAAGGCATAGCCAAGGGGGAGGGGTAGTGAGTTGGGGTCAGAACCGCCCGGTTCTGGCCCCAACTGTTTTGTGGGATAACCCATCGCGCGCGAAAGCAGTTTCGGAGGACAAGTTCCGCGAAGCCCAGACTACAAGCTCAGCCGCAAATGCTCTCGGCGCGCACGGCATTCAAATCCGCGATGCACCAGTCGGGTTGATGCATCTGCAAATCTTCCACGGTGTAATCACCAGTGGCAACGGCGAGCACCTTCGCGCCGATGGCTCGGGCGCATTCGATATCGCGCGGCGTGTCACCGATGACGAGAATTTCTTCGCTCTTCAATCCGCGCCCGAGCAGTCGGCGGCTGTGACGGCGGGCGCTCAACGCCACTTTGTTCCGCTCAGCGTATTCGTCGCCGTAAGCGCCGAAGGTGAAGTGCTCCCACAAATTGTAACGGCGCAGCTTCAACTCGGCGCCGGGACGGATGTTGCCAGTGAGTAATCCGAACAACGGCCCGGGGCGCAGTGCTTTCAATTGGGCAAGAAACTCCTCCACGCCGGGACAAATGCGGCCGGTGCAGGTGCCGAGCATTTTCTCGAGGTGACTTGTGTAAGCGGCGAAAAAGCGGCGCACATTCTTCGGTGACGGCTTGATGCCGTTCGTGGCGAAGACTTCGTGGACGAGCCCAGTATCGGTGCGGCCGGCGAAAGAGAGCGACTCGGTCGCGCGCGGTAAATTGAACTCGTTGGCGAAAGCGTGGCCGAAGGCGCGCACACCGGCGCCGCCGGTCGTGATCAGCGTGCCGTCAATATCGAAGAGAACCACTCGAATCATGGCGCGCACGGTAGAGAGCACCTGCGTCGTTGGCAAAATGTTTTGGCGACGCGATGGCTCGATGATTGGCTCCAACTTTTCACGGAGGCCGTCTTGACGCCTCCGGCAGCCTTCGGTACGGTCGAAGCGCTATGAAAAGCTTTGCGATTGCCGCGCTATTGTTCGCCTTTGTTGTTTCGGGCTGGACGCTGGATCCGGCGCGCCAGCAAAAGTTGGATAAGGAAGGGGATCACGGGTTCAAGTATTTCCCCGGCGTCGGCTGGCGTTACATCAAGCCGGGTGTGCAGGGCGAGTTGATGGAGAAAAGCCCGCGCGAGAAGCTGAAGATCGCGCAGGAGGCGTTCGAGAAGAAAGACTACGATCTCTCGCTCTTCGCCGCGCAGCTCATCATTGAGGAGCGGCCAGATGGCGAGAGCGCGCCGCACGCGCATTATCTCATCGCTCGTTCGCTCGAGATGCAGAAGTTCGACGAGGATGCCTTCCGCGAGTATCAGAAACTGCTCGATCGTTTTCCCACCTTCGAGAAATCCGCCGAGGCAGCCACGCGCCAGCTCGCCATCGCCGACCGGCATCTAGATGGTCAGTGGTATCGCTGGCGTCCGCAGACGCTGTGGCTCCAGCTCGGCGGCCTTTACCTGCCGATGCGCAACTCGATGAGCGGCACCGCTAAACTTTACGAGCAGGTCGTCACCAACGCGCCGTATGCGGACAACGCCATCGAAGCCCAGTTGAAAATCGGCAAAGCTTACGAGAAGAGCGCGACCGGCTGGTTCGGCGATGCCGATGGTTTCAACCAAGCTGTCCGCGCTTACGAACAACTGGCCGACCGTTATGGCAAGCCGCGTTTCGACAACGACACCGCCGCGCCGCGCAAGAGCGACGACCTCGTGTCGCAGGCGCGCTTCAGCATCGGCCGCGCTTATCAGAAGCAGACCAGTGGCGGCGAGTATGATCAATCGCTTGCCGGCAAAGCCATCGAGTCCTACGAGGTTTTCAAGGTGCTCCACGCGAAGGACGCCGAGCGCACGAAGCAGGCGCAGGAGGAGATTGACCAGATGAAGCTCGAGCAGGCTCGCGGCGCGCGCGTCACCGCGGAGTTTTACGAGCGGCAGCAGAAGTGGGTCGCTGCGCAGGTTTATCATTCGCGCGTCGTGGAGTTCACCCGCGTGCTCAGCTCCGACAAAGTGCTGCGCGAAGCTCAAGCCATGAACGCCGCCGCCAGCAAGCGTGTGGATGAACTGAACGCCCGCCGCGTCGAGGCCGCGCGCATTGCCCACGCCGCTGCGCGCACAGCCGAGGCGAAGCGCAATACGAGCGAAGCCCTGCGCCAATATCGCGAAGCCGCGCTGAATCTTCAGGCGTTGCCCATCGAGAAATGGGTAAAAAATCCGGCCGCAGTGAAAGAGCTGGAGCAGATTCGCGACACCGCTGCGAGTAAGCTCGGCGAAGTGGAGTCGCTCGCCTCTCAGGAACGCACGCGCGGGGCTGAACTGCGCCGCATCCGGCTCGCTCGCGAAGCGTTCTCTGCGGCGTTGAAGGCCGAGAAGAAGCGGCGCGAAGGCGAGGCGCTCAGCAAGTATGCCGAGGCGGATGCCGCTCTGCGCGGTCTCGATTTCGCGAAGCTCGCCACCGACGCCAAGCAAGCCAAGGAGCTTGAGCAGATTCGTGAGACCTCTCGCGCGAAAGCCGCGGCGCTCGATCAAACCGCTGACGCGCCGAAGAAATAATCTGATGTCTCCGACCACCGCCAACCGCTCCGCTCACCTCGCGCTCTTCGCCCGCGTCCTTCGGCGCGCGGCGCTCGTCCTTGTGTTCGCGGGGATTGGTTGCGCGGGGTATCGGCTCGGGCCGACGAGCGGTTTGGCTCCAGGCGCGCGCACGATCCAGATCGCTTTCTTCGAGAACCTCACCAAGGAACCGCGCCTCGTCGAGGCGGTGAACGGAGCCTTCCGCAAGCGCCTCCAGCAGGACGGCACGTATCGCCTCGAGACCACCGGCGCGGGCGACCTCGTCATCAGCGGCAAGCTCAAGCAATTCACCCGCAACGGCGTCAGCTACACACCGGGCGACGTGCTTCAAGTGCGGGATTACTCGCTCGCGCTCATCGCCGAAGTCGTCGTCACCGAGCGCGCCACCGGCAAGGTGCTGCTCACGCGCGAAATCACCGGCACCTCGACGATCCGCGTCGGTGCTGACCTCGCCAGCGGCGAACGCCAAGCCCTCCCTCTCATCGCCGAAGACATCGCCCGCCGCGCCGCCACGCTCATCGTGGACGGCACGTGGTGAGTCGTGTGGCTCGCGATTCGCGTCCATTTGGCCGAGAGCCCTTTCCTTTCCTCCATCGTTCCCGTTGAAGAAAAGCGTTGAGGGCGCCGTCCGTTTCCCGTAATTAAACTTCCGATGAACACGCACACACTTCTCCCTCGCGCCGCTTTCTGGTCCTCCTGTTTCGCCGCCGCCAGCCTTTTCGCCGCCAGCGCCGACTGGCCGCAGTGGCTCGGACCGGACCGCACGGGAGTCGTGCCCGCCGGTGTTCCTGTGCCGTCGAGTTTGCCGAAAGACCTCAAGGCCGCGTGGCGCATCCCCGTCGGCAGCGGCTTCTCCTCGCCGATTGTCGTTGGTGATAAGTTGATTTACGCGGACGTGGACGAGAAGAACGAGATCTGCCACCTGCTCGACACGAAGACCGGCCGCGAAATCTGGCGCACCTTCTACGCGCCGGCCAAGGGCGACAACTTCGGCAACGGCCCCCGCGCAACCCCGCTCGTGGATGGCGATCGCGTTTATGTCCAGTCCGTGAATGGCGAGTTCGCCTGTCTCGCCTTGGCCGACGGGAGGAAGATCTGGGGCATGAGTTTCGAGAAAGATTACGGCGTCGCTTTCCTCGGCGGCAATTCCGACACCGGCACAAGCCGTCGTCGCGGCAACAACGGCTCTCCTGTTGTGGACGGCGCGCACATCATCATCCCCGTCGGCAGCACCGAGAAAGGCACACTCGTCTGTCTCGATAAACTCACCGGCAAACAGCTCTGGGCCGGCGGCAACGACGAGACCGCTTACTCCGCCGTGCAGGTCGCCACCCTCGCCGGTGTTCGCCAAGCCATCGTGCTCGATGCCGAGGCGCTTCTCAGCCTCGACCGCACCACCGGCAAGACGCTCTGGCGCATCCCGCTCAAGACCGCCGCCCGCCGCCACGTCGGCACGCCCGTCATCCTCGGCGACCGCGTCCTCGTCAACTCCCACACCTTCGGCACCATCGCCTTCAAAGTCGTGAAACAGGGCGACGAGGTGAAAGCCTTCGAGGATTGGAAGAACCCAGCGATGAAGATCAATCTCGCCACGCCGGTCTTGGTGAACGGCCACTTTTACAGCCACGGCCCTGCGAAGAACTTCGTCTGCTTCGACGCGGCCACCGGCGAGCAGAAGTGGGTCGCGCCCGGCTTCGGCAAGGACAACTCCTCCGTGATCGGCCTCGGCAAGAATCTCCTCGTGCTCACGGATGAAGGCCAGCTCGTGCTCGTGGCCGCCGAGGCCGCCGCCTATCGCGAGATCAGCCGCGTGCAAGCCTGCGGCAAGAACTGGAACTTCCCGGCTTACGCCGGCGGCAGCCTCTACGTGCGCGACGCCCGCGAACTCGTCTGCTACCCGCTCCTCTAGTCGCCTCTCTTCCATGAGGATCACGCGGTCGGTGTCATACGTGCGCCAGACCGCTTGACCGTGTAGACGGGAATTCGGATGATGGGGGCATGTTGTGCCGCGTTTCCTTCCATCTTGTCTTGTTGCTTTGCGTGTTCTCGCTGCAATCCGCCGAGGCGCCCAAGGGAATGCTGCCGGTGGGCGCGGATGGCAAGTCGCTCAACACCGACTTCGAGACTGGCGACTTGCGTGACTGGACCGCCACCGGCGATGTCGCGAAAGGCCAGCCGACCAAAGGCCCCATCAACCAAGCCCGCAAGTTCGGCGAGGGCAAAGTCGCGAACCACATCGGCGACTTCTGGTTCGGCGGCTACGAGAAATTCGAGGACAAGCCCACGGGCACGTTCAGCAGCGCCGCCTTCAAGGTCACGCAGCCGTGGGCCGCGTTCCTCCTGGGCGGCGGCAGTCTGCCCGGCACGCGGGTCGAGCTGGTCGCGAAGGACGGCGGCAAAGTTTTCTTCACCGCGCGCGGGCAGAACTCCGAGACGATGTCACCCGTGGTCGTGGATTTGGCGGCGCAGGTGGGCAAGGAGATTTTCATCCGCCTCGTGGACGAGGAGACGGGCGGCTG
>CAMASG010000111.1 GCA_945860945.1 Akkermansia muciniphila
GCGAACGGCGCGATGGTCACGGTCTTTCACCTCCCGCCCTTCATTGTCACGCTCGCCATGATGCTCGTCGCCAGCGGTGCGGCGTATCTGTTGACCCATGGACAATCGGTCTATCAAGTGCCCGACTCCTTCGTCTGGCTCGGGCGCGGAGCGGACTGGTTCGGTCTGCCGAACGCCGTCCTGCTCATGGCGCTGCTCTACCTTGCCGCGCATATCGTGATGACGCGCACGGTGCTGGGCCGCCACATCTACGCTGTGGGCGGCAACCGCACGGCCGCGCAATATTCGGGCGTGCCGATTCGGCGCGTACTGCTGGCGACTTATGTGGCGAGCGGTTTGCTTGCCGGACTTGGCGGCGTGGTGATGGCGTCGCAGCTCAAGAGCGGTGCGCCGACCTACGGCGGCATGTACGAGCTTTACGTCATCGCGGCGGTGGTGGTGGGCGGCGCGAGTCTCAACGGCGGTTCCGGCCGGATGTTTGGCACGCTCATCGGAGCCTTTACCATCGCAGTGATTCAGAACGGGATGAACCTGATGAACGTGGAAAGCTACACGCAGAAGGTGGTGCTCGGCCTCGTCATCCTCGGCGCGGTGCTACTGGACCACCTGCGCCGTCGTGCTTAATTAAGCTTTCTGGGATTCAACCCAACTCAACATCGCTGGCGAATGTGCTCAGGTGATGTGCGCGCCCTGCGTCTCGACGTACATGGCGTACACCGAGGTGCTGGCGGTCATGAAGAGGCGGTTGCGGCGCGTGCCGCCGAAGCAGACGTTCGAGCAGATTTCCGGCAGCAGAATCTGGCCGATGCGCTGGCCGTCGGGCGCGAAGATGTGCACGCCATCGTAGCCCGCGCCGACCCAACCGGCGCTGGACCAGACGTTGCCATCGACGTCGCAGCGGATGCCGTCGGCCATACCGGCGACGTCGCCTTGCGGAAGGCCCTTGAGTAGCATCGAGGCGAACTCACGTCGGCCCTTGAGCTTTTTCTCATCCGTCACATCGAAGCCCCAGATGCACTTGGGCGCATTGTCGTAATGGCTCGCACCGGTGTCGGCGACGTAGAGCTTTTTGTAATCGGGCGAGAAGCAAAGGCCGTTCGGCTTGAAAACTTCGTCGGTGACTTTCTCGAGTTTGCCCGTCTTGCCGTCGATGCGATAGACGGCTTCCTTCTGGTTCGGCTGCACGGAACCGCTGTTCACGCGGTTGCCTTCGTAAATCATCAGGCCGCCATAGCCGGGATCGGTGAACCAGATGTCGCCGTTCGGATGGACCACCGCGTCGTTCGGCGCGTTGAACTCTTTGCCGCCGAATTTATCCGCCAGCACGGTCATCGTGCCGTTGTGCTCGTAGCGCACCACGCGGCGCGGGCCGTGCTCGCAGGAAATCTGTCGTCCCTCGAAATCGAACGTGTTGCCGTTCGAGTTGCCGGCGGGATTGCGGAACGTGCTCACGTGGCCGTCCTCTTCCAGCCAGCGCTGCTGAATGTTGTTCGGGATGTCGCTCCAAAGCAGATAACGGCCGACGCCATTCCACGCCGGGCCCTCGGTCCAGAGCGTGCGGTCGCTGTGGTGGATGCGCTGGAGCGGCGTGTTGCCGAGCTTGTATTTGTTGAACCGCTTGTCGAGCGCGAGGATATCCGGATCGGGATAACGCGTCGGATTTTTCCCGGACCAATCGCGTTCAGCGGCGCTGGCGGAACGATTGGTAAAGGCCGCAGCGGCAGCCGTGGCAACTCCAGCGGCGGTGGCGAGGAAGGAACGACGATTGAGTGAAGTGCTCATAAATGTGGGCGTTTGATTCGCGCGAGAGTGGATTTCAACTCCGCTGAATTCAAGCAAAACCCCAACGGAGACCAGATTCAACGCACCGTCGCCGAACGTCCCTATTATCCGCGCCTCACTTGCCGCCGAGTTTCCAAAGCGTCTTGTCGCTGCGGACGTAAATTGCGCCGTTCGCCACGGAGGGCGTCGCGAGCATGGTCTCCTTCAGATCGAGCGCGCTGGCGAGTTCGCCTTCGGGCGCGGCCGTGTTCACGGCTTGCACGAGGCCCTTTTCGTTTACCAGATAGAGATGCGCGCCGACCGCCACCGGCGAACCGCTGAAGGGTCCGGTGAGGCGCAACTGCCAGAGACGCTTGCCGTCCTTCACATCGGCGCAACTCAAGATGCCCGCGGCGTTCAGTGTGAAAATCTTTCCGCCAATCACAATCGGACTCGCGGTGGCGGGGCTGAGTTGGCCGCTCTGCCAGAGTTGCTCCGGATGCGGTTCGCCAGCGGAGGGGCGCAGCGCAGTGATGCCTTTGGACGCGGCGTAAAACACACCGCCGGCAAACGTGCTCGAAGGAATCGTGGCTGCGCCGTCCGTGTAATACCAAACTTCCTTGCCCGTGCGCGGCTCAATCGCGCTCAAACCTTTTCCAGATTGCAGAACAACGAGCGCGCTGGCGTTCGTATTCGTGCCGGAGAGAACGAGCGGCGAAGTCCAGTTCGCCATCTTCGGCCGGTCGAGCTTCCAGCGGTTTGCGCCCGTGGTCGCGGCGAGACCGATGGCGAACGATTCGCTGTCGTTCTCCACTTGGCAGACGAGCGTGTCGCCGACGATGACGGGACTCGAGGCCATGCCGAGGCTGTTGCTCGCGTTCGGATAATCGCGGCCGAGGCCGCGCAGCCAAAGCACGTTGCCATCGAGGTCGAGGCAGACGACGTCGTTCGAGGAGAAGATGCAGAAGAGACGGTGGCCGTCGCTGCACGGCGTGGGCGCGGCTCCGGCGGTTTTCTGGTGCGTCATCGTGCGGCCGGTGGCCCAGAACTGGCGCTCCCAAAGCTTCGTGCCATCCTTCGCGCTGAAGCAGATCACGTGAAGGCGATCTTGCTCAACGCCGCTCGACGCGGTGAGAAACACGCGGTCGTCCACGACGATCGCGCTCGAGAGGCCGCGGCCGGGCAGCGCGATTTTCCACGCGACACTTTGCTCGGTGAGCTTGGTGGGCGCGCTTGTTTCGGAGGCGATGCCATTGCCGTTGGGACCGCGGAATTGGAGCCAATCGGCGGCGGGGAGCGCGACCGTCGCAGCGACGAGCAGGGAGATGGAAAGCAGCTTCTTCATAATCGCCTCACTTCTGCGCGGTGGTTTTTGTTGCCGATGAAGCCCGTGCGGCCGGCCGGTCTTTCGCGAGGATGGCCGTGCCGGTGGCGTCGCAGACGCGGAGTTGGAACTGCCATTCCTTCGTCCAATCCTTCACCTCTTCGTTCTGGCAGGCCTTCACGAGGATGGTGTTCTTGCCGGCTTTCAGCTCGATTGGGAAACGATACTGGTCGAGGCGCGAACCGCGGTGATACTCGTCGCGTCCGAAGATGAGCTGGCCGTTGAACCAAATCTTCCAACCGTTCTTGCAGCCGAGACGCAACTCGGCGGGACGCGCTCCGGTGGCGTTGAACTCCGTGTAAGCGTACGCGGTGACGCCCTTGTGATCGC
Organism: Akkermansia muciniphila; assembly: GCA_945860945.1. Classification (GTDB taxonomy): domain Bacteria; phylum Verrucomicrobiota; class Verrucomicrobiia; order Limisphaerales; family SIAT01; genus SIAT01. The sequence continues at coordinate 3,476 of CAMASG010000111.1, forward strand.
CGAAGGGCTTGTTGAAATCGACCGTGCCGTAGTCGTCCTTCGTGGCGTAATCCGACCAACGAACCTTGCCGCTCTTGCCGTCGAGTTCGATGGCGAGATTGACCGATTTCTCCGGCGGATAAACCGCGTCGAAGCCGACGAGCTTGGCGTTGTCGAACGGTCCGACAATCTTCCATTCCATCAGAAAACCGAAGTGGCGCGGCAGATCCACTTCCTGTCCGAGTTTGCGCAGTTCGGCGGCCGCTTTCTTGATTTGCGCTTCGTCGCGAGCGGCGTTGAGCGCGGCACGGAAACCTTTCGTCGCGCCGGCTTTATCCTCTGCGGCGAGTGTCTTGTCGGCGGTGTCGAGCAGACGCTGCACCGCGTCGCGTCGCAGTTCCACGCTCGGATCATCAGCGAATGTCGGCACGAGCTTGTCCGCCTCGACCGGTTCAACGCGCGCAATCAATTCGAAGGCCAGCCGTCGCGCGCGCGGGTGATGCCGCGTGCCGCCGAGGAACGCGCGCAGAGCGTCCGTGGGCAGCTTGCCGCCGGCCTTCAACTCGCGGTCGACGATGGTGTCCACCGCCGCGCGGAGCCAGTTCACGGCGAGGTCGTTGGCGTCATCCATCGCGGCGAGCAGCACAGGAATGGATTGTGCGTCCGCCTTCGAAATCGTTTGCCACGCGCCTGCTGCCTCGGCGTTGCCGCGGCCCTCGGGCCCGACTTTTTTCAGCGTCATCAACGCGGGCTTCAGATCCACTTCCACCGCCTGCGCAGACACGGCTGCGAAGGCGAGGCTCATTGAGAGAAAGAATTGCCGGTTCATCACCCAAAAACTAGCGAGCGGCCGTGGAAAAACAATGCCGAAGTGGCCGTGACCGCAAACGCCGGCGTTGCCTGCGCGAAACAGTTTTGCTTCACTGTCTGCTTAATTTCTAAATCGATCATGAACCGCCGCCATTTCCTCCACACCGCCCTCGCCGCCACGCTCGCCGCCTCTGCGCGTGCTGCTCCGCTCGTCGTGGCAGACCGTGAACATCGGCGACATCGCGCACACGCCGGGCGTGCTCGCACTCATCGAGAAGCACCTGCCCGGCGTTGAGGTGCGACTGTGGCCGAGCAAGGTGGACAACGGCGTCGAGGAAATGCTCCTCGCGCGATTCCCGAAGCTACGCCTCGTCAAAGGCCCGGAGGCACTCAAGGCCGCGTTCGCTGAGTGCGATTTTCTGCTGCACGGCTCTGGGCCGTCGCTCGTCGCGCAGAACGATGTCGCGCGCTGGGCGAAGGAAACCGGCAAGCCTTACGGCGTCTATGGAATCACGCTGCCGCTGCAAAGTTCCACCGCCACTTCGCCCGCGTCGGAGAAGAGCGTTGCGACGACCATCGCCGTGTTGAGCGGCGCGAAATTCGCCTACTTCCGCGATTCGGCATCGCTGGAGTTGGCTAAGAAGCGCGGTTGCACAAGCCCGCTGATGGAGTTCGGGCCGGACGGCGCGTTCGGCACGGACTTGCGCGATGACGCGAAGGCGACGGACTTTCTCAAGGCAAACGGGTTGGAGGACGGCCAGTTTCTTTGCTGCATCCCGCGCCTGCGCTTCACGCCTTACTGGAA
>CAMASG010000112.1 GCA_945860945.1 Akkermansia muciniphila
AACGCCTCGGCCATCTGCTCGGCGAAGCGCGGCGCGGCGACGAGCTGTTCAATCAGCTTGGCGCGTTTGTCAGCAGTCTTGTCGGCGAGAAACTTCTTCGTCTCCTCCGCGCTGGGAATGCCGCCGTTGAAGTCGAACCACGCGCGCCGAAGAAACTCCGCGTCGTCCGCCGGTGCGGCGAGCGGTTGTTTGGCGGCCTTCGCTTTCGCGGCGATGAGGGAGTCCACCTGCCGATGTAACACTTCTGCCGCGCTCAAGGATTGTACCGCCAATGCAAGCCACAGGCTCAAGAAGAAGGCTAGATATGGATTGGCGATGCGCATAAGCGTGGTCAGTTGACGTGACAGAATGAATCTCCATTGAAGAAAAAGCAACGCTGGCGGCGAACCTTCACCAGCCTAAAAGCCAGCGTTGGCATTCTCGCCGCCGCCCTGTATTCTCATCCGCTGTCATGAACGAGAAGCCGCGCATTCTGTACTGCCACTGCACCTACGCTCAGGTCGTCCCCAAAGAGGTGAAGGAAGCGGTGCTCAAGAAGCTGTGCGAAAGCGGCGTGGCTTTCGAGGCCGTGGCCGACCTCTGCGAGATGAGCGCGCGCAAAGATCCGGCGCTGAAACGGCTCGCCGAGAGCGGCACAGTGAAGATCGCCGCCTGCTTCCCACGCGCGGTGAAATGGCTCTTCCACCAGACCGGCGCGCCGCTGGCGATTGAATCCACCGAAGTGCTCAATATGCGCACGCAAACCGCGGAGGAAATCGCCACCAGCCTTTTCAGCGACGAGCTGAAACCGAATCTTCCCGCCGGCAAAGTGACTGCGCCCAGCGGCAAGAGTTAGCAGCGCAGCGTTACCGCTGCACGGACAGGCTTGTCACCGATTCAACGTCGCGCGTATGCTGCCGTCCACTCTTGAACCTATGAAGCCAACCGTCCACGCGCTGTTTCAAACCATCCTCATCGCGGCCGGGCTCACAGCGAGCGCCGCGCTCCACGCCGCCGCGCCGTTGCTCGAGAAAGTGGATATCTTCGAAGCGGGCAAAGAAGGCTACGCGCTTTATCGCATTCCCGGCATCGTCGTGACGAAAGCCGGCACGGTACTCGCCTATTGCGAGGCGCGCCGCACCGGCAAGAGCGATTGGGACATGATTGATATTTTGATGCGCCGTTCGACGGATGGCGGCAAGACGTGGGGCGCGCGCATGAAAATCGCCGATGTGCCCGGCCCGAAATCGAAGAATCTCGTCGCGCTCGCGCAGAAGCTCGCGAACCCAGACGACGTCACCTATAACAACGTTGTCGCCATTCCGGACGCGAACGGCGCGGTGCATTTTCTCTTCTGCCTCGAATACGCTCGTTGTTTCTACATGCGCAGCGACGACGACGGCGCGACCTTCAGCAAGCCCGTCGAGATCACCGCCGCGTTCGATAAGTTCCGTCCCGAATACGCGTGGAAGGTCCTTGCCACCGGTCCCGGCCACGGCATCCAGCTCAAGAACGGCCGGCTCATCGTGCCCGTGTGGCTCTCGCTCGGCACGGGCGGCCACGCGCATCGGCCGTCCGTCACGTCGGTGATTTACAGCGATGACACCGGCAAGTCGTGGCAGCGCGGCGAAATCGCCGGGCCGAACGAAGGCGAGTGGAACATCCCGAACGAGACCTGCGCCGTGCAACTCGCCGACGGCCGTGTATTGCTGAACATGCGCAGCGAATCGAAGGCCAACCGCCGTCTGCTCACCACAAGCGCGAACGGCGCGACGGGCTGGAGCAAGCCGCAGTTCCACGAGCAATTGCTCGAGCCGATTTGCATGGCGACGATGATTCGCCTCAGCGAAGCGCCCGCGAAGAATCGCCTGCTCTTCGCCAACCCGCACAATCTCTCGCGCAAAGACGCCAAGGAAACGCCCGGCAAGAACCGCGACCGCAGGAACGTTTCCGTGAAACTCAGTTACGACGAGTCCGCGACGTGGCCGGTGAGCAAGCCCATCGAGCCCGGCTTCAGCGGCTATAGCGACCTCGCCGTGGCGAAGGACGGGACGATCCTTCTCTTCTACGAGCGCGGCAGCACGGACGGGAAGGACATCTACAAGACCAGCCTGCTGACGGTCGCGCGCTTCAATCTCGAGTGGCTCACCGATGGGAAAGATTCGCTGAAGTGAAACTGAACACACGCACACAACTCGGGCGCAGCCTTGCCGCTGCGGTGGTCGGCGCGCTCTTCCTCTCGGCCACAGGGATTTCCTTTGCGGCCGATGCGCCGAAGCCACCGCGTGCGGCGCGTTCGGTTCATCTCGGTTATCCCGCGCCCAAAGCGGTGCTGTTTTACAATGAGATGGTCGTCGAGGAATCGGTCAACGGCACTTACTTCATGGCGGCGGGTTGGAACACCGGCTACTTCGGTGTGCAACAACTCGGCTCGCCGACGAACAAGGTCGTTCTCTTCTCCGTGTGGGATCCGACGAAAGGCGATAATGCCAACACCGTGAAACTCGAGGATCGCGTCGAGCTGTTGCACGAGGGCGAGGGTGTGCGCATCCGGCGTTTCGGCGGCGAAGGCACGGGCGGACAGTGCATGGCGCCGTTCGCGTGGAAAATCGGCGAGACGAATCGCTTCCTCGTGCGCGGCGAAGTCCAGGATCAAAAGACCGCTTACACCGCGTGGGTCTGGCGCAATGACACGAAGAACTGGTGGAAGCTCGCCACGTTCCGCACGCGGACGGGTGGGCTGCCGTTGAGCGGTCTGTATTCGTTCGTCGAAGATTTCCGCCGCGACACAAAGAGTGCGAACGAGCGGCGTCGCGCCCGCTTTGGCAACGGCTGGGTGCAAAGTGTCGCGGGCGAATGGAGCGCGCTCACGAAAGCGCGTTTCACCGCGTCGTCCTCCGAATGGGAGGCGAAGGAGACAATCGACGCCGGCCTCGCGAGCGATTGGTTCTTCCTCGCAACCGGCGGCGAGACGAAGACCAGCACGCCCTTACGCGTCCTTCTCGAGCTGCCCGATTCGCCGGTGCGAGCGAAACCAGTTTTAAACATCGGTGAACTTTCGGCTCCGCCCGTGCCGCTGTAAATGCGCGTGCCCAACGGCGGCTTCGAGGCCGACAAGAATGCGGACGGCTGGCCGGATGGTTGGGTGCGGGCGAAGAGCGGCGTGAGTTGGCAAGCGGAGGGCGGCAACCACTTCCTGCGGCTCACCTCCAGTCAGCCGGGCGAGACGGTTTTGCTTTATCAGCCGGTGACGATTCCCGCAGGCGTGACGGCGATCGAACTGACGTGGCGGCAGCGCGTGAGTGGGCTGAAGCCCGGCAAGCAGCCGTGGTTCGATGCGCGCATCATGATGGAGTTCAAAGACGCGGCGGGCAAAAAGCTGTCGGCGAAACCGCCGCCGCCCAACACGCGCAAGAGCACCGACGGCTGGGTCGCGCGCAGCGTGAAGTTCCTGGTGCCGGCGGACGCGCGCATGCTGGAGTTCATGCCGGCGCTCTTCCAAGTCGAGGGCGGTACGTTCGACCTCGACGACATCGTGCTGAAGCCGACGGACGCCGTGGCGTTACTGGCTTCCGCCAAAGCGACGGCGGCAGCGGAGAAGTTGGCGCAAGTCGCGCCGGAACAACCGGACCGTGCGAAGTGGCCAGCGGAATTACACGTCACGGGCAACCAAGTGTTGAACCCCGCCGGCAAGCCCGTGTGGCTGCAAGGCGTCAACGTCGTCAGCCTCGAGTTCCTGGTGAAAGGCGACCATGTGCTCAAGTCCACGCTGGTCGCGGTGGACGAGTGGAAAGCGAATCTCATCCGACTGCCGGTGAAGGAGGAGTATTGGTTTGGGCGGACGAGCGGCCAGAAGGACGGCGGCGCGGCGTATCGCGAACTGGTGGACGCGGCGGTCACGCTCGTCGCCAATCGCGGCGCGTATGTGCTGCTGGATCTGCACCGCTTCCGCGCCCCGCGGGCCGAGCACGCGGAGTTTTGGAAGGATGCGGCGACGCGATTCAAGGATCACCCGGCGGTGTTGTTCGACCTCTTCAACGAGCCGCACGGCACGTCGTGGGAAGTCTGGCGCGACGGCGGCTACGTGCTGGAGAAGAAAGGCCCGGCGGACGAAGACGCCTTCCTTTCGCCTGAAGAGAAGGCGAAGGGCGGCAAGGGTTTTCAAGCCATCGGCATGCAGGCGCTCGTGGATGCCGTCCGCAGCACCGGCGCGCGCAACCTCGTCGTGGCTGGTGGATTGGACTGGGCCTACGACCTCTCCGGCATCGCGCGAGGCTTCGAGCTGAAGGACAAGACCGGCCGCGGCATCATCTACGCCACGCACATTTACCCGTGGAAACGCGGTTGGCAGGAGAAGGTGCTGATCATCGCCGAGCGCCATCCCATCCTCGTCGGCGAGGTCGGCGCGGACATCAAGAAGATGGATTTCATCCCGGCGTCCGCGCAGGAAGATCCTTACACGTGGGCCCCGGATATGCTGGGCTTCATCCAGAAGCACCGCCTCCACTGGACCGCGTTCTCCTTCCACCCCGCCGCCACGCCCGTGATGATTACGGGCTGGGACTACACGCCGACGCCATTCTGGGGCGCGTTCGTGAAGCGCGCTTTGGCGGGGGAACAATTCGAGCTGAAGAAAATGCGATGAGTCTGCGTGAAACCATTTGCGCCCTCGCGACGCTGCTCTCGCTTTGCGCGCCCGCTGCGGTTCCTGATGCGGGTAATTGGCGGCACGAGGAGTTGCGGCGGTTCAAGGCGGCGGAGGCGAACCAAGGCGTCGCGGTATACGCGATTGATAACCACGCGCTCGGCAAATACCGCAAGGACACCGGCGCGCGCTGGGTCTGGCTGGGAGAATGACCGGCTCCTTCACGCCGGGACGGTGGTGGGCAGCCCGTTCAGTTGCGCCTGCAAATAGCCACCGCGCAGGTTGCTC
>CAMASG010000113.1 GCA_945860945.1 Akkermansia muciniphila
CTCTTCCGCATCTCGGACTGCCAGGGCGCGATGAAGCAGCACGACGCGGCCATCCAGACCCTGGTCGGCGTGCTGAACTTCTTCAAGAGCGCCGCCCCCGAGGCGCAGTATCGCATCGCCGGCCACTACGCCGCGAAGGGCGACAAGGAAGCCGCCATCCGCACGCTTAAGACCGTCTGCAAAGTCCACCTGAACACCTCGTGGGCGGGTCGCGCCCACCAGGATCTCACGCTAACCTACGGCGTGGATGTGACACTCGGCGGCGCGGCGAAGAAGGAAGAGAAGTAGCCGCCGAGGTCAGGAGGCGGATTCCGAGAGTTATCGCGGCGTCATGTCCGCCTCCTTACCTCGACGGCTAACCTTGAAAAGCAAAGAGCGCGGACGTTGACGTCCGCGCTCCAAGACTTGAGGTGATGTTAGGCGAACAGCTCGGCCACAGGCTTGGCACCTTCTTTGACCAACTTCATCGGACGGCCGAGAGGCGTGGTCAGTTCACGAGTGTGGTCGATACCGAGAGCGTGACAGACGCTGGCGTGGATGTCGGCGACTTGCACGGGGCGGGTCGCCGGGGCCATGCCGTCCTTGTCAGACGAGCCGATAACCTGTCCACCCTTAATGCCGCCACCTGCGAGGAAGCAGCTGAACACGCGAGCGTGGTGGTCGCGACCGGCGTCCTTGTTGATATTCGGAGTACGACCGAACTCGCTCAACATGATGACGAGGGTCTTGGACAGACGGCCCGAGGCATGAAGGTCTTCGATGAGCGAGGCGACGGCGGGATCCATGACGGAGCCGTGGTTGCGCATCGCAGGGAAAACGTCCATGTGGTTGTCGAACCCGCCGCGGTTCACTTGCACGAAGCGCACGCCGGTTTCGATGAGCTTCTTGGCGAGCAACGTGGCACGTCCGAATTCGGTGAGGCCGTAGCGATCGAGTGTCTTCGGGTTTTCCTTGTCGAGGTCGAAGGATGAAAGCGCGGGGCTCTTCATGAGAGCCACGGCGTCTTTGAGCGCGACATCGGCTTCCTTGAGATCGCTCGCGGCGAGTTTGCCGGACGTACGGAGGTTCATCTTCGCGAGAATCTCCAAACGGCGCTGGCCTTGCTCGTGGTGGATGCCGTCGGGGAAGGCGAGATATGGATCGCGCTCGCCGGGCAAGCCGATGTAGTAGGCCTCGCAACGTTGGCCGAGATAGCCCGCACGCGGAGCCATGCCGCCAATGCTGATGTAGGAAGGGAGATCGCCGGCCTTCTGTCTCTCATTCACCACGAACGAGCCGAGTCCGGGGTGGACAAGGGCGGGATTCTGCGGGTAGCTCGTCTGGAGTTCGTAAGTCGCACGTCCGTGGTCGCCGTTGGTGCCGGCGATGGAACGAATGACAGCGCAGTGATGCATCTGCTTGGCGAGCTGCGGGAAAATCTCGCTGATTTGGATGCCGTCGGCGCTGGTCTTGATGGCGGAAAACTCGCCACCGACCGCGCGACCCGGCTTCGGATCCCAAGTATCAAGGTGGCTCATGCCGCCGCCATTCCAGAAGAGCACGACGGACTCGGCCTTGGGCGCGTGGGCGGACCCGATCGCAGAGACGAGACGGTTGATCGGCATGCCGAGCAATGCCGCTGTGCCGGCGAACTGAGTAAGGAAACGACGGCGGGACGTGTAGTAGTCAGTGCAGGAGCTCATAGTGTTTTAGTGATGGCGGTTTTTAGGGAAGATAACGGAATTCGTGTGAGTTAAGCATGGCCCAACGGAGATCGCCGAGACCTTCGATCGGGGTTTTACTGGCGGCCATAACGGCACGGGCCTCGGCCTGCTCCTCTTTTGTGGGGCGGCGGGTAAAAATCTCGAGGTAGATCAACTCAACGGCCTGATCGGGCTTGGCATTCGGGCCGTTGATGAGCTGGTGAACGGGCTCCAGTGGACCAACGCGGGAAGCTTCATGCGTGGCCTTGCCGTTGAGCATCATTAACTGTTGGCGCAGCGACGGCGATTCATCGCGGAATTCGCCGAGGTTGTCGCGGGCAGGTTGGCCGAAAACGCGGAGGAAATGTGCCGGCGGCGCGGGCGTGGCCATGCGGAGAGTGGTGTCGAACTTCGGATTATCGTCCACGAGCGCGGAGATGGTTTCGAGGCGGAAACGCTCGGCGTTGCCGGACTGGAGCAAACGAATCCGAGCTTGGCGCACCGCTTCTATCGCGTCGTCTTCCATCTTCTTGTTCATCGCGAGGTCCATCTTCGATTCGGAGAGCACGTCCGCGAACTGGTCGTCCTTCAACATTTTCGTGGGCTTGAGCAACGCATCGAAATCCAGGCTCGAACCCTTCTCCAAGTCATACGGTGCCGGAGCTTGGGCAGGTTTCATCATCGCCATTTGATTGGTGGTCTTGTCCTCAGCAGCGGCAATCATCGCGGGCGGCGCGAAGGGGATGCGAATCTGACGCTTCACTTCGCGGACGTTCGCGCCCTCGGGCCATTTGTGGGAGAGGAGGTGGCCGGCGGTGGCGACGCTGTCAAAGAGAACTTCGCCGAGCATCCGACGGGCGCGGGTGGCGGTGAAAGATTCCTCGGCGCGCGCCACATCGGCCACGCTGGCTCCGGTGGCGAGGTGGCCGCGCTGATAGGTCTCGGTGAGCATGGTCAACTTCACGAGGGAGCGCAGGTCGTAACCGCTGGCAATGAATTCCTGCGCGAGATACTGAAGCGTCTGCGGGTGACGAATTTCGTTGTAAGCGGAGATGTTGTCGAGCGGTTCGATGAATCCTCGGCCGACCAACTCAGCCCAGACGCGGTTCACGAAGGCGCGCGCAAAGTAGGGATTGCGCGGGTCGGTAATCATCGCGGCGAGCTTCCGGCGGTCTTCGCTCTGGACGTAAACGCTCTTGCCGTCGTCGCCCTTTTTCGCAGCAGCGGTCGCTTCCGCGAGCACTTCTGCCTCGGACTTAGAATCGCGCAACGCTTTTTTTACGTCGAAGCCGTCCACTAGTTCGTCGAGCGCCTTTTTGCTGGCGGCGACGCTGATGCCTGCGGTGTCCGGCTTGCGGCGGTCTTCGAGGCGGCTGATGTAGTGCGGCTTGGTGGTATAGTTGACCATCTCGAACGGGAACTTCGGAGCGACACCGTCCCGCTTCGCGGACTTCTCGCTCTCGGGCGGCCATTTCACGGCCGTCTCGTTGGCCTCGGTCGTGTAGATACGCTTGATGTTCTTGCCCGCTTCCACGCGCTTGATAGTGCCGAAATAAGCGGCCAACTCGTAAAACTCCTTCTGCTTCCAGTCATCGAACGGATGGTCGTGACACTCGGCGCACTGGACGCGAACGCCGAGGAAAATCTGTGCGGTCGCGCCAGCGAGGGCCATCGGGTTCGCCGCATCACCCAGCGCGAAACCAGCAGCGGGCGTATTCTCAGGGCGACCATTGGTGGCGATGAGTTCGCGCGCCATCTCGTCGTAAGGTTTGCCTTGAGCAACGCTGCGGTTCACGTAGGCGAGAAGTTGCGGACCGCCATCGGTCTGCGAGCGGACGCGGAGCATGTCTGCGTAGAAGACCGTCCAACGCTCAGCGAAACGGGGATGGTCAATCAAGCGGTCAATCAACTTGACACGCCGATCACTCGCACGTTCGCGCTCGAAGGCGCGGACTTCGTCGGTGGTCGGGATGCGCCCGATGAGATCGATCGTCGCGCGGCGGAGGAAGGCGAGATCATCAATCACACTAGCGGTCGGTGCCGTCCCACCCTTCGCGACGGCGTTTTCCTGCTTGAGAATTTGGTCAGCCACCACCGCGGCGGCGGCGAGGGAAGCTGGAGCTTTTTCGGGGATGAACTGTTTCTCGGCCAAGCCCGGGACTTCCTTTTTCCGCATCTTCAGCACAAGGCCATCAGGCCATTGCGCACCAGTGCGGAGCCAATCGGTGATCCAATTCTTGTGCGGACCCGAGAGCGGTTCCGTCTCCTGCGGCATAATATCCTCGTGGTCGCGCGGGAGAGTGACGCGTCGGAGCAGGTCACTCTTCTGATAATCCTTGGCGTTAATCACCGGACCGCTCGATCCGCCTTTGAGGAGTCCCTCCTTGGTGTCGAGCCGCAACCCCCCCTTGACCTTGTCCGCCCCGTGGCAACGGATGCACGTATTCTCGAGAATGGGTTGTATTTGCTTTCGAAAATCAACATCAGCCGATGCGATTTGAACCAAACAAAGGAACAGAACCAAGCCTCGCGCTAGGACGAACATCCCACTCGGACTCGAAATGGAACGGCGGTATTCGATAGTAGAGCGGGGAAAATCTGAGGCTGCGTGATTGGGCCAGTCAGATGCATTTGCGAGGCCAGCGTGCATTCACGGACGGTAGTGGGAAGCGTCCCTCGAAGTCCAGATATTAAGCGATGGGGAAAGTTGGCGGAGAGAATGGAACTCTCACCAGCATCACGGCAACGCGATTGTCGCTGAAAGGAGAAATAGTTTTCCGTTTTCCTTGATGGGCCTCGTGAACGGCGGTATCTTCGTTGTAACTAAAGCGAGAGGACAGGCGTCTGCCTCAATTGAAAATTGAATGGAATGACCAAGCTATGAAAAAACGCATGTCCCATCACCCTGCAACCATCTTGCTTCGTCTCCCTGCGCTGTGGGTATGCGCCGCGATTCTTCTCCAATCACTTTCAGAAGCAGAAGCGCAACAAAACAGGAAAAGCACTAGGGAAATCTACAGAGAATCAAGGACCGGCACTACTTTGGGTGGCGTTAAACCTTCGGGCGGCGTTGTCCTTACTGGCGGTGGGTGGGGCGCGGGGGGTCGTGAGTATGCGGACACATTCGATGCCACCGTCGATTCCGGTACTATTGAGATAGTGTTCAGCCCCTATTTGATTGGAGACTCACTCAACGTGTACTACCCGCCCCGCAAGAGCAACGGAAAGTC
>CAMASG010000114.1 GCA_945860945.1 Akkermansia muciniphila
CGCACTTCGTCCAATACATCAAGCTCTGTGAACAGGAGACTGGCCTCGGCGTTGAATGGGTTCGTGCGCCGCGCCTGCCCATCGTGGGCGATGAGCGGAAGCAGGTGCTGAAGATTATCCGCGACAGCATCCGCCGCCGGCCGAAACTGCCGCGCGCGAAGGAGGGTGCCCGGTGAACTCCCCGCGATCCAACATGCGCCCAACCATTCTCATCGGACTCGCCTTGTTCCTCGGCATCGCCAGCCCGATGCGCGCGCAGAATGCCGACGCCAGGCTCGATGCGTTCTTCAAGGCCAACCTGGACGAGACGTTTCGGATGCAGCCGCTCCAGGCGACTCTGTTGGGTAATCACCGGTTCGATCATTTGCTCGACGACATTTCGCCGAAGGCCCGCGCGGGCTGGGTGGCGCATGCGCGGAAGCAGTTGGCCGCACTGCCGAAGGCGGTGAAGTATTCCGACCTCTCGCGTGACCGGCAGATTGACTACGAGATCCTCCGTGGGGAGCTGGCTCGCAACATCTGGCTCGGGGAAAACACGCGCCCATTCGAGGAGGACCCGCGCACCTACGGTGCCTACATCAGCGACAGTGTGTATTCGTTGCTCACGCAATCCACGCTGCCGAAGGAGACCAACGTGGCCAACGCCATCTCGCGGATGGCACAGATTCCGCGCATCGTGGCGACGGCACGCGCGACGTTGCGCAACCCGCCTCGCTCGGTGCTTGAGACCGCAATTCTCCAGAACCGCGGTGCGATTGGTTTCTACGAGAAGGAGATTTTCAGGCTCGTCGGCGACACGCCGCAACTCGCGTCACTTAAAACGACAGCCGAACCGGTGGTGGCCGCACTGAAAGAACATCAGCAGTTTCTGGAGACCGATCTCCTGCCGAAAGCCAACGGCGAATGGCGGCTCGGCAAGAAGAAGTTCTCGCACAAGCTGGAGTTGGAGCTGGATGCGGGCCTCACGGCGGCTCAAGTTCTCGCCGACGCCGAAGCGGAGTTCGCCCGCGTGCAGCGCGACATGTATGTCGTCTCGCGCCAGCTCTGGAGCCGCTATTTTCCGAAGGCCGCGCTGCCGCCGGATGACGTCGCAGGCCGGCGGGCCACCATCGCGCAGGTGATCCACGCGGTCAGCCAGGAGCACGGCGCTCCGGAGACGCTCGTGCAGGACGCGCGAGCCAGTGTCAGCCAGATCAAGTCTTTCATTCGCGAGCGCGACATCCTGCGGCTGCCGGAGCCGGATCGTTGCCAGGTGCTCGAGATGCCCGAGTTTCGGCGCGGCAATTCACTCGCCTACCTGGAGTCCGCGCTCCCGCTCGATCCGGCCGGCCCCAGCACTTACGCCGTCAGCCCGCCGCCGGCGGACTGGACCGCCGCGCGCGTGCGCAGCTTCCTCGAGGAATACAACCGGCACATGCTCCAAGTGCTGACCATCCACGAGGCCTACCCCGGTCACTACGTGCAACTGGAGTATTCCAACCGCAGCCCTTCGCTCATCCGGCGCGTGTTGCAATCCGGCGTGTTCATCGAGGGTTGGGCGGTTTACACCGAGCAGATGATGCTCGACCAGGGTTACGGCGGCGGTGCCGATGAACTCCCGTTGCGTCTGAACCAGCTCAAATTTTATTTGCGCGCCGTCATCAACACGATCCTCGACCACAAGATGCACTCCACCGCGATGAGCGACGATGAGGCGCTGCGGCTGATGATGGAGGGCGGCTTCCAATCCGAGGGCGAGGCGAAGCTGAAAATCATCCGCGCGAAGCAAAGCTCGGTGCAATTGAGCACCTACTTCGTGGGGCGGATGGCGCATTACCGTTTGCGCCAGCAGATCCACCGGGAACTTGGCGACAAGTTTGAACTCGGCCGTTACCACGAGGCCGTGCTCGACCACGGTTCGGTGCCCATGAAATTCCTCCCAGACTTGGTGCGCGCCCGACTCGCGCAACCGAGATAATTTCAGCAACCCGCCTCCCCGCATGACTCAACCAACCCCCGCCTCGACGCGACATCCGCGCGGCATCTACACGCTCTACTTCACCGAGATGTGGGAGCGCATGAGCTATTACGGGATGCCTGCGCAATTCATGCAGGTCGCGCTTATCGTGGGCGGCGGCGGACTGCTGTTGCTGATTTTTTCACCGCTAATTCGCTGGCTCATGCCCGGCGTCGAGTGAACTCACCAGAGCTTAAAACATGAAACGCGTTCAAGTCATCGACTCCCACACCGGCGGCGAACCCACGCGCGTTGTGATCAGTGGCGGCCCCGATCTCGGCGGCGGCAGCGCGGCGGACAAATTGAAAATCTTCCGCGAGCGGCACGACGACTTCCGCCGCGCGGTGGTGAATGAACCGCGCGGCTCCGATGTGCTCGTGGGCACGCTGCTCGTCGAGCCAGCCGACAAGTCGTGCGTCACCGGTGTCATCTATTTCGACAACGTCACCTTCCTTGGCATGTGTGGGCACGGGACGATTGGGCTCGTCGTGACGCTCGCGCACCTCGGGCGCATTCAGCCCGGCGAACATCGCATCGAAACGCCGGTGGGTGTCGTGACGGTGTTGCTGCACGAGGATGGCTCGGTATCCGTCACGAACATTCCGGCGTATCGCAAAGCGAGGGCGGTGACCATCGAGTTGGCGAACGCCGACGGCGCGCTGGGGACAGCGCGCCCTACCGCCAAGATCGTCGGCGACGTCGCGTGGGGCGGCAACTGGTTCTTCCTCGTGGAGCAACACGGCCTCGCGCTCGAACTCGCGAACGTCGAGAAGCTCACCGACGCTTCATCGCGCATGAGGCAAGCCGTGAACGCGCAGGGCTTTCCCGAGGTGGATCACATCGTCCTGCTGGGTCCGCCGCGCGCGAAGGACGCGCACTCACAGAATTTCGTTTTGTGTCCCGGCAAAGCCTACGATCGCTCGCCCTGTGGCACCGGCACCAGCGCGCGTCTGGCTTGTCTCGCAGCGGACGACCGACTCGCGGAGGGCGACTCGCTCGTGCAGGAAAGCGTGATCGGCAGCCGGTTCGTCGGGAGCTACCGCTGGCTGGATCGCGCGACGGGTAAAATCATTCCCACCATCACCGGCTCCGCATTCGTGACCGGCGAGGCCGCGCTGCTGCTCGATGAAAGCGATCCGTTCTGCTGGGGCATTCCGTGAAGCGAGCCATGGATTACCGGCTCCATTTCCCATCACGTCAAAGCCTCCGCTCCATGTTCAATTCGTGCTCCAACCGTGGCTAAGGAGAAACAAATCGTCATCATCGGCGGCGGGGTCATTGGGCTAGCGACGGCCTACTACTGCGCCAAGCGAGGCCACCGTGTCACCCTGATCGATCGCAATCCCGAGCAGCGTGATGGGTGCTCATTCGGCAACGCGGGGATGATTGTGCCCAGCCACTTCGTGCCGCTGGCTGCGCCGGGCATGGTCGCGCTCGGCCTGAAGTGGATGTGGAATCCCGAGTCACCGTTTTACATCAAGCCACGACTGAACTGGGATCTGTTGAGCTGGGCATTCAAGTTTTGGCAGGCCTCGACAGCGCAGCACGTAGCCCGCAGCGCGCCACTGCTGCGCGACTTGAGCTTCGCGAGTCGGGCGTGTTTCGAGGAGTTGGCCGCGCTTCCGAACACCGACTTTGGCCTCACCAAGCGCGGGTTGTTGATGCTGTGCCAGACGCAGCACACCTTGGATGACGAGGCGAAGTTCGCCGTGCGAGCGAACGAACTCGGCGTTCCCGCCGAAGTCCACGACGCCAAGCGAACCGCCACGCTCGATCCCGGCGTGACGATGGACGTGTCCGGCTCGGTTTATTTCCCCAAGGACGCGCATCTTTCACCGAACCGTTTCATGGCCGCGCTCAAGACGCAGTGCGAAGCGTTGGGGGTGAAGTTTCGATGGGAGACGGAGGTGCAGGGCTTTCGCATCGAGCAGCGGCGGATAGTCGCCGTCAGAGCGCGGGCTGCCGGCCCGCACGCCGCGTCCGTAGAGGTAGAACCACAGGCTGGCAGTCTGCGCTCCGACTCCGAGGTGAGCCAACTCACTGCCGACGAATTCATCCTCTGCGGCGGCTCGTGGTCGCCGACTCTGGCGCGCGAACTCGGGCTGAAAATTCCCATGCAGGCCGGCAAAGGCTACAGCCTCACGCTGCCGCAGCCGCCGCAACTGCCACAGCTTTGCTCCATCCTCACCGAGGCGCGCGTGGCGGTGACGCCGATGGGCAACACGCTGCGCATCGGCGGCACGATGGAGATCGCGGGCCTCAACGAAGACATCAACCCCGTGCGCGTGCGCGGCATCATCAAGTCGGCGTTGAAGTATTTCCCCGCGTTCAAGGAATCGGACTTCGCGGGCGTGCAGCCGTGGGGCGGTTTGCGTCCGTGTTCGCCCGATGGCCTGCCGTATCTCGGCCGGACCGCGAAGTTTTCCAATCTCACTCTCGCCACCGGCCACGCGATGATGGGCCTTAGCCTCGGGCCGATCACTGGCCGGCTGGTCGCTGAAATCCTCGACGGGGAGAAACCGTCACACGATCTCACGCTGCTCTCGCCCGACAGGTTTGCTTGAAGTTGCCGCGCGGAACTGGCTCTCAACCTCCATGAAACACACGCTCACTCTCGTCGCCGCGTTGCTGATGGCACCGCTGGCTATTTCGCAGGCGGCCAGCGCAGCGGACACCTCGCCAGCCGACTGGCCGACTTACAACCATGACGTCGCGGGTTGGCGGTTCAATCCGAATGAGAAAACTATCAGCGCGGCGAACGCGAGCAGGCTCGTCGAGAAGTGGCGTTTCCCCGCGACAGGATCGAAGGAGACGATTGGTGTCGTCCATGCCACGCCATCGGTGGTTGCGGGCGAGGTTTATTTTGGCACGGCGACGTTTCCTGCTTTTTACAAACTCGCTCCCGCC
>CAMASG010000115.1 GCA_945860945.1 Akkermansia muciniphila
AATAACCGAGTAAAAGCGGGCCCGTGGCGAGTTATGTCCGGCAGTTGGCGGATAGTGTCAAAAACCGCTTGAGCCTCTGCAAAATCAGCGTTAAAATGGGCCTGTAAATCAGGTTATTGAGGCTGATGGCTGGTGGAGATTTCGTTCGATTCCGACCCTCGCCTCCAATCTCAGTCAGCGGATTGTCCGCGCGCATCTGAGCGCCACGGACCGCGATGCCGCCAAACGAACGTGGCAGTTCGTGATGAGGGAGATTACGGCGACGACGCGGCTTCCACGCCAGATTATGAAAACCTGCTGAGATAGGCCTTGTGTAAAGGGAAGACGGAACGCCGTTCGGCGTGGCTAAAAACAGACTTGCCATACCCGCCAAAAGGGATAGAACAGGAACCAGATTAACCCGACGCAAAAGCAATGTTCCTGGAATCGCACAGTATCCAGAAAGCAAATGCCTATCAATAATCGCTCATGAATCTCCCCAAGACTTCTCGGAGGCGTTTTCTACAAGCTGGCGGCGTTGGCGCCCTCAATCTGGCTGTTCCGGGGTTGGTCGTCGGGAAGGACAAATTCGACGCTTCGGGCAAGGCTGTTGCCTCGAAGAAATGCTGCATCTTCGTGCTCTTGTGCGGTGGCCCGAGCCACATCGACACGTGGGACTTGAAGCCCGACGCCCCGTCCGAAATCCGCGGGCCTTACAAACCTATCAGCACCAAAGTCCCGGGCATGCAGTTGAGCGAGCTCCATCCCATGCTCGCGAAGGTCACGGATCAGTTCTGTCTGATCCGCTCGATGACACATCCTCGCCCGATCAACAACCACTTCGACGCGATGCACAACCTGCTGTGCGGCCAAGTGGTCGAGCGGGTCAGGGAAGGCATCCCCGACGACTTGCCCTACATCGGATCGGTCGTGGCCAAGAATCTTTCCAATGAGCGCAACCTGATCTCGAATGCGTGGCTCATCAAGTGCGTGGGCCCGCCGGTTTTCTGCGCTCCGAACATCGGCTCCGGTGGTTATCTGGGATCGAGCTATGCACCTGTATTCATTGGTTCCGCCGACAACCACCCGGCGATGCCGAAGTTTAAGCTGCCGGAGGTTTATGAAATGGGTAGCAACGCAGCCCGCCTGCAGGAACGGCGCAAACTGCTGGACGCGCTCGAATCCGACCGTCTCGCGGGAGACGCGGGCGGCAAGGACTGGAGCGAACTCAGAGAGTTGGCCTACGACGCGATGACTCGGCCGGAAGGGCGGCAGGCCTTCGATTTGAATCGCGAGCCTTTATCTGTCCGCGAACGCTACGGGATGCATCCGCTCGGCCAGAATCTACTCCTCGCCCGACGCATGGTGGAGGCCGGCGTCCGTTTTGTGACTGTGAATGGCTGGGTCGGTCCCGCGCCCGGGGAAGCCGGTGGCGGACCACCCAGTTCCAGTTGGGACATGCATGGTGGCAATATGGGCATGGGCAACGCGTTCGGATCCGGTTCCTACGGGATGAACTTTTGTCTGCCCCGCTTGGATCAGGCGCTTTCCGCCCTCCTGACCGATCTGAAGGAGCGCGGCATGCTGGAGGACACCATGGTCGTCGCGATGGGCGAATTCGGGCGCACGCCCACCATCCTGACACAGGGGCCACCTGGTCGGCAGCACTGGCCGCAGTGCTTCTCCGCGATCGTGGCCGGCTGCGGCATTCGCGGCGGTGCCGTGTATGGCGAGTCAGACAAAACGGGTGCTGCCCCGAAGAGCAATCCCGTGACCCCGCAGGATCTCCACGCCACCGTTCTTCACGCTCTAGGCGTGCCTTTGAACGACATCGGCAAGAACACCGGTGTCACTCGTCCTCCATTCTCCTCGGGCACACCGGTCATGGGGCTCTTCGGATAGGCTGATAATAAACCGCGCAATGGCAAGAGCAACTGCGCGGTCATCACCGTGAAGTGAACGGGCAGCGACCGCTCACTTGAGCTTCTGGATTTCGGCGTCGTTTGGGAAAAGCTCCTTGGTCACCGCCACCAGCGCGCGATGCGCACGATCGAAATCTTCAGAGCCCATCTCGCGGCCATTGAGATAGGTGACGAGAATGTCGCACTCAAAACAGAACACCACTTCCAGTTGCATGCCGCCGCGCGTGAACCGCACCGCCATGCCCGGCATGATCAGGCAGCCTTTGGCCGAGTCCCATTCGTAGATGTCCGTGCGCAAAATATCGGCCAGCTATCACTGGGAGTAATAATGAATCGGCAAGGTGGGTGGGGGCGTCAAAATGAGGTTCGCAGCCTGTATGCAAATCACCGCGTTTCATTTCCAGTTGATTGTCTTACTCGTAGCTCCGTTGAGCTTGGCCGCAGCGCCGTTGCTGGAGCACGACGTTCTTCCTGTCCTGCAGAAAAATTGCATGGGTTGCCACGGCGGATTGAAGCAGAAGGGCGGACTGGATCTGCGGACGGTGCCGGCCATGCTCAAGGGCGGCGAGAGCGGACCCGCAGTGGTTTCGGGAAAACCTGAACAGAGCGTGTTGTGGAAACAGATTGCCGCGGACGAAATGCCCAAGGCCGAGAAGAAGCTTTCGGCTGAGGAACGGCGGATCATCAAGGAGTGGATTGCGGCGGGTCTGCCCACGGTGGCGCAACAGAAAAGTGCGGCGGAAAAACCGTTGCTGCCGGCGGGCAAGAAACACGAGCCCAAGTCGGTCGCAAAAGCCATTGATGAGCATCTGCTCGCGCGGTTGGCCCTTGAGAAACTCAAGCCTGCGCCGTTGGCGGATGATGCCGAGTTTCTGCGGCGCGTGTCTCTGGATCTCACCGGCCGCGTTCCCAAGCCTGAACAAGCGGCGGCATTCCTCGACGACGCTGCGCCTGACAAACGCGCGAAGCTGATTGATTCACTTTTGGCCGCGCCGGAATTTGGCGAGCACTTCGGCCGCATGTGGCGCGACTGGATTTGTCCGCCCGAGTTGCCTTCGGACATGAATGGCGGCAAGCAACCGCACGGCGAGGCGCGCAGTCTGGGCACGTGGTTCGCGGCGCGTTTTAACGCCGGCGATGCGTGGGACAAGATCGTGCGCGATCTGCTTTTGGTGAAGGGCGAGATCAAAGATCAGCCGCATCTCATCTTCTACGGATTGCTGGGGCAGGACGCCAAGATCACGCCCGAAGGCGCGGCGCGCGGTGTGGCCTCGCTTTTTATGGGCGTTCAATTGCAGTGCGCCCAGTGCCACGACGATCCTTACCGCGACTGGGCGCAGAGCGAATTCTGGTCGCTGGCGGGATTCTTCGGCAACGTGAAGGGCGACTTCCGCAAGTTGGAAGAGGCGGCAGGCGGGGCGCAGATCATCATTCCCAAATCGGCTTTCAAGCGTGCGGGCACAGCGGTTCCGGTGGCGTTCCTCGGCGGCGAAAGCAAGTCGCCCCAAGGCAATTCGCTGCTGCGGCCGGCATTGGTTGAGTGGATGACGCAGCGCGACAATCCGTTTTTTGCGCGCGCTTTCGCGAACCGAGTTTGGTTCCAGTTCTTCGCGCGCGGCATCGTGAATCCGGTCGATGACCTGCGCGCGCTCAACCCGCCCACGCATCCGGGCTTGCTGCAGTTGTTGTCCAACGAATTTGCCGCTTCGAATTTCGACGTGAAACATCTGGTGCGCAGCATCTGCAATTCGCAGGCGTACCAGCGGTCCAGCCGACTTGCCGCCGGCACCACCGCCGGACACGCCCCGCAGCAAGTCGCTCTTCACGGCCGCGCGCCGGTGCGCGTGATGACGGCTGATATGCTGCTGGATTCGCTCAAGCTGGCGTACGGGGATCCGAAGCTCGACCTGCGTTCGCTCGACAAACGCGACGGTAACACCAGTGGCGAGAGCGCTGCGGTGGGCGATGAGTATCTGGAATTCTGCCGCAAGTTCGGCACCAATGAGGAGGACGCCACCGACTTCACGCACGGCATTCCGCAGATGCTCACCTTTCTGAATCACCCGCGCTTGCAGTCCGGCAGCAAGGCGCTCGATGAGTTCCGCAAAAAGAATCCTGCGGCCACGACGGAGCAGATCGTCGAGTGGCTTTATCTGGCGACGCTCTCGCGCCGACCCACCCGCGCGGAGATGACCGAGGCCACTGCCTATACGACGGCGGCCAGCGAACCCAGCGTGGCGCACAACGATATTTTGTGGATGCTGGTGAACCGAACGGAATTTCTCTGCGTGCGCTGAACCTCATCAAGGAACAAACATGAAAATAGGCGACTCCACACTTCTGCGCCGCGACTTTCTCAAATTGTCGGCGGCGGGCTTGCTCTCGGGCGTCTCCGTGCCGTGGTTTGAATCCATGGCCGCCACGGCCTCGGTGAAACGTCCGCGTGGCAAGTCGTGCATCCTCCTCTGGATGGACGGCGGCCCGAGCCAGCAGCACACGTTCGATCCCAAGCCGACGGGTGAATTCAAACCCATCCCGACTTCGGTGCCGGGCATCCACATCGCCGACCGTTTCCCGAAGCTCGCGCAGTGCATGGAGCACATGTCCATTCTCCGTTCCATGAGCACGGAGATCAACGAGCACTACGACGCCAAATATTATCTGCACACCGGCTTCAAGCGCGTGACGGCCTTTGAACACCCGGC
>CAMASG010000116.1 GCA_945860945.1 Akkermansia muciniphila
CCGGGCAGCTATCTGCGCGCGTTTACTGAGAAGCACCGCCTCCAACTGCTCGCCATCCGTATCCACCAAGCTCAAGGGTTTCCGCTACGCCGCATTCACGAGCAGCTTTATGGGAAGAGCGAGGCTGAACTGCGCGAGTTTGCCCGCAAAGCTGGGCGGCAATTGAAGTTGGTGGCCGCCCCGTTTGAAGCGGTGGCTCCCACCGAGCATTGGGGCGTTGTTCCGCTCACTGATGATTTGATGATTGTGTCGCGACATGACCGTTCCCTGCCGCCACATCTCATCCGCCGCTTGCAGTCAACACTCGCCGAGGCTGGGTGGGCCAACACTTCCGACACGAAACGCAATTGAGGGAAAACCTATGATACATGAATCAACAAAACAGATCCGTTTCGGGTTGATGCCCGTCGCTGACGACGCACTGGAGCTTTCGCGCACCGTGTTGCCGTTGAAATCCATCCGCTACCACTTTGTCGCTCGGGGCGGAATGGCCGAGGTGGAGATGGTTCAGATTTACTGTCAGGAGAATTCCAAGCCGCTCGATTGCGAATACCTTTTCCCATTGCCCGCCGATGGCGCGGTGTATCGGTGCGAAGCCACCATCAATGGCCGCGTGATTTGCGCCCGCATTGAGGAGCGCGAAGCCGCCAAGAAAATCGTCGAGCAAAAGAAAGCCGACGGATTCCGCACGGCCTTGGTCGAATCGGAGCGCGACAATCTCTTCACGTTGAGCTTGGGCAACCTGCAACCGCAGGATGTGGTGGAGGTGAAGTTGGCCTATCTGCAACCGCTCCGGCGGTTGGCCGGCCATGTGTCGCTCGATCTGCCACTCTGCCCGGGCATCCGTTACATTCCTGGTAATGCCTTGCTGCGTTCCAACCGAGGCTCGGGCGTGGTTGACGACACCGATCAGGTTCCCGATGCGTCTCGCATGACTCCCCCGCGTATTGATGCGCAACATCCCGATGCGGCCTTCATCGAACTCGATGGATGCGTGGAAGCAGGATTCCTCGACGGCGAAGTCACTTCTCCTTCGCACAAACTGACCACCACGAGGAAGGCCGACCTACTGCACCTTGCCCTCGCCCAAGGCGGCAATGCTCCGGACCGCGATCTAGCCCTCCATTGGAAAGAAAGAGACGCTGCCCAAGTCTCGTTGCGCGGCTGGACTTCCCATGACAAAGGCCATGACTATGCGATGCTGGAACTCCGCGCCCCGGCCAGCGCAGAAGCCACCGACGCCGTGCCGCAGGATTTTTATTTCCTCGTGGATCGCTCCGGCAGCATGGGGGGCGGGAATTGGGAGAAGGCCATCGAAGCTTTGCATGGATGCATCGGGGCGATCAGCCCGAAAGATCGCGTGGCCGTGACATTCTTCGAATCCTCGTTTCAAGACTTCGACACCAAACCCATTCCGGCCGCGTCTTTGATGGCGGACCGTCGTTTCCGGAAAATTGTCTCGATGGGCGTGGCTGGTGGCACGGATATGGAACCGGCGCTGCGTCACGTACTGGAAAAAATGGAACGATTTTCCAAAGGTCGCCCCGCCGCTCTGGTCCTCATCACAGACGCGCAGATCGGGAACGAGCAGGAGATTGTTGACCTCATGCGCAAACACCCGACCTTGCCGGTGCATTGCTTTGGCATTAGTGCCACGCTAAACGATTCCCTCCTACTCGACCTCGTCCGTCAGCAGGGCGGCACTTTCCTCGCGTTGCAGCCGAGCGAAGATGTTGCTGGAGTGGTCACCCGGTTGGGGCGTACGCTGCGCCAACCCGTTCTTGTGAATCTTCAGGTGTCCGAGGATTGGGAACTCGCCGCCGGAGCCATCCCCAATCTGTATGCCGGGCAAATCCACCTCGTGAGCATCCGCGCAAAGAACGCATCGAAGTCAAATACCCTCAAGATGCTGGCCCGCGATCATCACAACGCCGATGTCAGTCTGGAGTTCAATCTCATGCCGGTGCAGGAAAGCGGGCCCCGTCTGCGTTGGTGCAAAGAGCGGCTCGTCACCCTCGTGGCGCAAGACGAAAAAACAGCGGCCATCACCCTTTCCAAAGAAGCCAATCTGCTTTGCACCCTCACGGCTTTCATGGCTTGGGATGAAGCGGAGAAGGTCACCGTTGCCAAGCAACGGTTGATTCAACCGGCCATAGATTCATCGGACATGTATCATTCGCTCATGCTTCGTGCGTGCAGGCCCGCGGCGGCGGCGTGCATCATGGCTCCACGGCCCATCGCTAAAGAATGTATGGACATCGAATATGGAATCTCCGAACCATCTACTCCACTGGGTTCATCGTATACTCTGATGGATAGGTTCCTTTCTTTCTGTCGCGTTGGCGCTTCTGCGCCACCGGTCAATTCGACCCCGCCCCTCCTGCCGACATCTGAAGCTGCAAGCGAGATGCTGACACTCCTACAAGAGCGCCTCCTGCGTTTCATGTCGGCACTCAGCCGCGTCAGGCACGACAGCGAGAGCGTGAGACTGCTGATCGATCTGCGGAATCTGCTGCGGCAGACGACAGATCTGGCCACCCTCAATCTGGTCGCCCAACTGCTGGATGAATGCGAGCGGGTTCTCCAGGAGTTGGAGAACTGCAAACAACGATTGCACGAACTCACCTCCACCCCGAGTGCGGGTGGGCAAGGCAGCTCGGCAAACGTCCAACAGGAAACCAGCAATGCCACCGATACGATGGAGCGGCTGGGAAACAACATCCGCGAACGGATCGAGGATTTCCTCGACCAGGATTGACGGCGAGCAGGCGCGAAGGCTCTGTTCAAGCCATCTCAAGGGCAAGCAGCCCACCCCGCGCGGCGCGAGCCGCACGGCATTCGCGTCAGCCGCCGAATTGCCAGATGTGCACGAAACCCGCCATGTCGGCAGCGGCGAGGCGCGTGCCGTCGGGCGAGAACGAAATGGCATGGAACCAATCCTTGAATTGGCCGCCGCGCGGTTTGCCCAGTTCTTTCACCAGCTTTCCGTCGGCGACATTCCAGAGGCGCACGACGGTGTCGCGCCCCGTTGACGCGAGATGTTTGCCATCGGGATGAAAGCAGAGATCGGTGACGCCGTATTGATGGATGGGAGAAAGCTCGCGCTGCTTCTTGGCGGTGACGGGATCGAGCAGAAAGATTTTTCCTTCGCCTTCGCCGCCGCGCCCGATGGCCAGCGTTTTTCCGTCGGCGGAATACGCCGCAGCCGCAATCTGCATGTCTTTGAATTCCTTGCTGAGATCATGCTGCACCGTCGCTGCGGACAAGTCCCAAAGTTTCACGGCGGTGTGCCGGCCCGAATCGAACACGAGCGGATAACGCTCGGACACCAGCGCCTGTTTGAGGTCCGGCGAAATCGCCACGGCATACGCCCAGCCTTTGACCTGCCAACGTTTCTTCTCCGTGCCAGCGGCGCGATTGAGCAGCGCGACCTGTCCCGCGTCGTCGCCGGTGATAAGGGTGGATTGATCGTGGCTCATCGAAAGGCCCACGATCCATTCCTTACCTTGAATTGTTTTCGCAGCCGGTTGCGTGCGCACTTCGACCTCGAGCGGCGGCGGCGATTTTCTGCCGGAACTTTTGTTGCGCGAGATGTCCTCGATGGTGCGCGCGTTGAGGACGAGCTTGGCCGTCGCGCCGGGTGCCGCCTGCAGATCCCAGTAGCGCAGCGTGTGATCGTTGCTCGCCGAGATGAGCCAGCGGTTCTCGGCGCAGAGCAGGCGGTTGATGACGTTCGAGTGGCCGGTGAATTGGCGGTTGGGCAACGGCGCGCTGTAAATCGGTCGCTCGCTTTTCTCGCTGCTGGAAGATTTGGTTTTGTCGGTAGGTTCGGGCGCTGGGTCCGGTTTCTCCGGCAATTCCCAGAGCAGAATCTCGCCGAGGTTGTTGCCCGCTGCGATGTGTTTGGCGCCGACGAAACTCACGGCGGAAATCCAATCGGCATCCCACGGCAACGACCACAGCAGCGTCGCCTTCTCGAAATTCACGCCGCCGCCCGGCTGCTGCGTTGCGTCGTCGGCGTTCATGCCAGCAATTCCTTGATGGGCTTGGAACCTTCGGGCGTGGCCCAGATGGGCCGAGTGCCGACGAAATGTTTCGTGCGCGGGTTCACGCCCAGCGCCGTGTAGATGGTCGCGAACAGGTCGCCTTCGCTCACGGGATTCTCGGACACCTCGCGGCCGTCGGCGTCGGTGGAGCCGTACACCACGCCGCCTTTGATGCCGCCGCCCGCGAGCACAATCGTCCAGCCACGGATGAAATGATCGCGCCCCGCGCGGTTGTTGATTTGCGGCGTGCGGCCCACTTCGCCCATCCACACGACGAGCGTGTCCTGCAATTGCCCGGTGCGCTCCAAGTCCACCAGCAGGCCCGACCACGCGGGGTCGAGCACCTGCATGTTGGCTTTGTGACAGATGAAATTGTCGGCGTGACTGTCGTAGTTATCCTGCCCGACTTCGACAAACGGCACGCCTGCCTCGACGAGTTTGCGTGCGAGAAAACAGCCGCGGCCAAAATCGCTGGCGCCGTAAAGTTCCTGATGCGCCGGCCAATCTTTGGTGGTGTCAAACAGCGACTTGGCGCGCAGCAATCGCCACGCGCGTTC
>CAMASG010000117.1 GCA_945860945.1 Akkermansia muciniphila
CGGCCGTTGACGGTCGAAACCGCCACCGTTTGCGACTGAACATTGGTCCGCACTTCGGCACCTTCGCGCTTCACATCACGCACACCACGACCAACGCGTTCGCCGGCGGGGAGTTCCGGACGTTCCACTTGGGGCTTGCGCGGTTCACCTTCGCCGCGGGGTTTGTTTTCAGGATTGGCTTCCGGACGGCGGACCGGCGGACGGGCATCACCCTCGCGAGGACGCGCTTCACCTTCACGTGGCAGACGAGCCTCGCCGGCGGGCGGGCGAACTTGGCCTTCGCGGGGCGGTTGAGCACTGGGTCGACCTTCAGCGCCACCGAGACCACCAGGCATCAGCATTCCGAAACCGAACGGCGACTGCTTGAGTGTCTCAATCTGGTCCGGCTTCAGAGTGCTACGCACCTTCGCGAAAACACGCTGGCGAATGATGGCCATCTCGGCCTCGGCTTCACCGAGCTTGGTGGCCGCCTTGCGGATGGCAGCGGCATCAGCTTTTTCCGCGAAGACCACCTCGTTCAACTCACGCCTCGCGGTCATCATTTTTTGGCCGAGGTCGCGCATATCCTCGCGGACGGAATCCCACGCATCACGCACGGCCTCGCGCTGCGCCTCGCTCAATTCGATCGGCTGGGGCGGCTGAAAACGCTGGCCTTCCGGTTGGCGTCCGCCATCCCGCGGCGGTTCGCGGCGTTCGCCCGGAGGCTGCTCCGGACGGCCCTGCTCGCGACGCGGGCCTTGCGGTTCGCGGGGCGCGTCGGGGCGCGGACGCGGTTCCTCGCGGCGTTCTTGAGCGGAGAGGAGATTGAGGCTGAAACCGAGCGCGAGAAGCGCGGCGGCAAGGCTGGGAGTGCAGATATTGGGCTTCATATTGGTTGGGCTTTGAATCGGGCGCACTGCGTCGGCTTGTCATCGGACGGCTTGCAGCGAACGAAAGTTACACGGAAAGGCTACTTTGGCGAGCGGCTTTTGCCCAAACGACTGACGGTTTCAAAGGTTGACATGAAACGGCGGGCGACTTACTTTCGCCACCCCTGATTTTTGATGACCAAGGCCCGCTCAAGCGCGCGGAGGCATCCAGGCCTGAAGGGAAGTGAATTAATTTGACCGAGATCAAACTTAAAAAAGGCGAACCAGTGGATCGCGCCCTGCGCCGGCTGAAGAAGCGCGTGGACCGCGAAGGCACCCTCAAAGTGGTGCGGACCAAACGGGCTTTCGAAAAGCCGAGCGCGAAGAACCGGCGCAAAATGAAAGTTGCCCGTTTCAACGCGATGCTCTCCGCTCGTTACGCGGATCAGTAATCGTCGTCCATTCCAAGCCGGGCGCGGAATTTCCGCCCCGGCTTTTTCGTTCTCCAACGTCGCCAACGTCGCGCCACCCGCCCCGTTCCAGCCGACTGGGAATTCGCCGCTCGAATTCTCCCCCGCCCCGTTCTAAAGTTCGCACGATGCGCGCCATCGCGACCGAGATCGTCTGCCGCCTGCAAGCCGCGGGCCACGCCACCTTTTGGGTCGGTGGCTGTGTGCGCGACCATTTGCTCGGCAAGGAGCCGTACGATTTCGATATCGCCACCGGCGCGCGCCCCGAGCAAATCGAATCGCTCTTCCCCAAAACCCTCGCTGTCGGCCGGCAGTTCGGCGTGATGGTGGTCATCGAGAAGGGGCATCAGTTCCAAGTCGCCACTTTCCGCGCCGAGGCCGAATACACCGATGGTCGGCGACCCGACAAGGTGACTTTCTGTGATGCGCGAGCCGACGCACTGCGGCGCGATTTCACGGTGAACGGCCTTTTCTTCGACCCCGTGAAGGAGGAACTGCACGACTGGGTCAACGGCCGAGCCGATTTGGAGAAGAAAATTCTCCGCACCATCGGCGACGCATACGAGCGCTTCGGCGAGGATCACTTGCGACTTCTGCGCGCGGTGCGATTCGCGGCGCAACTCGGCTTCGAGCTCGATTCCGCCACGCTCGCCGCGGTGCAATCTCTCGCGTCCAAAATCACCAGCGTCAGCTCCGAGCGCATCCGTGACGAGTTGCTCAAACTCTTCCAACCGCCGCACGCCGCGCGTGGACTCGATCTGCTGCGCGAAAGTGGTTTGCTGCCACACGTGTTGCCCGAACTCGAAGCCACCCTCGCGTGCGAGCAGTCGCCGCAGTTCCATCCCGAGGGCAGCGTGTTCAACCACATCCGACTGCTGCTCGCGAACCTCCCGCCCGACGCCCATCCGTCGCTGCCGTGGACGGCGCTGTTGCACGACATCGCCAAGCCCGCCACCGCCGTGCGCCAACCCGACGGCCGCATCACGTTTTACGGCCACGAGAAGCGCGGCGCGGACATGACCGAGTCGATCCTCACGCGGCTGCGTTTTCCGCGGAAACAAATCGAAGAGATTGCCTTCGTCGTGTTGCACCACATGCAGTTCAAGGACGCGCCGCAGATGCGCAAAGCCACGCTGCGGCGGATGCTCCTGCGCGAGACTTTCCCGTTGGAGCTCACGCAGCATCGGCTCGACTGCCTCGCTTCGCACGGCCAGTTCGACATTTACGATTTTCTGCAACGCGAAGCGGCCGAACTCGCGAAGTTGCCGCAGCTCGCGCCGGCACTCGTCACTGGCGCGGATCTCATCGCGCTCGGCGTGAAACCGGGACCGGCGCTCGGCGAACTGCTGCACGCGATCCGCGACAAGCAACTGGCTGAGGAACTCTCCACGCGCGAAGCGGCACTGGCGTGGGCGAAAGAAAAGGCTGGCGTTTGACCTGCCGTCGTTGTTTGTTCCCCTCGTGGCCGTCGCCACACGATTTCCAACACAATGGACAAGCTGCTGTTGATTGATGATGAGGCCGACGTGCGCTATTCATTCCAGCGCATCTTCGATTCGCCCGAACTCGAGCTAGCCACCGCCGCGAGTGGCGAAGAAGCCCTCAAGCTCATCCCCAAGTTCAAGCCCGACCTCGTGCTGATGGACGTGCGGATGGGCGGCATCAGCGGCCTCGAAACGCTGCGGCGCATCCGGCAGTTCGACACGAAGCTGCCTGTGATTCTGATGACCGCGTACGGCACCACGCAGACGGCCATCGAGGCGATGAAACACGGCGCGTATGATTACGTGCTCAAGCCGTTCGACGTGCCGAAGCTCAAGGCGCTTGTCGCCGGCGCTCTCAAAGCCTCGCACGACATGCGGCAGGTGGTTTCCTACAAGCCGTTGCTCGAATCGGAGGATTACGAGCAGGGCGTCGTCGGCCGCAGCGAGTCGATGCAGTCCGTCTTCAAACTCATCGGCCAGCTTGCCGCCAGCGACGCCATCGCGCTCATCACCGGCGAAAGTGGCACCGGCAAAGAGTTGGTCGCTCGCGCCGTTTATCATCACAGCAAACGGAGCGAGAAAACGTTCCTCGCCATCAACTGCGCGGCGATTCCTGAAAACCTGCTCGAGAGCGAACTCTTCGGCCACGAGAAGGGCGCCTTCACCGGTGCCACGGCGCAGCGCATCGGCAAGTTCGAGCAATGCCACGGCGGCACACTTTTCCTCGACGAGATTGGCGACATGACCCTCCCCACGCAGGCCAAAGTGCTACGCGTGCTGCAGAGCGGCACCTTCGAGCGCGTCGGCGGCAACCAACCTGTGAAGGTGGACGTGCGCGTAATCGCCGCGACCAACAAGCCGCTCGATCAAGCCGTGGCGCGCAAGGAATTTCGTGAGGATCTCTTCTATCGACTCAACGTCGTGCGCATCCAGATGCCGGCGCTCCGCGAGCGGCGCGATGACATCCCGCTGCTCGTAAATTATTTCCTGAAGAAGCACGCCAAAGGCGCGCCGAAATCCATCTCCGCCGCCGCATTAGAAACCCTGCGCGGCTACGATTGGCCCGGCAATGTGCGCGAGTTGGAGAACGCCGTGCAGCGCGCGCTCGTCGTGACCAAAGGCGAAGCGCTTTTACCGAGCAATTTGCCGCTCGAGATCATACAGCCCACGCACACCGCAGCCAACCTACCCGCCGGCGCCGTCGCGGCAGATCTGCCATCGCTGGCGCAAGCGCTCTTCCGTCTCGCCCGCGGCGACAAGCAACTCAAGGTCATCCCCGCCGTCGAACGCGAGCTCGTGATCCACGCGATGCTGGAGACCAAAGGCAATCAGGTGCAGGCGGCGAAGCTGCTCGGCATCACACGCGCCACGCTCCGCAAGCGGCTCGAGAAGTTCAAGATCAAGCTCGACCTCTCGGTGCAGTGACGTGACTTAAAAGCAAAAAGGCGCGGATTGTTCCGCGCCTTCTGTGTTTTGAAAAGACTTCGCGTTAAGCGGACACCTTCGTCCACGCCGCGTTCTTCGCGGAGGAGGCGACTACCGCGTTGATGAAGGCCATGCCGCGGACGCCGTCCTCGATTTTCGGGTAGTCGTTGGCGAGGTCGCTCTTCGCCAGCTTCTGGCCGACGGCCTTGGCGCGGATGGCGTTGGCGAAGTTTTTGTAGATGTTCGCGAAGGCTTCGAGGTA
>CAMASG010000118.1 GCA_945860945.1 Akkermansia muciniphila
GTTGGTGGCGGACCCCGCAAAAGCGAGGCGTGATCTTGGATGGCAAGCCCACTTCACACGAATTGAGGACATTGTCCAGACCGCATGGGATTGGCACCGGCAGCATCCTACGGGGTATTCGGACTGACCCGATGCAGTGCCGCACCCACAAGCCGACACGAGGATTTAACCGTTATGGTTGATTGTCGTGAGGTTTCCCATCTTGCCGCTTGATAAATCGCACTACCTGTCTTCCAATCGCCGAGTTCTTTTATCAGAACGCGGCGAGAGAGAGCAGTGATGGGTAACTTCGCAAACATCATTCGGTTTGGCTGGCCTTACCTCCAACGGTATTGGGGGCGATTGGCTGCCGGGATTCTCCTTGGGATTCTTTTTGGTTTGGTAAACGCCAGTTTTGTCTGGGCCGTGCAGACAATCATCGCGCGACTAGACCCGAATGCTGCGCTCTTGCCAGTCGCGTCTGCCCAATCTAGTGCGGTGCCGGATATTTTTCGAGAATGGCAGCGTTCTGTTAACGACTGGATTCATCCGTGGTTGCCGTTGGCGGGGCGTGCGCTGGATTGGCGACAGGTGGTCGGCGGCCTTGTTTTTTTCCCGCTGCTGGTGGCGCTGCGTGGGTACGTCGGCTTTCTGAGCAGTTATTGTCTGGCTTGGGTTAGCGAGCGCGTCATCAACAATCTCCGTGTGGAAGTGCTGCGGAAAATGACGACCCTCTCGCTCGACTTTTTCAACCGCTCGACGATGGGAGATCTGGTGACGCGTGTGAATGGCGACACCGCTGCGTTGCATCGCTGTCTGAGCCTCGGGATTTCGGACCTGGTAAAAGAGCCGGTGACGATCGTGAGCATCTTGGTCGCCCTCTGTTTCATCAATCTCAAGCTGACACTGTTCACCCTGCTCTTCTTGCCGCTCTGCATGGTGCCACTGATGATTCTCGGAAGAAAAATCCGGCGCACGGCCACCGCGGGGGTGCAAGTGGGGATCACCCAGTCCAGCATGTTGATGGAAGCGTTGGCGGGCATTCGTGTTGTGAAAGCGTTTGGATTGGAAGGCCGGCAGATTGAAAATTTCAACGGCTTGTCCCAAAAACTGATTCATTACGGCGTCAAGGGAGTGCAGGCCAAGGAATTGATCAACCCCATTGTGGAGACGATTTCCATGGTGGGCTTAGGCGGGTTGTTGGTTTTCATTTTTTACAGCCAAGCAGGGTTGCCTGACACGGTTGGTTTTCTAACGGGTGTGGTGCTCTTATTCCAACCGCTCAAGAAGTTGGCCGGTCTCCATGCCTTGTTCCAGCAGACGCGGGTTGGTGTCGATCGTTTGACGGCGATCTTTCGCGAGCAACCGACGGTTCGGGATCCTGTCTCGCCTACGCGACTGAAGCCATTTCACGACAAGATTATTTTTCACGATGCCACGTTTGCCTACGCGGCACAGCCTGTGATTTCTAATCTGAACCTCGAAATTCCACGCGGCAGCAAACTTGGCATTGCAGGCGAAAGTGGCTCGGGGAAAAGCACCCTCGTCAATCTCCTGCTACGTTTTCACGACGTCACCTCGGGGCAAATTTTGTTCGATGGATATGATTTTCGAGAATTGGCTCAAACCGACTTGCGCGGCCAGTTCGCCTTGGTGAGCCAGGAAATCGTGCTCTTCGACCAGACCGTCGCGGAGAACATCGCCTGCGGAAAGCCGAACGCCGCCCGCGCCGAGATCGAAGCCGCCGCCCGCGCCGCCTACGCCCACGACTTCATTGCGCAACTTACGCAGGGCTACGACACACGTATCGGTGAACGAGGCGTGACACTATCCGGTGGCCAGCGACAACGGTTGGCCATTGCACGCGCGTTCGTGCGTAACGCGCCCATCCTCGTACTGGACGAAGCCACCGCAGCACTCGATTCCCAATCCGAAGCCGAAGTGCAGCGTGCCCTTGATCACCTCGCCGAGAACCGTACCGTCATTTGCGTTGCCCACCGACTCTCCACGCTCGCAAAAATGGATCGCATCATCGTCCTGTCCGAAGGCCGCATTATTGAGCAGGGCGGCTACCGGGAATTACTTCAAAAGAGCGGCGTCTTTTCGAGCATGGCTCAAAAGCAGGGTTTGACTATCCGCGACTGAACGTACTGGAAGCACAACTATGGCGTTTACTTCTTGGGAATACTTTTTCTTCCTTCCGGCGGTTGCGCTCATCTATTGGCAGTTGCCGTGGCGAGGGCGCATCTGGCTTCTGCTCGGCGCGAGCTACACCTTTTACGGCTGCTGGGACGCCCGCTTTCTTGCGTTGCTGCTGACGTCGACGGCCATTGACTACTTCTGCGGCTTGGCCATCGCGCGCGAGCGGTGTCCGCCAGCCAAGGTCTTCGCCATCGCGTGTCTGCCCGCAGTTTGGATTGCCGGCTTTCCTGTGCTGCAACAGATTTTCCATCAGTCGAGCGCGGCTCCATTCAACAATTGGATTCTGGGTGCGGCCGCCGTGTTCCCAGTTCTGTTTACCCTCGTTTACGTCGCGCTTTGGCGATCGGCAGCGGCCACGCAGCGTCGGGCCTTTTTGTTGCTGAGCATCCTCACCAACCTCGCGATTCTTGGCTTCTTCAAATACTTCAACTTCTTTGCCGATCCCGCCCTCGCGTTCTGCGCGCGACTCGGTTGGGAGCCCGGCTGGACGCTTCCGCACATCATCCTGCCGGTGGCAATTTCATTCTACACATTCCAGTCCATCGCCTATTCGGTTGATATTTATCGAGGCAAAGCCGAACCGGTGCGCGATGTGGTGACGTTTGCGGCCTACCTCTCATTCTTTCCGCAGCTTATCGCCGGCCCCATCGAGCGGCCGAACCACTTGGTGCCGCAATTCATCAAGCCACTAGTGTGGACCATGACCGACTTCCATCTCGGCGTGCGGCTCATCCTCGTCGGCCTGTTCAAGAAAATATTTGTCGCCGACAACTGCGCGGTGCTCGCCAATTATGCCTTTGATCCAAAGACAATCCTCGATGCTCCATGGGCATTGCTGGGCGTGCTCGCTTTTGCATTCCAAATCTACGGTGACTTCTCCGGCTACTCGGATATCGCGCGCGGCTCAGCGCGTTTGCTGGGATTCCAACTGAGCATGAACTTCCGTTTTCCCTACTTCGCGCGCGGCCCATCGGAGTTCTGGCAACGATGGCACATCACGCTCTCCTCCTGGTTTCGCGATTACGTTTACATCCCGCTCGGTGGCAACCGGCATGGCACTGCGCGAACGCTTTTCTACCTTTCGGTCACGATGCTGCTCGCGGGATTGTGGCACGGCGCGAGCGGAGTCTTCGTGCTGTGGGGCGCATTTCACGGAGCCATTCTCATTCTCTATCGGGTCGTCCCGCCATTGAAACAACTCTCCGAGGCTGAAGAAGGCCGTTGCTGGCGCGTGCCCGTGAGCATGGCACTCATGTTCGCCTTCGTGTGTGTCGGCTGGGTATTCTTCCGCTGCAAAAATGTTTCTCAGATCGCCGCTTGGTTTGGCGCACTTGGCGATTGGAACGGTGCCATGTCGTCGTGGGTAAAGCCGGCATATTGGCTGGCGCTGCACATCGTGCCGCTCCTCTTGCTCCAAGCGGCGACGTGGAAATCCCGCGATGAAGTCGAATTCCTGCACCTGCCGTGGCCCGTGCGCGGAGTGATCTATGCCGTGTTGCTCATCACCGTAGCCACATCAGCGGTGACGGATGTCGAGTTCATCTACTTCAAATTCTGAGGCGCAATGAAAGGACTGTTCACCAAATCGTTCCTGCTGTTGATCGCGCTGCTGTGCGGTTCTGAATTGGTGGTGCGCGTCTTCTTCGCTCGCAACATGTCCGGGCGCTTCGAGTACGGCTATCACCCGACCTCGGGCTTCGTGGAGCGAGCCGATGGCACGGTGCAACTCGTGCGTGCCGGCGGCCGTCGTTTTCATCCGCAGAGTTTCAGCCGGCAACGGCCCGAGGGGACTTTTCGCATCATGGTGATCGGCGACTCCGTGCCGCGCGGCCCCAGTTTGCAGGCTTCTTATGCCTCGCTGCTGGGCGACAAACTTCGCGCCCGCGGAATCAATGCAGAGAGTTTTAATCTCGCGGTGCCGGGTGTCGGCGCACGCCGCAACCAACTTGTCCTTCGACAGGCGCTCAACTATCAACCGGACCTCCTCATCCTTCACGTCAACAACTCGAACGAATTCGAGGACACACGTGAATGGCGTCGCGCGCAGGAATTCAAGACTTGGCACCCGAAGAACTGGCCGATGAAGAGCTTGGTATTCCGTCGCCTTTACGAAATGAAAACGGAAAAGCTATTTTGGAAATGGCTTCCTTCCGAAGTCCGCGATCAAGCGGCCCTACACGATGCCGACGCCGAGGTGAACGCATCCGTCAACGAAGCCAAAGTGCGCGAGTGGGA
>CAMASG010000119.1 GCA_945860945.1 Akkermansia muciniphila
AGCCCGCTCTTCGACACGCTTAAGGTCGAAGGCAACAAGGCCAAGCTCACGTTCAAGAACACCGAGGGCGGCCTCAAATCGCTCAATGGCCAACCGCTGACTTGGTTCACCATCGCGGGTGAAGACAAGAAGTTCGTCGAGGCGAAGGCGGAAATTGTCGGCAACACCGTGACCGTGAGTGCGGAAGGCGTGGCCAAGCCCGCAGCCGTGCGCTTCGGCTGGCACGAACTCGCCGAGCCGAACCTCGCCAACGCCGCCGGTCTGCCTGCCTCGCCGTTCCGCACCGACAAGTGGACGGACGCGGTGATGCCCGTTCTGGCTCCGGCGCCCGCACCCGCGAAGAAGTGATGCGGGTGATGCGTCATCTCGCGCTTCTGCTGGTTCTCGGTTGGGCGTGGCCGCTTCATGCGGCTGCGCCCGACCCCGCTTTCCACCTCTATCTCCTCATCGGCCAGTCGAACATGGCCGGCCGCGGCAAGCTCGAGGAACAAGACAAACAGCCGCACGCGCAGGTCTTCACGCTCACGAAAGAAAACACGTGGGCGCCTGCGGTTGACCCGATCCACTTCGACAAGCCGATCGCCGGCGTCGGTCTCGGCCGTACCTTCGGCCTCGATATGGCGAAGGCGGATGGCAAGATCCGCATCGGCCTCATTCCCTGCGCCGTCGGAGGCACGCCGATCAGTCGCTGGCAAAAGGGAGCTGACCTTTACGAAGCCGCGCTCAAACGCGCCCGCATCGCGATGAAAGAGGGCGTCATCAAAGGCGTGCTCTGGCATCAAGGCGAGAGCGACAGCGGTAAGCCCGAGACCGCGCAGGCGTACGCGAAGAACCTCGATGCGATGATCGCCGCGCTCCGCAAGGATTTCGATGCGCCCGCGCTGCCGATCGTCGTCGGCCAGCTCGGCGATTTTTATCGTGAAGGCGCGAATGTCACGACCGTGAACGACGCGTTGCGCGCACTGCCGCAGCGTCTGCCGGACACCGCGTTTGTTCGGTCAAACGCGCTCGGCCACAAAGGCGACAAGGTGCACTTCGACGCCGCGGCCTATCGCGAGTTCGGCCACCGTTATTTCGAGGCGATGCAGAAACTTCAGGCCGACGCGCCGAAGAAATAGATTCGTGCGCCGTTTTTAAACGACGCGCTTTCAAGCATCTCTCAAAAGCAAAAGGGCCGACGCGAGTCGGCCCTTGTCGTTTTCGAAAAGTGGTTTCGCCTTGTCAGCTACCAGTTCACTTCGTCACGGGACGGCGGTGGACCTTGTGGATCGCCGCTTGGTCGGTGCACTTGATGAGAAGCTCATCGATGCAGACGTTCGGCGGGCGACTCGCGCACCAGACGAGCGTCTCGGCGATATCCTCGGCCGTGAGCGGCTCGGTTCCTTCGTACACTTTGTCGGACTTCGCTTGGTCGCCCTTAAAGCGCACCATGCTGAACTCCGTTTCGGCGAAGCCGGGATCAATCGTGCCGACGCGCACGCCGGTGCCGCAAAGCTCCATCCGCAGCGACTTCGTGACCTGCAACGCCGCCGCCTTCACGCCGCAATAAACCGAGCCGCCCTCGTACGCCACGCGGCCGGCAATCGAGCCGATGTTGAGGATGCTGCTGCCGGAGTTCTGCATCATCAGCGGCAGGATCGCGCGCGTCACGCGCAGCAAGCCGAGGAAGTTCACCTGAATCATCGCCTCCCAATCGGCGTCCTTGCCGTTCGCGACCGTGTCCGCGCCGTGCGCGCCGCCGGCGTTGTTGATGAGCACGTCCACCTTCTCAGTCTGCGTGCGGACAAATGCGGCGAAGGCGTCGGTGCTCGGTGTGCTGCCCACATCGAGCGCGTGCACCACCGCGGCGGGCGCGCCGAGCTTCACGCACTCAGCGGCGACGGACTCAAGGCGATCCACGCGACGCGCGCCGAGGATTAGTTTGCTCCCCTCCCCCGCGAAGGCGCGAGCGGTGGCGGCGCCGAAACCGCTGGAGGCGCCGGTGATCAGAACCCATTTTTTGGCAAGATTGGTCTTCATAATGCGGCGCAGTTTTAACGGCCGCGCCGTGCGAAGGCAAACACTTCACGCGCAACTCTGGGCCCGCGCTACGGTTTCTTGGCCGGCGGAGTGGGCGGTGCCGCTGCGATGATTGAAATCCAAAGTTGCGCGGTTTGTCGGATGATCAAATCAGGAAAACCCTGCGGCACGCCGTTGTCCGATCCCGCGCTGGTGAGATCGCAAAAGACCGCACTCGTGCGCCCACCCTCGATGGCCTGAAGTTCCAAGCGCCACTCGCCGCCGACGAGTTGCGCGCCCGGTGCGGCCAGTAATAGCAGCTTGGCTTCGCCCGCTTTTAACATCTCGATCGGTGCGGCAGTGACGCCCGGCGGCAACCCCACCGCGCTCAAGCGCAGCTTGCCGTTGAACCCGCCCGACGTTTTAATAGTCACCTTCACCTCGTTGGTCTTGCCCGGTTCAACCGTGAAGTTGGGCGCAGTCACGCTGCCCGAAAAATCCGACTCGGGCGCGGCGATGCTCAAGCGATACACGTATTCGGGACCGCCGTGCCCGAATAAATCGGTGATCACCACCTGATAAACGCCGTCAGCGGGCGCGCTCCAAGAAAGCTGCGGGTCTTTGCGGCCCGCGCTGTCATCGTTACTGGTCAGCATTTTCCCCGTGGCATCTTCGATGGCGAGTTTGCCATCCAAGATGAAACCCGCGCGGCTGGACTGTAAATCCAGCAACAGCGCCTGCCCTTTCTTCGCGTGAAATGCCACGCGATCCACATCGCCCGCGCGCCCAATGCAGCCGGTGACCGCCGCGGGCAACGTAATCGTTTGAACCTGATTGGTAGCGTCGTTGGGTTCAACTTCCGTCAACTCCACGCCGTCGCTCACGGGCACTTGCCACGGCGCGTTCACGGCGTTGCTTGGCGCGAGCAATGTGTTGCCAGCGTTCGCAGGCAGATTCACAAACGCATCGGCGGGCAGATTCCAGCCACGCAATTCCAACCGCGCCGCCTGTCCGCGCTGCGCTCCTTGCGGCCATGTGTGGGTGATAAACGGGCCTTGCGTGACGGTGAGGCGATACACATGTGAGCCGCCGCCTGAAAAATTCACACTGCTGCTGGCCGGATATTGGAATCCGGCAATCTGCAACACGTACCGGCCATCGCGTGGACAGTCCCACACCAGACGCGGATCCAGCGTATGCACATCATGATTGAAGGCCAATTTCGCGCCGCGCTCGTCGCGCAAAATCAGCAACGCGTCCGTCGGTGAACCGACCGTGAAGGCGTCGACCGCCGCGACCAGCGTCTGCCCCGCTTTCAATTGCAGCGCGTAGGAATCCACGTCGCCGCTTTTGCCCAGCTTGCCGTGGATGACGGCGGGCAGATTGGTGATTGTTTGCGGCGAGAGAAACGCGTCGTTGGGTTCCACCTCCGCCACATCGGGCGCAGTGCCCACGACGAAGACGCGGGGCGTTGTCACGCCGTTCGTGTTATGAAAACGCACGAGGTGCGGCCCCGGCGGCGTGTCGGCGGCGAGTTGGATTTTGAAGAATCCTTTCTTCTTCTCGTCCGCGGAAAACCGGATTCCAGGATGATCGGCCCAGACCTTCAATGGCCACGGCTCCATGTTTCCGCCCATCTCGGCCAACACTTCTGTGCCGCGCTGGCCGCCGACGGGGAAAAGCCATTCCGCTGTGGGCGGTGCGGCGTTCGCAATGGAGAGGAATCCGGCCGCGGCCAGAATCACCGCGCGCCCGATCACACGAAGAGTTCCTTGATGCGCCGCCCGCCGTCCACGAGTTGGATAGGCCGGCCAGTGCTGGTGTGCAGCACCTGATTGGGATCGATGCCCAACTTCGAATACATCGATGCCGCGAAATCCTCCGGCGAATAGACGTTCTCCGACGCGAAGTAGCCTTTCGCATCCGTCGCGCCGACGATTTGTCCGCGAGGAATTCCCGCGCCGGCCATCAGCACCGACATCGCGCCGGGCCAATGATCGCGACCGGCACGCGCGTTGACCTTTGGCGTGCGCCCGAACTCGCCCAAGCAAACCACCAACGTGCTGTCGAGCATGCCGCGTGCGTCTAAATCGGCAATCAGTCCGGCCAATCCTTGATCGAACTTCTGCATGAACGTGCCACCGAGCGTTTTGAAAATATCGGTGTGATGATCCCAGCCGCCGTAATACACCGTCACGAACGACACGCCCACTTCCACCAATCGCCGCGCGAGCAGCAGGCGCTGGCCCAGATCGGTGCGCCCATATTGATCGCGCACCTTGGCGTCCTC
>CAMASG010000120.1 GCA_945860945.1 Akkermansia muciniphila
AAAGGAGTAAATGGATTGGATTGACGTCTGATGAAATGAAATTAAGAAAACGGTTCGGTACAATTCCATCATCCAATATGAAACCCACATCCCTTTTGCGGCTGCTGTGCACGCTGGCAATCCTTGTTGGCAGCTTCGAGTTGTCGGCCAGGTTCATCCGGCCGGATATTGAAAACGTGCCGGTGGCGCGCGTGATCGAGAATCTCGACGCTATCGCGAAAAAGAATCCGAAGGATGTCGTGTCGCGCTTCAACCTCGCGCGGGCGCACGCGATGGCGTTTGCGTCGAAGACGGAGACGGCGCCGGTCTGGCGAGGGCGCGAGACGAATGGAGTCTGGTTCAGTTTCACGCCGGCGCATGTGCCTTTCCAAACCAAGCCGACGGAGGACGCCGAGGTGTTGAAGGCGGCGAAGGCGCATCTGACGCAGGCCGTGGCCAGTTATCGCGAAGTGGTGACGTTGGCGCCCGCAAATCATTCCGCGCGGCTCGGTTTGGCGTGGTGTTTGCAACAGGGCGGCGAGAACGCGGCGGCGATCAAGGAATTCCGTTCGGTGATCGAGGCGGCGTGGCAGAAGGAGAAGGACATGAAAACTGCCGGGCTGAGCTTCCACTCCATCGTGGCCGAAGGCGCGGGTTATCTGAAGCCGATGCTGGATGCGGAGAAGGACGCGGATGAACTCGCGGAATTGAAAGAGCGTGTGGAAAAAGTGAGCCGGATCAACCGCCCGATTACGCCAGTGGCGCTGCCGCTGCGCGATGGACTGCGCGTGGAAGATCTGCTCAACACCACCGCGAGCGTGCCGTTCGACGCCGATGGCTCCGGCTGGAAACATTCGTGGACCTGGCTGAAACCGGACGCCGCGTGGTTGGTGTATGATTCGGCGGGGCGCGGCGAAATCAAGTCGGCGCTGCAACTGTTCGGGTCGGTGACATTCTGGATGTTCTGGCAGGACGGCTATCAAGCGTTGAGCGCGCTGGACAACGATCGCAACGGGCGGCTCGAAGGGAGCGAGCTTGCCGGACTTGCGTTGTGGCACGACGCCAATGGCAACGGCGTGAGCGATGCCGGCGAAGTGCGGTCGGTGGACGCGCACGGCATCGTGGCGATTTCCTGCCGCGCAAAAGCGGGGGACGTTTCCGCGGTCAAAGCGTGGTCAGCGGAGGGAGTGACGTTCAAAGATGGAAGCACGCGCCCGACGTACGATTTGATTTTGCAACGCAAGGCGATAGACCCCGCAGCTCAGCCCAACCCGCGCGCATCGAGGTCATCCTCGTCGAGGCCGAGGTAGTGGCCGAGCTCGTGGAGATACGTGGTGCGGACCTCTTCGAGGAAGCGTTTCTTGTCACCGTCGGCGTAATCCCAAATGTTGTCGAGGAAGAGCAGAATTTGCGCGGGCAGGGGAATCGCTGTGGCGCCGATGTCGGAAAGCTCTTCGCCGACGAAGAGGCCGAGCAGATCGTCATCCACGCCGTCGGCCACGAGATCGTCGTTCGGATGCGGCTCGTAGATGACGGGCAACGCTTCGGCACGTTCGCGCAAATCGGCCGGCAGACCGTCGAGAGTGAGGGCGACCTCGGCTTGCGCCTCATCAAGGAGCGTGTTCCACGGCGGCCAATTCATACGCTCAAATCTTGTCGGAAGAATCTTTGCGACGGCTGGCGAGGAACTTCTTCAGCGTGGCGGGATTTTTCTCGAGGAAGATGGCAAGGTCGGAAATCAGCTCGACGGTCTCGTGGCTGAGATGGTGTTCGATCCCCTCGATGTCTTGATGCTGCGTGGCGGGGTCGATGCCGAGCAATGTGAAGAAGTGCTCGAGTGTGGCGTGCCGCTGCTGGATGTGGCGTGCGACCTCGCGGCCTTTCGGCGTGAGCAGGAGGCCGCGATACTTCTCGTACTTCAGGTAGCCGGCCTTGGCGAGCCGCTGCACCATCGCGGTGACGGAGGCTTGCTTCACCTTGAGCGAATGGGCGATGTCCACCGCGCGGGCGTAGCCCTTCTCTTCGATTAGTTCGTGGATGCGCTCGAGGTAATCCTCGGCGCTCTGGCTGGGGCGCGCGGCCATAGATTATTAGGGCCGATTAAGCACGGCGGCTGGGGCGAAGGCAAGCGCGGCGCGCACAAAATCGTTGCACGGCCATTCCGGCTAGGACACTGTGGGCGCGTTTCCATCGCTGTTGGAGAATCGGCAGCGCAACCAGATTTAAAACCATGAGCCAACCACCCGATGCGGCCCCCGCCGCCAATACCCCTTCCGCCGCCAACCTCAGCGCCGACGAGATTCTCGCCGCCCTCCGCACGGCTTATGACAACGGCGAGGCGGTGCCGGAGCATCTGAAGAATCTCTCGGGCAAAAGTTTTCTCGGCAAGGATTTCTCCGGCCTCGAGCTGACGGAGGTGAACTTCACTGGCTGTGAGTTGAGCCGGTGCAACTTCGAGAACACGATTTGTCAGAATACGATCTTCGACAAGGCGACGCTCTTCCAGACCAAGCTCGACGGCGGCGAATTCCTCGGCTCGAGCTTCAAGGAGACGAACCTCGATGAGTGCACGGCGAAGAACGCCGGCCTCGGCCGCACAAATTTCCACAAGGCCACGCTGAAGCGCGCCAGCCTGCCGGGCGCGACCTTCGTGAATGCTGACCTCAGCCACGCGGACCTCACGCTCGCGAAGTTGCCGAAGGCGCGCATGCTCGAGGCCAACCTCTCCCACGTGCACGCCTCGCAGGCGGATATGAGCGAGGCGGACATCCGCGAGGCCAATCTCGATCACGCCACTTTCAACAAGACCTGCATGAAGGGGGCGCAGTTCCGCGGCGTGACCAACTACATCACCGCCTACTGGATCGGCACGGACATCCGCGACGTGGATTTCGCCGGCGCCTACCTCGTCCGCCGCCACATCGCCGACGAGAACTACCTCGAGGAGTTCCAGAAGCAGAGCAAGATGCACAAGCGCATCTATTTCCTCTGGTGGCTCACGTCGGATTGCGGCCGCAGCCTCCTCCGCTGGTCCCTGCTGCAGGCCGGTGTGGTGGCCACTTTCGGCTGCATTTTCTATTTTATGGCCGGAACTTCGGCGGGCATCAAAACCGACAAGCCGCTGGGCGAGGCTGGCTTCGTGCAATCCGTCAGCAACGGCGTTTTCACCGTGAATGGCGTGAAGATCTCGGTGGATGCGTCCAAGGAAACCTTCAGCGAAATCGCCTTGAAAGTGAAGATGGCCACCGGCGAGAAGGTCAAGCTGAGCTACGACGCCAAGCGCGACTTGGTGAACGTGGAGGGCAAGGCCGAGTTCGCCGAGGATGAGAAGACGCCGAGCAACTTCACCGTCGCCACGCGCGTCACGCAGGACCCGACGCAGAACTCGTATTGGAACAACACCGACCGCCGCGTCGGCGCCATCTCGCCCGACTTCGCTATCCCCAGCGACCTCGCGCGGACGTGGTACACGCCGCAATACTATGC
Organism: Akkermansia muciniphila; assembly: GCA_945860945.1. Taxonomy (GTDB): domain Bacteria; phylum Verrucomicrobiota; class Verrucomicrobiia; order Limisphaerales; family SIAT01; genus SIAT01. Next base: position 3,466 of record CAMASG010000120.1, read on the forward strand.
GGTGGTCGCGGCCACCACGCTCGGCTTCGGCGACGTGCTGCCGAAGTCCACCCTCGCGCAGATTCTCACGAACGCGCTCACCATCTTCGGCTATTTCGGCCTCGGCGGTCTGATGACCATTCTCGGCAACCTGCTCGGCCGACGCGGCGAGTAGGAAGCAGAGTTCAGCAGCACAACCTCAACCAAGAAGTTAGACGCATGTCACAAGATCCAGCCGAACGCGTAAAGGAGATCCTCGGCAACTTCGAGTTGCCGCGTTTCCGTAAAACGATTTTCGAGACACTCAAGCGCCTGCGCGATCCCGACTCGAGCACCAACCAAGTTTGTCAGGTGATGTCGATGGACGCCGACCTGACGAGCCGCGTGATGCGCACAGTGAACTCCACCGCTTACGCGCCGCGTTCGAAGATCACCACGCTCGACCACGCCATCGCGATGATGGGCAATTCCCAACTGGAGCGCATCGTGATGCTCATCGGCGCGCGCGGTACCACCCCGCAGAAGTTGCCACAGTACCTCGCGCTGCAGCAGTTCTGGAAGACCGCCGGCAAACGTGCCGTTCTCGCCAAAGAAATCGCCGAGGCCACCAAGCCCGCCGTCGCCAACCTCTGTTTCACCGCTGGATTTTTGCAGGACATCGCCGTGCCGCTGATCGCTGCCAGCAAAGGCGAAGATTACAACCTCATCTACAGCACCGCCTCGAAGGGTGAACGCGCTTTGCACGAGGTCGAGAAGGAAACTCTCGGCTGGTGCCACGCCGAGTTGGGCGCGGCCGTGTGCGCGGT
>CAMASG010000121.1 GCA_945860945.1 Akkermansia muciniphila
ACAATGCTTTCAACGGCTGGCTGCCTGTTATTGAAACAACCATTTGGCTCAACACAAACCCCAGCGAAGTTTCTGCCGGTAAATGCCACCTGCCACCGTTCAACGTGCGGTCTGGCTGAGGGTTGAAGTGGATGGTTGTAGCGTAGAAACACCTCTTCGACTTCCGGTCAGCACGATCTCCGCTCAACACCCAGCCGATCTGCACGTTGATACTCCGTCCATAGCTGGTTAAACCGATTACCTCAAACCCAGCCTGTTGAAGCCCAGCAACCACCATCGTTGAACCTCCGACGATTCTTCGAGTCAACCGTTCAGCCTTCACCGGCAAGCATCCAGCGAACTCTTCCAGCACTTTGAACAGCGAACGTCTGACCTCATTGAACCGATACAGCGACGACAGCATGCAGCCCAGCCGGATGAAACGGCCAAATTCGGTGTCAACAACGTGGTAGGGATCACTTTGGACGTTGAACTGCAGGTGTTCGCCGCAGAGGTAATAATCGTCGAAGGTTGCTGTCCTCGGTCTCCACGGTTGAACCTGCCTGAACAATGGTAGGGAAAGTCCGTAATCGTCCCCGCTGAACTCGATGCAGAAGCCCGTATCAACGAAGCCATCGACAACGATTCCGGTCTGGCCAGTAGCAGTGATGAATGGACCCAGCGAGATGATCGACACAGCGATGATCGACGGCTACTTGGCGGCCTTCGCTTTAGCCGCAGTCTTGCCCTTGATCTTCGCCCACCGAGCTTGATGGGAAGCCCGCATCTTGGCTTTGGTCGCCTCGCTGAGTTTGCGCCCGGGCTGCTTCGGGGCAGGAGCAGCGTCAACAGCGGCCTTCACAGGTGCAACGCCCTTCTTCGCTGCCCATCTGGCCTGTTGCGACTTCGCCATCTTGGCCTTGGTGGCAGCGCTGAAGGTTCGCCGGCCCGGGGTAGTTGTCGTTGATGGTGCCGGAGACGCCGGTGCTGCTGGTGCTGCTGGTGAAGGAACAGCTACCGAACCGTCCCCACCGAGCACCTGGTTGATTGCGTTCAATCGGGCTTCCAGCTTCGACTTTTAGTTCAACAGGGCGGTTTGCAGCTTCAGGTAGTTCTGGATGTCAGATTTCATGCAGCGAGCGTAGGCGAGCGGGGAAGCAAATTACAAGGTTGTCTGAGTAGCAGCAATGCAATCGCTTCACACGATTTACACTTCGATCACGCTTGCCGCAACCCGTCTAAGAAGATGTCCCGGAAGTTGTAGAGCAGCCGGTCAAGTTCCCAGCCTTGGAGTCCGGCATCTTGCGCCGCAACAAGACCTGCGTCATCGGCAACAGCGTCGGCGATGGAGTTGTGGTATTTCAGCCGGAGCAGCGGCGTGGTGCATGCCCATCAGCTTCGTGTTTCGGTGGGCCGGTGCGTGGCGGACTTGGAGTTGATTGCCAATGCGAGTTCGCCGGAGGAGATAGCGAACCGCGTGGAGTTCCCGCCGCTTTGACCGAAGCAGAACAGCGGAGCTTCCCTCTTTCTCGCTCAGGACCGACGGCCTAGCCCAACTCCGCAATAGGCTGGCCACCCTCGGTGACGATAGGCATAGGGCGGCCTTGGCGGTCAATCCAGTGTGCGCCGGTATCAATCCCGAGGTGGCGATAGACCGTCGCCGCCAGGTCGCCGGGAGTGACGGGGCGCGTGGCGATGTCCGAGCCGCGACGGTCTGTGCTGCCGATGACCTGGCCGTGGCGCAGGCCGCCGCCGGCCATCACCATGGACATCACACGCGTCCAGTGGTCGCGACCGGCGTTCTTGTTGATGACCGGGGAGCGACCGAACTCGCCCATCATCAGGATGAGCGTGGTGTCCAGCAGGCCCCGGCTTTCGAGGTCGGTGACGATGGCGTGGAGCGTCTGGTCCACGCGCGGGAGCAGCGGCTTGAGACCCTTCTCGATGCCGCCCCAGCGGACTTCATCGCCATGATGGTCGAAGTAGCCCCACGCGCCGCTCACGAGCACGAAGGTGACGCCCGCCTCCACCAAACGCCGCGCGAGCAGGGCCTTCTCGCCCATGCTGGTGTTGCCGTAGAGCGCGCGCATGGCCGGGGTTTCCTCGTCGAGATTGAAGGCGCGTTGGGCACGACCGGACATGACCACGTCGAAGGCTTGCTGCGTGTATTGGTCCGCTGCGGCCACGGCGAGGATGGGGATGAAGAGAAGCGCGGCGAGCAATTTCATGGTTGGGGTGAGTCACACGATTTCTTTGATGACGCCATCCGCCTCGCCGCCTTGGAATTTGTCGGGGACTTTCACGCCCATGACGCCGAACATGGTCTGCCAGAGGTTGCCGAGGCGGACATCTTTCTTGGCGATGTGGCCCTGGTGCTTGATGCCGATTTTTTGACCGCCGACGAGCATGGTGGGCAGTTCGGTGTTGTTGTGGGCGTTGACAGTGCCGCCGCTGCTGCCCCAGACGAGCATGGTGTGGTCGAGCAGGGTGCCGTCGCCTTCCTTGGCGCTCTTGAGCTTTTCGATGAAGTAGGCCCAGTCCTCCATATACCAGGTGTCCACGGTGGTGAGCCACTTGAGCTTGTCGGGGTCTTCGCCGTGGTGGGTCATCTCGTGGTAGCCGTAGGGACAGCCTTTGTAGGCGTAGCAATGGGTGCCGTCGTTGAGGTCGCGGCGGGCGTAGTAGTTGATGACGCGCGTGCTGTCGGTCTGGAGCGCGAGCGTGATGACGTCGAACATCAGGCGCTGGTAGCGGCGGTAGTCGAAGTTGCCCTTCGCCTGCAATTCGGGGTCGAGCGCCTGGACGTTTTTGCCGAAGTCAATCGCGGCGACTTTCGGCTTCGGCTTGTCGAGCCAGGCGAGGTCGGTGGCGATGCTCTGCTCCACGTCGCGGATGGAAGAGAAGTATTCGTCCAGCTTGGCGAGGTCGTCTTTGCCGAGGCGGTTTTTCAGGCTTTTAGCCTCCTCGCGCACGGCATCGAGCACGCTGCCAGTGCGGCCAGCGCCGACCCTGCGGGCGGCGACTTCGTCGGGGCTTTCGGCGCGGAAGAGTTTGTCGAAGAGGATGTGCGGACGGTTCTCCGCCGGGATGGGCGTGCCGCCGCGGGTCCAGGCGAGCGTCTTGTCAATGGTGCCGCTGCCGAAGCCGGTGCCGCGATGCACGCCGAGCACGAGGCTGGAGAAACGCGTGGCTTTGCCGATGGCCTCGGCGAGTTCCTGGTCGGCGGAGATGCGGAGTTTTGCGTTGGCACTGTGCGTGGCGGTGCCGGTCAAAAAAGTGCGGTCACCGCCGTGGCCGCCGGAGTGCGTGAGTTTGAGGCCGCTGATGAGGGTGAAGTCATCGCGCAGATGGGCCACGGGTTTCAATATGGGCGTGACATTCCAATCGCGGCCCGTGTTCGCGGGCGTGAAATCGCGCCCATTCATGCCGAGGCCCCACATGGTGAAGAGGGCGCGTTTCGGACGCTCGCTCTCCGCGATGCCGCCCGCCGTCGATGCCGCGCGGGCCAGCGAGGACATGGATTCAAGCCAGGGCAACGCGAGCGAGACGCCGGTGCCGCGCAGGAATGTGCGGCGGTCGATGGAGCGGTGTTTGAGGATGTTCATGGTGGTTATTTGGTTTGAAAGGGTTCGGAGGCGACGACCGCTTGCACGAGCGATTGCAGGCGCGGCTCGGATTTCAGGATGGTTTCGAGGGTAGCGTGGTCCACGTAGCCCACAGGGCGGCCGAGCGCGTAGGTGAGCAGTTTTTCCGTGAAGGCGCGGATGAACTTGTCCTGCTCGGCCATCAATCCGGCTTTGTAGCCGTGGAGGTCTTTGAACTCGCGTCCGGATTTGAGCGCGCCGCTGGCGTCGATGACTGGGGCTTTCGCTCCTCCCATGCCTTCGCCGTTCTGCCGCTCGCGCCAGGCACCGATGGCGTCGTAGTTTTCCAGCGCGAGGCCGTAGGGGTCGAGCTTGGCGTGGCAGCTCGCGCAGTTCGGCTCGTTGCGGTGCAACTGAAGACGCTCGCGCACGCTGAGGTTCTTCCCGGCGGTGTTCGGTTGGATGTCGCCCGCGTTCGGCGGCGGAGGCGGTGACGGGTCGTTGAGCAGCTTCTCCAAAACCCACGCGCCGCGACGCACAGGCAGCGTGCGAGTGCCGTCGGCCAATAGGGTCAGCAGTCCGGCCATGCC
>CAMASG010000122.1 GCA_945860945.1 Akkermansia muciniphila
AAGGAGTATCACGGCCAGCTCTTCATGGGGAACATCCACGGCCAGCGCCTCAACGTGGACGTGCCCGAGCGCAAGGGCAGCGGCTACGTGGGCAAGCACGCGCCCGACTTCCTGAACTTCAACGACAAGTGGTCCCAGACGCTCGACCAGCGCTACGACCCCGACGGCAACGTCTTCATCATTGATTGGTATGACAAACAGCAGTGCCACACCGGCAACGCAGCGGCGCACGACCGGAGCAATGGGCGCATCTACAAAATCAGCTACGGGGAGAAGAAGGGGACGCAGGTGGATTTGGGGAAGATGAGCACCGGTGACCTGATTAGGCTCGCCGTCATCTCCCCAAACGAGTGGGCATCGCGCCACGCCCGTCGCTTACTCCAGGAGAGGAACGCCGCGCTGCGTCTAACCGGCAAGAAAATCTCCATCGAACAATTTGACGCGCTCAACTCGCTCCCGAGACCTCCTGAAACGCCACAATCATTTCGGCGAATTCTGTGGGCGATGCACGTGACTGGTGTTCTGGATGCGAAGACCGTAGCCGAGATATTTGCGAGTCCCGTCACGGACGAGCATTCCAAAGCTTGGCTAGTTCAAGTCCTCTGCGAAGACCACAAACCCGGCGACGCCGCGTTGAAAGAATTCGCCCGCCTCGCGAAGGAAGATGCCTCTCCGCTGGTTCGCCTCTACCTCGCCAGCGCGTGTCAGCGGCTCAACGTCGCGAATCGCCTGCCCATCGTCGAAGCCCTCCTCGCCCACGCCGAAGACGCCACCGACCACAACCTCCCGTTGATGTATTGGTATGCCACCGAGCCCATCGTCGCCGCCGACCCGGCGAAAGGCGCGCTGCTGCTGACGAAGGCCAAAATCCCCCTCCTCCGGGAATACATTACCCGCCGCCTCGCCGCCGGCACGAAATAGTTTATGAAGCTCTCCTGTTTGTTCGCATTGCTGTGGGTCTCCGCATTCCCGCTTCCCGCGGACGAGTCCGACACGCTGGCGCCGTTGGTGCAGTTGCTGGCTTCATCCGATGATTCGCAGCTGCAACTCGATATTCTCAAAGGGATGAGCGAAGGGCTGAAAGGTCGTCGCGGTATGAAGCCGCCGGCAGGCTGGGACGCGCTCGCCGCCAAGCTCGCGAAAAGCGCGAACGCGCAGGTGCGCGAACTGGCGCAGCAGCTCTCGGTGACGTTCGGTAGCCAGACGGCGCTCGCCGCGCAACGTGCGCAACTGACGAACGCAAAGATGCCGGTGGCGGAGCGGGTGGCGGCATTGGAATCGCTCGTCGCTGCGAAGGACGGGGGTTTGCCGTCGCTCTTGCCGGGATTACTGAATGACACGGCGCTGCGCGATGGGGCGTTGCGGGCGATGGCGACGTTCGATGACGCGAAATTTCCCGCGGCCATTCTCACGATTTATCCGAAGCTCGCCGCGGCGGAACGGAAAAGCGCGCTGGCCACGCTGGTGGCGCGTCCGGCGTATGCGAAGGAACTGCTGGCGGGAATCGCTGCGGGCAAAGTGGCGGCGAAGGATGTGTCAGCCGACCTCGTGCGGTCACTGCGCGCGTTGAAACAAGCGGAGTTGGTCAAGCAGGTGGAGCAATTCTTCGGCGTGTCGCGCGTGAGCGATGCGGACAAGCAGAAGGAGATTGCGCAACTCAAGGAGACGCTGCTCCTGACCGCGCGGCGCACCGATAATCTGTCGAACGGCCGCGTGCTTTACACGAAGACGTGCGGGCAGTGCCACACGCTTTTCGGCGAAGGTGGCAAGGTGGGGCCGGACATCACCGGTTCGAACCGCGCGGATGTGGATTATCTGCTGCTGAACATTCTCGATCCGAACGCGGAGATCTCGGCGGATTATCGTCCGTGGGAATTGGAGACGAAAGATGACCGCAGCATTCTCGGTCTGCTGGTGCGGCAGGATGCGCAGGTGGTGACGCTCCAGACGCCAACGGAAGCGGTGACGGTGACGCGTGCGGAAATCAAAACGCTCAGGCAATCGCAGCTCTCGATGATGCCGGAAGGATTGATCGCCGCGCTGACCCCGTCGGAGGTACGCGACTTAATCGCCTATCTGCGCAGCCCCAAACAAGTGCCGCTGCCGAAGTGACCGCAGCAATGCGGGACTAGCGGGCTAGGCGAGCTTGGTCGCGAGCCATTGCTCGAGCTTGATGGAGTCGATGGTGAAAAGGCGGATGCCTTCGGCGAGCTTCTCGGTAGCCATCGCGTCTTCGTTGTGCAGCCAGCGGAACGCTTTTTCGTCGAGCGTGATTTTCTCCAGCTTGGCGGCCGCAGCCGTCGCGGAAGTGAGCTTGCGCGGGACGTCGCCGGTGTTCTTCTGCAATTCCTCGAGCAACTGCGGGCTGATGGTGAGCAGATCGCAGCCGGCGAGTTCGGTGATCTCGCCCAGATTGCGGAAGCTCGCGCCCATCACCTCGGTCGCATGGCCGAACTTTTTGTAGTAGTTGTAAATCTTCGTGACGGAAATCACGCCGGGATCCTCGGTCGCGGCGAACTCGGTCTTGCCGGTGCTCTTCTTGTGCCAGTCGAAGATGCGGCCGACGAAAGGCGAGATGAGCTGCACGCCGGCTTCGGCGCACGCGACCGCTTGGGCGAAGGAGAACAGCAACGTGAGGTTGCAGCGGATGTTGTCCTTCTTGAGTTGCTCGGCGGCGCGGATGCCTTCCCACGTGGAGGCGAGCTTGATGAGAATCCGCTCGCGCGAGATGCCGGCGGATTCGTAGCGCGCGATGAGCGAATAGGCTTTGGTGACGGATGCGGCGGTGTCGAAGGAGAGCCGCGCATCCACCTCGGTCGAGACGCGGTTCGGGACGATCTTCAAAATCTCGAGGCCGAAGGCGACGCTGAGTTTGTCCATCGCGACGGCAACGGTTTGACCAGAAGCAGGCGACTCCTGCTTCGCGTCAGCGAGTGTCTTGTCCACGAGCGCGGCGTACTCGGGCATCTGCGCGGCTTTGAGAAGCAGGCTCGGATTGGTCGTCGCGTCGCGCGGCTGATATTTGCGAATGCTGGCGAAGTCACCGGTGTCGGCGACGATGACGGAGTGCTGCTTGAGCTGATCGAGGAGAGACGTCATAAGGGAAACCTTAATTTTCTTTAACAGGTGGTTTTAACCATCTCTCAGAAATGGAAACAAGTTTTTATCCGCGCAATTTTTTCATGGCAATCCACTGGAGCTTTGCTGATAGCGGAGTACGCTCAACGGCGTCGGCTACATGCTGACCGAAAGATGATCCGACAACAGAACCAGTCCATTGCCGCTGAATTGCGTCCGCTCGAATCGCCGCACGCGCTGCAGCTCACGTCGTTGCGTGGCGCGTATCCTTTGGATGCAGCGCTGGCGTCGACTGGAGTGCCGCCATTGTCGGGTCGAGCGAGCGTCGCGACCTTTCTGCAATGCTATGCCACACGCGTCTGCGCAGTGGAGCTCGCGGTGATCCAGCAGGCATTTACGCACACGGTGGGCGGTCATTCGCGTGAGTTGATCGCTGTCGACCAATCGTTGGTGAAGCTGGCGGAGTTGAGGGAGTTAACCGGCGCGAGCGCGTTGGTCGGCCGGTTGCAGCTCGAGAACCTGCGTCCACTGCGCGACGAGCGACTCGTGCAACGTTATTGGGATGCGGTGGAAAGGGGCGCGACGTGCGGACATCACTGGGTCGTGCATGGCATGACGCTGGCGCTTTACTCGGTCCCGCTGCGGCAGGGTCTGCTCGATTTCGGGCGCGAGACGTTGCGAGACTTGGCGGCGCAGTCTGCTAAACGACTCGCGTTGCCGGAGGCTGAGTTGGCCGAACCACTGGCCGCAGGGGTGGAGCGGTTGCCGACCGTGATTGAAACGGCACTGATCCGCGCTAGTTGAGCTGGGCTCGGCGCCAAGGCGGGCTGATGGGTTCCTGTTGGTGGCAGCGGAATACTAGGCTTGTCTGCCGATTGGCACGCGATTAGCTGTCTCTCGGCGGTTGATGTTTTAGTCTGTTTTTATGAAGGAATT
>CAMASG010000123.1 GCA_945860945.1 Akkermansia muciniphila
GGACAAATTCCAACCTGTGATGGACGTGATGAAGACCAGGGTGACATGGGCTCAATCGGGTCTCGGATTTCACTCCACCGCCATGTTTCTCGACGATCGCCAATCCTCGCAGCAGTTGCGGGAGTGGTTTTGGCAACTCGTTGGCAATCCCCACAAATGAAACACTTGCCCGCAGTTGCCTGCATCTTTTTGAAATCAGTTTGGCCATTCGACGGGGTCAGGCCGTTAGCGAAATAGGCTGTTACTAAAACCAAGCATTTTGGCAGAATTTACTAACAGCTCCGGACACTAACGGCCTGACCCCGTCTCGACTCCTCATCCGTAACATGATGAAATCCACACTCACAATCCTCGCCGTCCTCCTGCTCGCGCCTCTCGCTGCGCTGCACGCCGCCGACGCACCAGCACTCGAATCGCCCGCTTCGGGTGCCGTGGTGTATTCGCCGCATCCGCACTTTCGCTGGCAGCGTGAGGCGGATGTGAAGATTGATGAGGTGCATCGCATTCAAGTCGCGCGAGATGAAGCCTTCGCAAAGGTGGTGTGCGATGATCGGCTCGAAGTAGTGTCGCGGTTCGTGCCGGTGAAGGCGTTGTCGCCGGGGAAGCATTGGTGGCGGGTGCGGCGGGGTGAGGGTGAGTGGTCAAAGGCGGGGCCGTTTGAGGTGCGTGCGCCGGAGCGTCAGTTCACCATTCGCGCGGGGAGCGATGCGGCGTCGGTGGCGCGGGTGTTGGAGGCGGCGGCGGCGAGTTCCCCGGCGCGGGTGGATTTCGAGCCGGGCGAGTATCGGATCACGCCGATGGATGGGAAGTGCCTCGTGACGCTGAGAAAGGCGCACGATCTCATCATTGATGGCCACGGTGCGCGGCTAGTGCTGGCGGGCACCTTGCTCACGCTAAATGATTGCCAGCGCGTGACGCTCCAGCATTTCACGGTGATGGCGAACCGGCCTGGGCACACGCTGGTCCGGGTGATGGAGAAGGACCTGGCGAACGAACAGCTCATCGTGAAACCGGAACCGGGCTACGATGCAGATGTGCCGCGTTACTTCAGCATGGAAGGCACTGGCGGGGGTTTCCTCGGCTGCATGGATGCGAAGGACCACGGGAAGTATCTCATCGGCGCGGGCATCTCGTCGCGCACGGTGAAGGTTGCACCAGCGAAGGATAAAGCGGGCGCATTTGTGTTCAGTCCCGTGAAGGCGAAGACGCTGGAGCTGATGCCGGTGGGCGCTGTTGCGGTCGTCACGTCGTATCGACCGCATCAATGGGTGAAGATGAACCGCACGGAGGAATGCACGTTCAGCGACATCACCGTCACTGACATACAAGGAGCCTTCTACGGCGGGAGCAACAACTCCGCCCTGAGCTTTCTCGCCTGCAAGGTGAAACCCCGGAATCCTGGCGACTACTTCGGCGGACACGCGCATACTGCCAGCGGACGCATCGGCGAATGGATCGAAGGCTGCGACTTCGCCGGCCTGCCGGACGACGGCCCGGCGGAGCAATCGTTTCGTCAGGCCATCAAAGGCGCGGACGGAGTGGATGCGATTCTGCTCGGCGGAAACGCGGTGCGCCAGGGCGACCGCATAGCGCTGGTGAATGCGAAGAACGGCCAAGGCGTGTCGGCCATCGCGCAGGAGGTGAAAGGCGCGCGCGTGCAGTTGGATCGTCCGCTGGCGGAACTGCTCGCGGCCATCCAGCACGATACCGCGAGCGGCTGGAAGACCGTGTTCCTCTACTGCGATGCGCCGAGCAATGAAGACTTCGTCTACCGCCACAACCGCACCGTCGGCGGACGCGCCCACGGCGTGAAGTTCAACGGCACCCGCGCCTGGATCGCCGACAACCATTTCGAGAACATCAACGGCAACGCCGTGCTCGCCGGCTACACCTCCGAAGTCTCCGGCCACGGCGCGCGCGATGTCGTCGTCAGCGGCAACACCATCCTGCGCTGCGGCTGGACGCCCATCAGCGTCTGGTCCACGTCCGGCCTCGGCGGCAACATCATCGTCCGCGACAACCGCATCACCGAAACCCGCGAGGCCGCCATCGCCATCAAAGGCTGCGATGGCGTGAGCATCCTCAACAACGTATTTGCCTCCTCCACCTCGCCGAAGCAAGGCGCGTGGATCACGGCTGTGAAGACAAAGAACTTGCGCACCTCCGGCAACAAACACGCCGCCGATGTGCCGGAACTGAAAGCAGCCCCTCAATCAAAGTAGCCTCTGACAAGATCACTGTGAAACACTCACTCATACTGCTCACCTCCCTGCTGATAGCACCGCTCGCCGCGCTGCACGCCGCCGATGCACCCGTCAAGCGTCCCAATATCATCGTCATCTTCATCGATGACATGGGCTACGGCGACATCGGCCCGTTCGGCGACAAACACAAGACGCCGCACCTCGACCGCATGGCGGCGGAAGGCATCAAGCTGACCGACTTCTACGTCAGTTCGGTGGCGTGCACGCCCTCGCGTTCGTCGTTGATGACCGGTTGCTATGCGCAGCGGATCGGCATGGCTGGCCCCGTGGTATTTCCTGCAGACAGGCGTGGATTGAATCCGTCGGAAATCACCCTCGCGGAGATGCTCAAGTCGGCGGGTTATGCGACCGGCTGCTTCGGTAAATGGCATCTGGGCGACCAGCCGGAGTTCTTGCCGACGAAGCAGGGTTTTGATGAATACGAAGGCATCCCCTATTCCAACGACATGTGGAGCGAAGCGGGTAAGCCCAAGGACAAGCACAATCACCCGCCGTTACCCTACATGAAGCAGGACAAAGTGATCGCCCACATTCCCGATGCCGCCAGTCAGGCCGTGCTCACGGATGCGATCTCGGATGCGACGGTGAGCTTCATTAAGCGACGCGCAAAGGAGCCGTTTTTCGCTTACGTACCGCTCGCCGCGGTACACTATCCGTGGTTCGTCACGAAAACGCGACTCGACGCTGCGGGTGGCGACGTTTTTGCCGCGCAGATTACGGAGATCGATCAGTTCGTCGGGCGCTTGATGGAGACGCTGAAGGCTTTGGCTATCGACCAGAACACCCTCATTTTCTTTACCAACGATAACGGCGGAGCGGGGAAAACATTCAGCGGCCCGCTGCGCGGTGGCAAGTTCGGTCCTGACTATGAAGGCCACAGGCGAGTGCCCACGCTCGCCTGGTGGCCCGGCAGCATCCCGGCGGGACGCGTGTGCGCGGAGATCGGCACTACCGCTGACGTCTTCCCCACCCTTGCCGCAATCTCTGGTGCCGCGGTGCCGACGGACCGAATCATCGACGGTAAGAACATCAGCGACCTGCTGCTTGGAAAAGCGGGGGCTAAGTCTCCGCATGCAGTCCTCTTTTACGGCGACGGCGGCGTGCGCCAAGGTAAGTGGAAGCTGGTGCGCTATCGTGTGAAGGCCGATTGGTTCGACGAACTCTACGACCTCGAAGCCGACCTCGGCGAAAAGACCAATCTCGCCGCGCTAAACCCCGATCGCGTTAAAGCGATGAAAGCGCTGCTCGACGCCCACAACGGGGAGTTGAAAAAGAACATCCGCCCAGCGGGGTTGGTTCCAAACCCGAAGCCCATCCTGCCCGAGGCGACCGGCATCCCGACGCTCGCCCAGCTGCGCAAGTAGCCAAAACTGAAGCCCTCTCCATCGATGAAAACCCAACTCGCCTGCTTTTTGTTTGCCCTGTCCGGCATACCTTTATTCGCCGCCGACGCGGGACCCAGCGCCGCCGCCCTCCGCGCTTCCGTTGAGAAATCGTTGCCGTTGCTGACGGCTGCTGCGCGCGGTTCGATGGAGAAGCGGGAGCGCTGTTTCACTTGTCACAATCAGGGGCTGCCCATCATGGCGCTCAGTGCGGCGCAGTCGCGCGGGATCAAGATTGATGCGGAGGAATTGCGCAAGCAGGTCAAGTTCACGGCGGACTTTCTCGAACGGAACCGGAC
>CAMASG010000124.1 GCA_945860945.1 Akkermansia muciniphila
AGCGAAGCGCGCAAGGTCCGCAAGAACGCCGAGGAATTGCGTTATGGAGGCGGAAAGGAACAGCGGGCGGTGTTGGATCGCTTCGGCATCAAACGGCCGCTGCGTTACCTCCTCTTTCCCGGCCAGGTTCAGACCGCGCTCTCGCCGAACTGGCTCGGCAAGACCGGTCCGGAGCACAGTGGTCTCTACAAGGTTCGCATCCAGGCCAGCGGCATCCGCCCGCCCGGCGGCCAACCGGCCCACCTGAGCATCGGCAAGCGGACCGGAGAGGAGACGGTGGCCGGGCTCGTCGAGTTTGACCTGACGGCTCCGGAGGACAGTCCGCAGGTTTACGAGTTCGAGTTGTTTCTCGAGATGCCGGCGTCGCTGGATTTCTGCGTGGTGGCGACCGATGTAGTGGACCGGAGACAAGGCGCGGCCTTCCGCAATGCGCTGACCAGCCCGGGCTATATGTTCACGCACAGCAGCGAGACCCTGCTCCTGAACGCCACCGCGCCGCAGATGTTCGACGACAAGGGCAACGGCCTTTTCTCCACCGTGCTGCTCGATTGGATCGAATGGGAAGGGCCGCTGGTGTCTGAGGAGGAAAAGTCCCGGCGCGCGGGCCTGGTGCCGCCGAACGACGCGACGCCCGAGGCGGTCGCGGATCACCTGCAACGCTTCGCCGAACGCGCGTGGCGCCGGCCGGTGAAGGGCGAGGAGTTGGTGGAGTTTATGAAGTCCTACCGCACCGAGCGCGAGGCGGGGGAAAAGACCATCGACGCCTACCGTGTCGCCATGCAGGGCGTGCTGACCTCCAGGCATTTCATCTACCTCGTCGAGGGCGAGCCGGAGGCCCGTCAACGTGTCACCGACTGGGAACTCGCCTCACGCCTCTCGTATTTCCTCTGGAGCTCGATGCCCGACGCCGGCCTCGTCGCCGCGGCCCAAGGCGGCAAACTCAAAGATGAAGGACTGAGAAAGGAAGTGGACCGGATGCTGACGGACAGCAAAGCCGGCCGCTTCATCGACGATTTCGCGCGGCAGTGGTTGCAACTGCACCGCCTCGGCATGTTCCCGCCGGACAAGAAGCTCTACCCGAACTACGACGCGTGGCTCGAGACGAGCATGCGGGCCGAGCCCGTCGAGTATTTCCGCGAGATGTTCGCAAAGAATATGGCCATCGACGGCTTCATCGATTCCGACTGGACCATGGCCAACGCCCGGCTCGCCGATTTCTACGGATTTCCCGAGTTGAAGACGGGCGGCTTCCAACGTGTTTCGCTCAAGCCCGAGGATCGTCGCGGTGGTCTTTTGACGATGGGCGCCGTGCTCGGGCTGACCTCGGACGGCACGCGCCACCGCCCGGTGCATCGCGGCGTCTGGCTCAGCCAGGTGCTCCTCGGCAAGACGCCGCCTCCGCCGCCGGCGAACGTGCCCGCCATCGAACCCAATCCGCCGAAAAGCCCCAAGGCAACGCTTCGTGACAAACTGGAGGCGCACCGCAGCGACGCGAACTGCGCCGCCTGCCATGCCAAGATCGACCCGCTCGGACTCGCCTGGGACAACTACGACGCCATCGGCCGGTGGCGAACGCGGGAGAAGGTCGCGGCGGGAGTCGGCGAGGATCCATTGATCAATCCTGCCGGCACGATGTCCGATGGACGTGAGTTCAAGGATGCCGGCGAGTTCAAACGACTCCTGCTCGAGGACCGCGACAAGCTCGCGCGCGCCTTCATCGAGCATCTCTGCACCTACGGCCTCCGTCGCCCGCTCGCCTTTGACGACCAGGACGACCTCAAGGCCATCCAAGCCGAAGCGAAGAAGAACCAATACCAGATCAAGGACATCGTCCGCGCCGTCGCTTTGTCCGACCTGATGAGAAAACGCTGACACCCACGCCAACCTTTCAACCAAGCACCAAGAACAAGGAACATCCATGAACTACCTCTCCCAATCCTGGTTGATGAACCGCCGCCATGCCCTCCGCGCGCTGGGCAGTTTCATATCCCTGCCGCTGCTGGAATGCATGGTCCCGCTCGGGGCGGCGGAGAAGTCCACCGCCACGCCTCGGCGCAGCGCCTTCATCTACCTCGCCAACGGCGTCCACTCGCTCAACTACCAGATCCTCACGCCCGGCAAGGACTACCAATTCTCCCGGTCGCTGAAGCCCCTGGAGAAACACCGCGACGTCATCACACCCATCAGCGGGCTGCACCATCCGGGCGCGCTCAGCCACCACCACAACTGCATCAACGTCTGGCTGACCGGCGGAAAGCTCGGCCCGTCTGACCGCAACACCATCTCACTGGACCAGAAGATGGCCGAGATCACCGCGCAACACACGCGGGTCGCCTCGATGGAGGTTGCGCTCACGGGGGATTCCCTCGCCTGCACCGCGGATGGCGTGCGCCTGCCCGCAACGCGTCGTTGCAGCGAGATCTTCGCCTCGCTATTCGAGGAACCGAAGGGCGGCAAAACGGCCCAGCGGAGATCCTTGCGCCGCAAAGGCAGCGTCCTCGACGCCAACCTCGCCGAAGTTCGCCAGCTCGAGAAAAAGATGGGCGCTGCGGACAAGGGCCGCATGGAGCAATACCTCACCTCCGTCCGTGAGGCGGAGATCCGCACGCGTCGGGCCGATGCCTGGATCGACACGCCGCTGCCCGCCATCTCCGACGCCGATCGGAAGCGCACCAACCGCGACATCGCCGCCACCCTGGCGGGGGATTATTTCCGCACCGTCTATGACCTCATGGTGCTCGCCTTCCAGACGGATGTGACGCGCGTGGCCACCTTCAGCCTCGGTGGTGAGGGCGATGCCTTCGCCATTCCCGAGATCGGAATCACCGAGTCGCGCCACCAGCTCAGCCATCACGGCGGCGATGCCGGCTACATGGAGAAGCTCACCAACTACGACACCTTCGCCATCGAGCAGTTCAGCTATTTCCTCACCCGGCTCGCGGAGACCAAGGACCTCGGCGGCATGCCTCTCTTGGGTTCGACGATGGCACTCTTCGGCAGCGGCATGTGCTACGGCCACAGCCATGGCAATGCGAACCTTCCGCTCGTGCTGGCCGGCGGTTCCGACCTCGGCCTGAAGCACGGCAGCCACGTGGACTTCAACAAGGCCGCCCCGGGCTTCCAAGGCTACGCCGTCGGCGCGGACGGAGCGCTCTCCACCGCGCATTACCAACTGTGCAGCCGTCCCGCGAACTCGGATGCCCACATGAGCAATCTCCTTCTCCTCATGGCCCAGCGCATGGGCGTGGAGACCGACCAGTTCGGCGACAGCAACAAGGTCGTCGCACTATGAAGTTATTTGTTCTTGGTTCATCGTTCTTCGTGCCGCGTTTGCGGTTCGTGGTTCCGCGTTCTTGGCTGTTGGTGCTCGGCTGCTCGTTGCTCGCGCACGCGACGGTCCGCGGCCAGGAACCAAGAACTAGGAACCAGGAACAAAGCTCCGAAGTCTTCCGTCCCGAAGCCGGAAAGTTTCCCCCGTTGGAAAATGCCCACTCCTACCGTGGTGAGCTCGTCTTCGTGGACCATGCGAACCGCCGCGGCAGCATTCGGGTGCAGGGATCGGGCATGTTTTTCCGCAACGACCCGCACCCCTTCGCCATGCTGCCTTACGGCATCGTGCGTTATCACGGTGCGCCGGCGGATCTGCGGGACATCCCGCTCGGCACCGTGATGCACGTCCGCGCCTTTCTCCCGCCCGACCCGAAGATTTCCGCCGTGCCGGTTTTGCCCGTCGACAACAGGAAGATGGACGCGAACCACAACCGTGGCGCCGGCATCCTTCCCGCCGAGAACCACGTCCTTCTGCTCGAAGACGAACCCAGCCACTGCCAGCACGAGGGGCTCGTCTGGAAGCTCAAGGAAGT
>CAMASG010000125.1 GCA_945860945.1 Akkermansia muciniphila
GAAGAAGACGGTCATCCCGGCCGTGTCTCCCAAAGCGGAGAGTTGACCCGACCGCAGCCAATACATCTCATGCAACCACTGATTGAAGGCGTGCGCCCTTCGCCGTCCAAGACGCGGGCGGCGATCACGCTCGGCATCATCGGCGGCGGCCAGCTTGCCAAGATGACCGCGCAGGCGGCCGCGCAGTTTGGTTGCGAGGTGGTGATCCTGGAACGGCAGTCCGAATTTCCCGCCGGCAGTCTCGCCACCCAGACGCTTCTCGGCGATTGGGATGATCCGGATTCATTGCTCGAACTCGCGGCGCTGGTGGATGTCGTCACGTTGGAGAATGAGTTTGTGGACGCCGCCGCGCTGGCCGTGCTGGAGCAGCAAGGCCACACACTCTGGCCGTCGTCCGCCACGATGCGTCTCATTCAGGATAAATTTATCCAAAAGCAAACGCTCGCCGAAGCCGGTCTGCCCGTGCCCGGAATGCGCGCCGTGGAGCGGATTGAAGACGTGGCGGCGCCGGTTGCCGAGTGGGGTTTTCCCTTCCTGCTCAAAGCCCGGCGCAACGCCTACGACGGCAAGGGCAACGCCACGCTGCGCTTCGAGGCGGACCTCGAGGCCGCGTGGGAGAAACTGGGCGGGCATCGCGGAAACCCCTTGTTCGCCGAGCAATTCTGTCCGTTCACCAAGGAACTGGCCGTCATCGTCACGCGCGGCATCCACGGTGAAGTCACGACCTATCCCGTGGTGGAAACCGTGCAGCGCGATCACGTCTGCCACGTCGTGAGCGCCCCTGCCTCGGTCGCGCCGGAAACCGCCGCACGCGCGGCGGAACTCGCGCGCCGCGCCGTGGCCGCCGTGGCCGCCGTGGGCAGCTTCGGTGTCGAAATGTTCCTGATGCCCAGTGGCGAAATCGTCATCAACGAACTTGCGCCGCGCGTCCACAACTCTGGCCATTACACCATCGAAGCCTGCGAGTGTTCACAGTTTGAAAATCATCTCCGCGCCGTGCTCGGCTGGCCGCTGGGTTCGCCCGCGCTGCGCGCGCCTGCCGCCGTCATGGTCAACCTGCTGGCGAACGCCGATGGTCCGGGAACGCCGCAAGGACTGGCGGAAGCGTTGCGCGTGCCCGGCGCGCACGTCCACATTTACGGCAAAGCGCGCAGCGGCAAAGGCCGCAAGATGGGTCACATCACCGCGCTCGGCGCGACACACGAAGAAGCATTGGCCGTCGCCCAACGCGCCGCCGATTGCATTCGTTTCGGTTGAACCAAATGAAATCCAAGACTCCCAATCCAAAAAAAGAAACTCCGGCCCGCCCGCCGCAGGTCGGCATCATCATGGGCAGCGATTCCGACTGGCCGACGATGAAGCTGGCCGCCGAAGCCTGCGCCGAGTTCGGCGTGCCGTGCGAGGCGCGCGTCGTCTCCGCGCACCGCACGCCGCTGGACATGGTGCGCTACGCGCGCACGGCGGCAGCGCGCGGCCTTCGTGTCATCATCGCGGGTGCGGGCGGCGCGGCGCACCTGCCCGGCATGGTCGCCAGTCACACTCCGCTGCCGGTGATCGGCGTGCCGATTGAGAGCAAGTCGTTGAAGGGACTGGATTCACTGCTCTCCATCGTGCAAATGCCTGCGGGTGTGCCGGTGGCGACGGTAGCGATCGGCGGCGGGCGCAACGCGGGCTTGCTGGCGGTCCAGATTCTCGGCGCGAGCGATCCTCGGCTGCGCGGGCAAATGTTGAAATTCAAAGCCCGTCTGGCCACTGAATCGCGCGCGAAGAATGTCAGGATGAAGGCGGAAACATCCGCCTGCG
Source organism: Akkermansia muciniphila (assembly GCA_945860945.1). GTDB lineage: Bacteria > Verrucomicrobiota > Verrucomicrobiia > Limisphaerales > SIAT01 > SIAT01. The sequence continues at coordinate 1,804 of CAMASG010000125.1, forward strand.
GGAAAACCTGACATGGACATTCTCGACGCCATCCGCGCCAACCTGCTCTCGCCCGCCGTCCTGTTCTTCGCACTCGGCCTCATCGCCGCGCTGATGAAGAGCGATCTCAAGTTTCCCGAGCCGCTTTACGTGGCGCTGACGATTTACCTGCTCGTGGCCATCGGCTTCAAGGGCGGCGTGGCCATCGCCGAGGCCGGCATTGCCAAAGTCTGGTTGCCGGCGCTCGCGGCCTTGGCACTCGGGGCGTTGATTCCGCTGTGGACCTATCCGCTGCTGCGCTTCGGTGGAAAACTGTCCGGCGTGGACTCCGCCGCCATCGCGGCGCATTACGGCTCGGTGAGCGCGGTCACCTTCATTGCCGCGACCAATTATCTGAAAGCCGTCAACCAACCTTACGAGGACTACGCCACGGCATTTCTCGCTGTGATGGAATCGCCCGCCATCCTCGTGGGCGTGGTGCTGGGCAAGCTTGCCACGAAGACGGAAGGCGGAGGAGTTGGCGTGTCGCTCAAGAAAGCAATGCACGAGGCGATCTTCGGACGCAGCATCTTCCTGCTGATCGGCGCGCTGGTCGTCGGCGCGTTGTGCGGCAAGCCGGGAATGGAAAAAGTGGAGGCGTTCTTCGTCACGCCGTTTCAGGGCGTGCTCGCGCTCTTCCTGCTGGAAATGGGCATGGTCGCCGGGCGGCGGCTGGAGAATCTGAAAAAGGTCGGGCTATTCCTGCTTGGCTTCGGCGTGCTTGTGCCACTGGTCAATGGAGCGCTCGGGGTTTATCTCGGCAAGCTCGTCGGGCTTGAACTCGGCGGCGCGACGTTGCTGGGCGTTTTGTCCGCGAGCGCGTCCTACATCGCCGCTCCGGTCGCCATCCGCATCTCACTGCCCGAAGCGAACCCGACGCTTTACCTCACTTCGTCACTCGCCATCACGTTCCCGTTCAACATCACGCTGGGCATTCCGATTTACCTGGAGATCGCCCGCCAGCTCTACTCTTGAAGCCATGAACACACACCCGATGAAACTGGTCACCATTGTCTGCGAAACCCACGCGCGGGACGCGGTGACGAATCTTCTCCGCGAAGTTGGCGCGCATGGCTACACACTCTTCGCGGTGGAGGGCGACGGTTCGCAGGGCAAACGTCCGGGGGACATCCCCGAGTTTGGGAACATCCAGATCGAAGTCGTCGTGCCGCCGACAGTCGCGGACACTTTGCTGACGCGGCTGGAAAAGGAATTCTTTCCCCGCTATGCGATGATTGCTTTCGAGTGCGAAGTGCGGGTGTTGCGAAAGGAAAAGTTCTAACCGGACTTCGTGTCGTGCCCGCTCCTCACGCCATCGAATAAGAATACGCCCATTTGCCCGGCGACGCCGAACGCCTGCGCGCCGCCGAGGATGAGAATACGCTCTTCGCGCTGGAAAACCTCCAGACCTATCCGTGCGTGCAGGCCCGGCTGGCGAACGGCTCGCTGCGCGTCCATGCTTGGTTCTTCAAAATCGCCACCGCCGAACTGTTTGCCTACGACCCGGAGAGCAAACAGTTCGAGCCGCTGGTCGGCGTAAGCCCGCCCAGTCCATGACCGCCTCCCGGCAACCACGAAAAGTGAAACCTTGAAAGCCAAAGCCAGCCGGAACCCTGCGCTCCATGTTCATCGGCGCCTACCCGAAGCCGCCACGCTCATCGGTCTTCTGGTTTGCCTGCAAGCCTACGTCGCGCCTTTCAACGCGATGGTGGTGAAGTAGCTGGCCGCTCAATTCAACGACCAACTCACATCGGTGGACTTGAGCCGCACGCTGTCGGGCAGCTTCGCGCCGTCGAGGCGGAGGACGATGATGTGCGTGCCGGCGGGAAAGCTGTTCGCCAGTTTCGTGAGCTTCTGGCCGTTGACCCACAGTTCGGGTTTGGTCAGGCCGTCCACTGCGAGCGTGACTGGCCCCGGCTTGGCTAGGGTGAAGGTCGTCGCCACGAAGACGCTGGTGAGCGTGACGTGCGCGGGGATGTTCGTCGGAGCGAAGTCCGCTTTCGCCAACGCGCCGCTCACTTGCGAAGTGAGCGT
>CAMASG010000126.1 GCA_945860945.1 Akkermansia muciniphila
CGCGGCCCTCCCAGATTCAGCTTGGCCTTCTGCTTCTCGACGCCGTGACACTTCGTGCAATGCGCCGACAACACCGGCATCACCTTGTTCTTGAATGCAACCGCGGCATCGTCTGCCGCAAAAACCAAAGAAGCAGCCGGCAGCAAGAATGCGATTGCGATCAGAGCAAAACAAAAACGCATAGGAATATCAATCGAGCCCAAACGTAACGCGACCAACCCTGCTTGTGGAGCTTTCGTTTTTGGGCCTCAAAAAATTGCCCGCAGATAAACATCCATGGCGAGACTGTCCAACCGCAACCATTCTCGCCAACGGATTGGATGATTAAAATCAGTGCGAATTTTACTGGTCTTATCAGCGTCGAGAGCTAGATGCTGATTTATGCTGAAAATTCTCGCACCTCGTGATCGACAGAGCCAGTTCTGTGATGGCGTGTCGCGGCGCAACTTTCTCAAGATTGGCGGCCTCGGCGCTGCGGGCCTCTCGTTGCCCCATCTGCTCGCGCTCGAAGCACAGGCGGGCATTCGCAATTCGCACAAGTCGGTCATCCTGATTTACCTCGTCGGCGGGCCGCCGCATCAGGACATGTTCGATCTGAAACCCGATGCGCCGCGCGACATCGCCGGACCGCATCGACCCATCGGCACAAACGTGGCGGGCATCGAGATTTGCGAACTCTTCCCGCGCATGGCGAAGATGATGGATAAGTTCGCGCTCATCCGTTCGCTCGTCGGCGCGCAGAACGACCACGATGCCTTTCAGTGTTACACTGGCCACAGCCGCACCGAGATTGCTCCGCCCGGTGGCTGGGCGCCGTTCGGCAGTCTCGTGGGCAAGGTGCAGGGCGCGGCGAATTCCGCCACGCCGCCGTTCGTGAGCATGTGCTACGAATGCACGCACGGCCCTTACAACGAACCCGGCCCCGGCATGGCGCAAGTCGGGCACTCCTCCTTCCGCCCCGTCGGTCCCGGTCGCGGCGACATGAAGTTGCAGGGCATCACTTACGACCGACTCGCCGACCGTTCGCGCCTACTCGCGAGCGTGGACCAATTCCGGCGCGACGTGGACACAAGCGGGCAGATGCAAGGTCTCGACGCTTTCACGCAGCAGGCAATGGGCGTGCTCACATCGTCGAAGCTTGCCGAGGCGCTGGATTTGTCGAAGGAAGACCCACGCGTTGTCGCGCGCTACGGCACCGGCGATGAAGTGAAGCGTATTGACGAAAACGGCGCGCCGCGTGTCCCTCAAAGTTTTCTCGCTGCACGGCGTCTCGTCGAGGCTGGCGCGCGCGTGGTGACGGTGAATTACAGCAAGTGGGATTGGCACGGCGGCGCGAACAACGACATCTTCAGCCGCGAGCGCGAGGACTTCCCCATCTTCGACCAAGCGATCACCGCACTCGTCGAAGATTTGCACCAGCGTGGATTGGATAAAGACGTGACAGTGCTCGTGTGGGGCGAGTTCGGGCGCACACCGCGAATCAGCGCACAAGTGGGCCGCGACCATTGGCCCAATGTGTCGATGGCGCTGATGGCCGGCGGCGGCATGCGCTGCGGCCAAGTGATCGGCTCCACCGACCGGCTCGGCGGCGAAGCGAACAGTCGCCCCGTGACTTTCCAGGAAGTCTTTGCCACGCTTTATCACAACCTCGGCATCGACGTGAACACCACGACGGTCACGGATGCCAAAGGCCGTCCGCACTACCTCGTCAAAGACGGCGCGCAGCCGATTCGGGAGTTGGTTTGAGCAAGCGAGTTCATCGGCAAGCGAGAACGGGCAAGGATTCACCATGATTCTACGCTTCGCGTTCGCCCTGTTTTGCTTGTAACCTGCGGTGCAGACGATAAGGCCATCGCTCAGCTCATGTGGTAGGCCTGTTCAGAGCGGGCGAGTTGGGAATTGCTAGCGTCTGGCCACTTCGCAACACTTCTCGCGGACAATGCTGGGACGCAGTCCTGAATCAATGCATCGCACAGCGCTAAAAGCAGATTCTAAACCGCGGGCTGGATTTTTCTATGCCGGTGTTTACCTCGTCGCGTCACTGGTGACAGCTTGTGCTGCTGTCGCCGATGACAAGTCGGCGGAAAAGATTTCCACGGAGCAGCAGGCGTTCTTCGAGAAGAAGATACAGCCGGTGCTCGTCGCCAAGTGTTACAAGTGTCATGCGGCCGATGCGGAGAAGGTGAAGGGCGGACTGTTGCTGGACACGCGCGAAGGCATCCGCAAAGGCGGCGAAACCGGCCGCGCCATCACGCCGGGCGATCTCAACGGCAGTCTGCTCATCACGGCGATTCGCGGTGGGAAGCCGGATTTTCTGATGCCGCCGAAGGAAAAGTTACCGCCGGAGGTCATCGCTGATTTCGAGAAGTGGGTGCTCGCAGGCGCGCCCGATCCGCGCGAGGGCGTAACGAAGATTGCAAAGCAGCCTGTGGAGCAACAACGACCTTGGTCGTTCCAGCCGGTGCGCGAAACAGCTACGCCGAAGGTGCGCGATGCGAAGTGGCCGCAGCAGCGCGCGGATTTTTTCCTGCTAGCGGCGATGGAGAAGAAAGGTCTCAAGCCCGCCGCGGCCGCCGACCCGCGCGTGCTCATCCGCCGCCTTTATTTCGATCTCACGGGGTTGCCGCCGTCGCCGGAGGAAGTCGCGGCGTTCGTGCGCGACTACACGGCAAGCAACGCAGCGACCACTCGACAATCGGCGACGAGCAAAGCAATCACGCGCCTGCTTGCCTCGCCGCATTACGGCGAACGTTGGGCGCGTTACTGGCTCGACCTCGCGCGTTATGTGGACCAGACCGGCTCGTGGCTGGAGGCCACCGGTTCGGCGCATCTCTATCGCGATTGGGTGATAAAAGCTTTCAACGACGACATGGCCTACGACCAGTTTGTCATGCGGCAGATCGCGACGGATCAGATGGGGCAGCCGGCGGCGGATCGTCACGCGCTGGGTTTCCTCGGCCTCGCGCCGACTTATTGGAAGGAGCTGCAGCTTCCGCCGGACATCATCAAGGGCACTGTTGCCGACGAATGGGAGGAGCACGTGGACACGCTCAGCCGCACGTTTCTCGGTCTCACGCTCGCCTGCGCGCGCTGTCATGATCACAAGTCCGATCCGATGACTGCCGCGGATTACTACGGCATCGCCGGCGTCTTCGCGAGCGTGCGCCACGCCGAAGTGCCGACGATGGGCGACGAGTTTTGGTTGCCGGTGAAGAAGGCGCGCGCGTCCGTCGCCGTACTGGAAAAGCAACGCGACGAGTTGAAGAAGAAAAAGCCCGCGCCCGCGGACTTCACCAATCAGGTCGCCGTCATCGAGAAGAAAATCACCGACACCAAGTCCGGCACGCCGCACTTCAACATGGCGATGGCCAATGCCGTCGAGGACGCCGCGCTCTTCGTCATCCCCGCCGCGAACAACAAAGGCACCGTGCTGAACTTCAAGCCCGGCGTCGCCCGCGATCTCGAGTTGATGAAACGCGGCGACCCCAACAAAACCGGCGAGATTATCCCGCGCCGTTTCCTCTCCGCATTTCCTGCGAAGGACGGCCAGCCGCGCCGATTCACCACCGGCAGCGGACGCCTCGAGCTCGCGCAAGCCATCGTGCAGGACGCCGCGCCGATCACCGCGCGCGTCATCGTGAATCGCGTTTGGCGGCATCACTTCGGCCGCGGCAT
>CAMASG010000127.1 GCA_945860945.1 Akkermansia muciniphila
ATAACTCCCGCCGCGCAACGTGGGATGCTCGGCTCAAGATAGCCCGAGAGGCGTGGCCGTCAGTGGAGCAAATTACGCACTTAGCTGCGGCACTGGCCCACTCCTTTCCAGACGCGAGCTCCACCTATCCCGCAGACAAAGCCATCGAGCTTTGGCATGAAGCTCAGCAACGTGTCGTGCAGTTTGCCTGCGAGTCAATGGAGCGTGAAAAAGATGAGTTGTTCGCGTGGTCGCAGCGGGATCAATCGCATATTCCAAAACCGGCGGAATATCCCGCTGATTTCGACGTGGCGCTACGCTTGATCGTTGGCCCCGAGCCGAGATCGGTGCCAGACCGGCACAAGAAGTTCCGAGACTACTTGAGCGAGGTCGGCTTCCACAAAGATACGTTCGCCAGCCTAAAAGCGACTGGGTTTGATGAGCATGACTACCAATCTCACTTAGAACAGTTACGAACTGAGAATGACCATGCGACCATGTAGGCACATGAAATTACAGATCGCTACTCCGCTCGGTAGCACTACCGGCAACCTCACCGCACTCAACACATGGCTCTCGTCCTTGGGCGTGCAGCCGATAACGGCGTGGCGCTGGCGGCGTAAAGGCTGGCTAACAACGGTCAACATCTGCGGGCGGGTTTATGTCTCCCGCGAAACCATCGCCGACTTCGAGCGGCGTGCGGCGGCTGGGGAGTTCGCCCAAGACCACAAAGCTCTGTAAACGTCGGTCGAAAAGTGCGGCGGGGTCACGGATGTGACAGGGCGGTTCAAAAGTGCGGCGCCTTCATAAACAATGAAGCATGTATCGCATTATGGAAGACTGGACCGACATACGGGAACGGGTGGCCTCGGGCAAGGTGAGCAAGCGGGCGATTCTCCGGGAGACGGGGATGCACTGGAAGACGCTCAAGAAGATCCTAACGCACAGTGAGCCCCCGGGCTACCGGCTGCGCAAGGCCCGGCCCCAGCAGAAGTTGGGGCCGTATCAGGAGCGCATCGAACAGATCCTCAAGGAGGACCAACTGCTGCCGCGCAAGCAGCGGCACACGGCCAAGCGGGTATGGGAACGGCTCAAGGAAGCTGGTTTCACCGGCGGCTACACCGTGGTGAAGGAGGCGGTGCGGGAACTGCTTGCTGCCCAGTGACCGGCTCCATCCATCAACCAAACCGCATTCTTATCTCATCATGACTCAGTTCGTCTTACTGCTGCTCGCAACTTTCGCCGCGAGCATGCTGCCATTGCCTTCGAACGAAGCGATGACGGGAAGATTTTGGACGTGCTGATCCGCACGGTTCCCATCTAGCCTGCTGGCCTACATGGCCTCCATACCACGATACTTTTTGATCCAGTGCTTGATGTTGAGTCTTGGAAGTTGGTGGTTCGCGACGCCAGCCTTTGCCGCCGGGCCAGCCACCGGTGCTGCCATACCACTGGCCAAGAACGATACCATCCTTTTCTACGGCAACTCGTTGGTCGAGCGGTTGTGCGAGCAGGGTGAACTGGAGGCGCTGGTCCAACTCACGCATCCGAAAAAAAAACTTCACTTCCGCAGCTTTGCCTGGACCGGTGACGAGGTCGGCTACCGCCTACGGCCCGAGGGTTATGAGGGCCACATGAAGGAACTGCTCGCCAAGTGGCCGGCGAAAGTCGTGATTGCGGGCTTCGGCATGAATGAGGCGTTCGGCGGGGCGGCGGGGCTTGCGGACTTCCGCGCGCAGCTCGGTGCATACCTCGACCAGATCGCCCGGCTGCATCCGGGTGCGAAACTGGTTTTGCTTTCACCCACGGCGCTGGAGAAAGGCGGGCAAGTGCTGGAGGTCGAGAGGCGCAACCGCGACGTCGCGGCCTACGCCCAGGTCATCGGCGAGGCGGCGAAAGCGCGCGGAGCGGTGTTCGTGGATTTGTTCGCGGCGAGTCAGCAGGCGTATGCGAAGAGCACGGCGCGACTGACCTCCAACGGCCTCCATCTCAACGAATCCGGCAATCACGAGATGACCCAGATCATCGCCCGCGCGCTCCTTGGCGACGCGGCGGTGGCCAAAGCAGAGCCGGCCCGCGTGGCTGAAGTGGTGAAGGCCGTCGCGCGCAAGAACTACTACGTTGCCGAGGTTGTTCGCCCGAAGAACGCCGACCTCTACTACGGCGTGCGCAAGCGCCAGGCCGAGAACGACGCCGAGATCCCGCGCTACCACGAGATGATCGCCGCGACCGAAGCTGTCATTCATGAACTGGCCGCGACTCCCGCCAAGAAGTTCGCCGACGTGCCGCTGCCGTGGCTGCCACCGCTGCCGCCGATCAAGGGCCGTGACGACGGCAAGAACACCGGCATCATTAAACCGCCCGCGCAAGCGCAGGCGGAATTCAAGGTGGCCGACGGCTTCACCGTGAATCTCTTCGCGTCGGAGGCGGAGTTCCCCGACCTGAGAAACCCCGTCCAGATCGCCTTCGACGCACGCGGACGGCTCTGGGTCGTGACCATGCCGTCTTTTCCCCACACCGTTCCAGGACTACCGCCGCAAGACAAAATCATCGTCCTCGAAGACACCGACCACGACGGCAAGGCGGATAAATGCACGACCTTTGCCGAAGGCCTCGACGCGCTCGACGGCGTCGCTTTCACCGAGTGGGGCGTCATCATTTCCGAACAGCCGAAGCTCTGGCTGATGACCGACACCAACGGCGACGGCAAGGCCGACACGAAGCGCGAGTTGTTCCGCGGCATCGATGTGACCGACTCGCATCACGGCGGAATGATCTCGACCGATCCCATCGGCCACGTGCTCTTCTGCGATGGCGTGTTTCATCGCTCGACGCTGGAGACGCCCTTTGGCGTGGTGCGCGGCATCGATGCCACGACCTACCGCTTGAACCCGCGCACCGGACGCGTCGAGACCGAGTGGCAAAGCAACACGCCCAATCCGTGGAAGATCACCCATGACCGCACCGGCAATATTTTCCAGATGTATGGCGACGGACTCCCGCTCGACACACTCGCCCTCACCTGGACGCCGCTCGGCGTGTATCATCCCTTCGGCTACGGCAACGCCGGCAGCAATGGCAAAGGCTCAGGGATTGCGAGCATCTCCAGTCCGAATTTCCCCGACGATTACCAGCAAGGCATGGCCAGCGCGTCGCTGCTCGGCAACTACACCGTGTCGTTGTGGAAATACGATTACACCCGCGGCAACGTGCGCGGCTCGCGGCGGCTCGACGTGGTGTCGTCACCCAACGCCGCGTTTCGTCCCGCCGATCTCGAGTTCGGCTTCGACGGCGCGCTCTACATCTCTGATTTTTGCAGCCCGATCATCGGTCACGCCCAACACCCGATGCGCGACCCGCATTGGGATCACGACCACGGACGCATCTGGCGCGTGGTGCACAATGCGAAGCCCGTGGTGAAAGCCTTCCCGCGCATCGAGGGAGCCGGCGTTCCCGAACTGCTCGCACTCCTCCAGCATGCGCAGGACATCGTTCGCCATCACGTGCGGATTGAGCTGCGAAAGAAAGGCGCCGCCATGCTGCCGGCTTTGGACAAGTGGGTCGCCGCGCTCGACCGCGCGAAGCCGGGATTCAACCAGTC
>CAMASG010000128.1 GCA_945860945.1 Akkermansia muciniphila
TTGTCGCCGCGCAGTGCGGCTGAGTAAACGAAACCGTCAAAACGAAAGAACGAACATGAACCGCATCACTCAACTCGACCCCACCAGCGCCACCGGCAAGACGAAGCAACTCTTCGACGGCGTGCAGGCGAAGCTCGGCGTCGTCCCGAATCTCTTCCGCGTGCTCGGCAATTCCTCCGCCGCGCTCGAAGGCTACCTGAACTTCAGCGGCGCGCTTGCCGGTGGCGTTCTGAACGCAAAAGTCCGTGAGCAGATTGCGCTCGCCGTCGCGGAGATCAACGACTGTACCTACTGCCGCAACGCGCACGCCTATATCGGCGGCAAGGCCGGCTTGAGCGAACGCGAAATCGCCGACGCGCGCAAAGTCTCGGCCACCGATGAACACACCGCCGCCATCCTGAACCTCGCCCGCAGCATCGTCGTGCAACGGGGCGAACTCAGTGATACGGAATTCAAGGCTGCCCGCGCCGCCAAGCTCACCGACGCCGAGATCGTTGAGACCACCGCGAACGTCGCGCTTAATCTCCTGACCAACTACGTCAACCACGTCGCCCAGACCGTCGTGGACTTTCCCGAGGTGAAGTCTGGTGACGCCGCCGCCGAGTCCTGCGCGACGGGCGCGTGCGCGTGCGCTCACTAAACCACTCTGGTGACGCGGGCGACGTGATCAGCGTCGTCCGCGTTCGCCAGGACTTCACGATCAACCCTGAATCAGAATGAATCCTCGTCAGCCACTTCCACCTTTCACAGAGGAAACCGCGCGCCAGAAAGTCCAGTCCGCCGAGGATGCCTGGAACACGCGCGATCCGGAGCGCGTCGCGCTTGCCTACACGGCGGACACCGAATGGCGCAACCGTTCGGAGTTCGTGAACGGTCGTGCGCAAGTCGTCGAGTTCCTGCGTCGCAAGTGGGCGCGCGAGCACGACTACTGTTTGAAGAAGGAACTGTGGGCCTTCACCGGCAATCGCATCGCCGTTCGCTTCGAGTATGAGTTCCACGACGCCGACGGCCAATGGTGGCGCGCTTACGGGAACGAGAACTGGGAGTTCGACGAGCACGGCTACATGCGCCGCCGCTTCGCGAGCATCAACGACGTGAAGATTGCCGAGGCTGAAAGAAAACTCCGCTGGGAACGCCTCGTTCCCGCCACTTGAACACCCAACATTCCAATCACAACCAAATCTATGAAGACCAACATTCCCGTCTCCGCCCCCGACCTCACCCAACGTCCGCCCCGCAGCCCGCGTGTCCGCCTCGGCGGTTACGCCATGCTCCCGCGGGTGCTCGACAAAGCCCGCGCGTCCCTCATCGGCCAAGCTGGCGACTACAAATACGGCAACCCGATGGACCAGCACTTCTTCGGCTTCACCGGCCTCGCCCAAGGAGCGCTGCTCGAAGAGGTGAAGACCGGAGCGAGCGATTGGGACCTTCTTTTGTGGGTGAACTCCCACGCGAATCCGAAGCGCGCGCCGCACGAAATCCGCGCGTGGTCCGCCTGGCTTGAGACCATGCCCATCGGCGACGCCGAGGATCTCGAATGGTTCGGTGCGCAGGTGAAGCGCCTCAACCCGGTGCGGACTGACCTCCACACGATCATGGACTATCTCGATGCAGACGATCACGTCAGCTTCGGTGGGCAGGCGTGAGTCACCACGAACCCAAAACGCAATCACGTCATGGCTCTCAAATTCCTCACCACCACCATCACGCCTTCCGCGCAGGCAGCGCAGGCGCATTATTACGGCAGCGCGCGGAAACTGCCGCCTGCGCCGGAGCGCGATCTTCTCACGGCGGAGGAGACGGACTTCCTCGCCGCGCGCGACAGTTTCTATATGGCGACAGTGACGGAGGATGGCTGGCCTTACGTGCAACATCGGGGCGGTCCGCCGGGCTTCGTGAAGGTGCTCGGGCCAAACCAGCTTGGCTTCGCCGACTTCAGCGGGAATCGCCAGATGATCTCGACCGGCAACCTCGCCGCCAGCGACCGCGTCGCGCTGTTCTTCATGGACTACCCGCGCAAGGAACGGTTGAAGCTACTGGGTCATGTCCGCGTCCTCGACGCCCGCGAACATCCGCAACTCGCCGACCAACTCTCGCCCACGCCCGAGCTGCGCGGCAGCGTCGAGCGCGTGTTCCTGATTGATGTGACCGCCTTCGATTGGAACTGTCCGAAATACATCACGCCGCGCTTCACAGAGGAGGAGGTAAGGGTGGCGGTGGAACCATTGAAGCAGCGCATCGCGGAACTGGAGACATTGCTGGCCACACATAAACAGTAAAGGCCGCCCCGGTTTCCCGAAGCGGCCTTTTGATTTTCTATTTCGAATTACTTCTTCTTCGCCTTCGGTGCGGCGGCCTTGCGCTTCTCCTCGATAGCGGCCTGTGCGGCAGCGAGGCGGGCGACGGGCACGCGGTAGGGCGAGCAGCTCACGTAGCTCAGGCCGAGCTTGTGGCAGAACTTCACGGAATCGGGTTCGCCGCCGTGTTCGCCGCAGATGCCGAGCTTGATGTTCGGACGGGTCTTGCGGCCCTTCTCGATGGCGATCTGCATGAGCTGGCCGACACCGGTCTGGTCAATCGTGGCGAAGGGTGGCCGTCCGCAAGAACTTCTTCTTCGCGATTTCGAGTTCCGCGTAGCCGGGCAGGAAGCTGCCGGAGTCGTCGCGCGACATGCCGAGCGCGGTCTGGGTAATGTCGTTGGTGCCGAAGCTGAAGAACTCGGCGGTGTCAGCGATCTCGTCGGCCAGGGCTGTAAGCCCGACAGATAGTAGCCCAGGGCAACGCCATGGGTTAATCGTCAAACAAGTCATTCAAGTCCATGTAGGGGCGACAGAATCACCGCTCGTGCAATCGCTCGTCTTCACGCTTTGCGTCGCTTGCGTAACTGTCCGCAATGCGTTGCAAGGCGGCTGCCACCATTGGCCAGCCCGCGCGAATGCTCTCAGCTTGCTTCCGATACTTGTTGACCAACTCGCGTTCCTGAACTCCGCCTTCAGTCATCGATTTGGAGAAGCATCCACGTTGATTGAAGACTCCCATTTCAAAGCCGCGAAGAATCTCCTCCGAGTTGATGTCTTCCATGGCATCGCGGACAGCGAGACACGGCCATGCCCCTTCTAAATCCGCCGGGGCGTTCGAGAGCATTTCGCCAATCTCCACGTCAGCGACTTCTTTGCGATCGTGCTTCGCGCATTCTTCTCGCGCCAACGTGAGCCAGTCCACCAAGACAGTCTTGTCGATGGTTCCGTCGGCGCGTTTGCCAGGAAGCCTGCCCCAGCTCTTCATTAAGCCATACGCGCCCTCAGCGAGTTTCTGGGTTACCTCGTCAGATTCACCCTTTGGTTGGCCCCGCTCGGACTTGGCGCGATAAAGATGCGATATGACTTCCGCGAAGAACTTCGAATCACGCGACAACAAGCGGTGCAAGGCGACTGGGGAATGCTGGAAACCATCCAGCAGTTTGAGACACGCCCATTCGAGGCGGGCGAGGCGGGATTCGTCCGTCTGGGGGCTTTCCTGAAGGCACTCGAACAACTCGGTGATGTGATACTGAAGCATCTGCACGTCACCGGGCT
>CAMASG010000129.1 GCA_945860945.1 Akkermansia muciniphila
CGGGGTAGTTGTGCAGCTCGCTGTTGTTGTGGCCGGCGAACTCGGGCGCGCCCTTGGGCAGGTGGTCAGTCGTGGGCAGGGGAATCTGGTTCGGGTCGTAGAGGTCCCAATACTTCTTGGGCGCGACGAACGGCAGGTGTGGCTTGAGGAAACCGACGGCAAGGAAGAACGGCTCGCCCTTCGCCTTCAAGTCGTGCAACCGCTTCACGGCCTCGGCAGCGGTCGCGCCGTCGGGCAACTGGTCATCGGCCTTCGCGCTGATTTCAAAGGCGGGGCCGGTCTTGGCGTCCTTGCCGTTCGGACGCTTGGTGGGCGCGTCGTTGGCGGCGGGGGCTGCGCGCTTGCCGTATTCCTCCACGGTCGTGGCGTGCTTCGTGACGATTTGCTTGGTCCAGTCCACCGGGTCGGTGTCCACGGATTTGCCCTGCGGATACCAGTGCGGCTCGCTCCACGAGCGCCCGTCCTCGAAGCCCTTGTGATAGATTTTGCTCAAAGCGGCGGTGTGATAGCCGTTCGCCTTGAAGTGCTGCGGCAGCGTGATGGTGTCCGGCAGCGCGACGCGAAAGTGCGTGACCAAGTCCCAGACCTTCGTCGCGTCGGGCCGACGACCGGTGAGCAGCGAAGTCCGCGAAGGGCTGCACACGGCCTGCTGGACGTAGGCGCGGTTGAACACCATCCCGCGCGCGGCAATGCGATCGATGTTCGGCGACTTCGCGACCGGGTTGCCATAACAGCCCAAGTCAGGCCGCAGGTCATCGACGGCGATGAAGAGGACGTTGGGTTTGCTGGCGGCGTGGAGCGCGGCGAGCGGCGCGAGCAGCAGGGTGGCGAGGAGTCTGAGGATGTGTTTCATGGTCTTGAGTTGCTCAATAGCCGATGTTCTTCACCGCCGTTTCGCCCAATCGCTCACGCAACTGCGCGAGATAGAGGCTGGCGGGAGTCACGGGCTCGTTGGCGGAGAAGAATGACTCCTTGCTGTGTGTCTTATGCGGCCCGCCTATGCAGCCGATGGTCAGATTGAGTGCTCCGGGTGGCATTTGGATTTGCAGATGTTTTACGCTGCCATTCCACACGATGCCCCAGCCGATGGCCCAGCCGTGACCGGAGCCGGAGCTGTGTCGGTTGATGAGGTCAATGCGGCCTTCGGGGATGGTGCAGGAGTCAATCAGCAGGCCGGTGGACCAATGCATGTGCGGCTGGATGCTGCCGGTGCCCTCGAAGGTGCAGTTGAGCACCACATTCAACATCGCGGCCTGGTTCAGTGTCGCGACGTAGAAGCCGCCGAGTCCGTGCGAACTGCAACGGTCCACGAGCACCTGCGAGCCGCGGATGGAAATATCCGCCGGATAGCCTGCGCCCTTCTCGACGGTCGAGTTGTGATACGAGTGTGCTTCCGTGATGGTGATGCGTCGGCAGTCGCCCCACACCTGCACGTTGTTGAGCGTCTCGCGCATGACGATGTCGCGGACCCAGCAGTCCTCGGTATCGCCCTTCAGTGCCACCGAGATGTTCTTTCCCGCTTTCAACGTGCCTTCGTGCGGAGGCGAAACAATTTGCAGCGATTCGATGCCGCATTGGCTCAGGCGTTTGACTGCCGGTGTCTTGATCACCACGGCCGGTTCCTGGTCGAGGAACTGCGCGTCGATGGTGTCGGTGAACGGCAGATCCAGCGTGAGGCGATTGCCTTCGATGGAGCGGATGCTGCGATGAATCGTGACCTCCGTGCCGGGCTTCATCCACGTCTGCGGGCTGTCCGGTTTGCCTTTCCGCTTTCTCACGAGGTCGGCCATGCCCATGAACTCAATCCACTTCGCCGTCCGCGCCCAGCGGATGCGAATGGCATCGCCCGCCGCCAGACCCGTCGCATCCTTTACGGAAAGACTCAGCGTGCCCGCCGGCACATACGCATCGGCGACGGGGAATGTGTTCGCCGGCGTTTCCTTCGGGAAGGACAAATCCGGTCCCTCAATGACGAAAGCGGTATGCGGCTCTCCCGTCATCTCGATCAATGTCCCATCCTTGCCCGATCCCGAACCGCGCACCACAACGCCGTGGTGCGTGAGCGTGATCTGCTTTGAGCAACTAAACGTTCCCGGCTTCAGCAACACCGCTCCGCGAAACCCGTCCACCAAAGGCAGCGCCGACACTTCACCAATGGCCGCCTGAATCGCCGCCGTGTCATCGCTACCCGAGGGTGCAACTTCCTTCTTCACCGGCAGCGTGGGCAGCGCGACCCCGCCGCCCATGTAGCCGGCGTGGGAAAAGTCCATGATGCGATCGCCCTTGGGTGTCGTTTTGTATTCCAGTTTTCCGTTCGAGCCAGCAGCGACCCATTGGCGGTCGAGCGCGGAAGACCTTCCTTCGTCTTCGCTAAATGCCGACTGCGCGAGCAGCAGGGCGGTAAGGAATGAGAATGTGTGTTTCATAGGTTGGTTCTGAACTGAAACGAGCAAGGATCGTGAGTTACTGCGTCATTCGCGGCCGCTCCCAGTCTTTGTAGTTCCTCTTGGCGTCGCGGGCTTCGTCGGTCATTTCGGGTTTCTCCACGCTCACGTCGGGATTCTTGAGATCGAAGAGCGGCCAGGTGTCGGTCCGGAAGGGGGAGGCGGGAAGGCCTTCCTTGTTGTAGAGCAGATTGCGTTGCGAGGGATTCATCGCCCAGGCGTAGCGGACGGCCACGGGAGTCGGCACGTCTTTGCAGGAAACGATGACCTTGTTTCCAGCGATCTCGGCGTCCGCCCAATGCCACTTCTGGTCCGCTCCGGCGATGGCGAAGGCATCCAGCTTGCCCGGTTTTGCGGCCATCATGCCGGTGCCGATGCTGTCGAACTCGAGGGTGATTTTGCTGCCTTCGATTTTCTGGCTGACGTAGCGCGGGCCGCAGGGGACGATGTCTTTGCCATAGGCTTCTTTGAGCGCGAGGTAGGCGTGGCGGATGCCGATGGGCTTTTTGTTTTGCGGATGCAGGGCGATGGGATCGCCGCAATCAATGCCCACGGCCATGCCGGTATGAGGCATCTCCATGCTGACGAGCCGCATGGTCTCGCGGTTGACCGCCCAGGTGGCCTCGAAACCCTCGACGGGCTGCGTTTGCGGCGCTTCCCAACTGGGCAACTGCGTGAAGAAGAAGGGGAAGTCTTTCGCGACGTTGCCGCCGGAGAGTTCATGCCATGAGGAGCGGTAGTAGCTGATGAGCCGCTTCAGTTGTTCGCCGTAGGCGACGGCCTGGGGCGCGGTCTTGGAGTTGCGCTCGCCCTGATACCAG
Source organism: Akkermansia muciniphila (assembly GCA_945860945.1). Lineage (GTDB taxonomy): Bacteria > Verrucomicrobiota > Verrucomicrobiia > Limisphaerales > SIAT01 > SIAT01. Next base: position 3,266 of record CAMASG010000129.1, read on the forward strand.
ATGGCACCTTTGATTCCATAAGGCCGGACGGGATAAATCATGCCGTTGAAGATGTGTGCCGGATACTGATGCCCCAAGTCGGCGGGCTTGGTGATAGTCGGAGGTTGCAGCGCGCGTGCCTGGTTCTTCATGGTCTCGCCTGCGGCGACCTTGGCGTTGTAGTCAGCGAGGTCGCTTTCGAACTGCTGGAGGGACTTCTCGCGGCTTTCGCCCTTGCCAGTCAGTTGACGCTGGGCGCTGCGATCCATGT
>CAMASG010000130.1 GCA_945860945.1 Akkermansia muciniphila
GAGTCGTCAATCTCACCCGCACCATGGCCATCGAACTCGGCTCGCAGGGCATCCTCACCAACTGCATCGCCCCCGGCTCCATCCTCAGCGAAGGCACCAAGCAGCTCTTTTACGGCGAGAACGGCCAGTTCAACGACCGCGTCCAGGCCATGCTCGCTCACGTCCCCCTCGGCCGCCCCGGCCAGCCCGAGGAGATCGCCCACGCCGTCCTCTTCCTCGCCGCCCCCGAAAGTTCCTACCTCAACGGTGCCATCATCCCCGTCGATGGCGGGTGGCTCGCCGGCTACAGCCGCGATTTTTGAGTGAAAGACGAACCCCCACGAGAGCCGTGCGCCGGTTGATCAAATCTCAGAACATGCCCCCCTCCTCATCGGCCGCATCGGCAAGCAAACAGCCATCGAGCATCACGCGCAGATTCTCGACGCCATCGAACGCCACGATCCCGTCGCGGCGAGCGATGCGATGCGCATGCACATCCGCGCTGCGGGCGAGGACATGGACCTCCCGTCGTTGAAATCACGCAAATCAAAGTATGTCATGAAAGCTCTCGCCCGTCTGCTCACATTCATCGCTCTCTGTGTTTCGGCCACAGCAGAGGTCCGCGTTGAAACGCTCGCCGTGCCCATGCGCGATGGCATCAAGCTCGCCACGGACATTTATCGCGACGACGGGGTGAACAAAGCCCCGGTGGTGCTTATGCGCACGCCCTATGATCGGACGAAGGCGAAGGGCATGGCGGAGAAATTCGCAAAGGCGGGATACGTCGCCGTAATGCAGGACTGTCGCGGCACGCGCGCGTCGGAGGGAGTGATGGCTCCTTACAACAACGAAGGGCAGGATGGCTACGACACCATCGAGTGGATCACGCGGCAGCCATGGTGCAGCGGGCGCGTGGGGATGACGGGTGGCTCGTATGTTGGCGCGGTGCAGTGGCAGGCGGCGGTGGAACAGCCGCCGGGACTCGCGGCCATCGCGCCGCAGGCGACATGGAGCAGCTTCTATCGCAACCTCTACCTCGGTGGCGCGGCGCGGCTTTCGCTCATCGCGGGCTGGATCGCGGGCAATACCGCGAAGCCTGCGGACGTAAAACCGGCCGACATGAACGTCGCGCTGATGCGCCTGCCGCTCAGTGACGTGGACGAGGCCATTGGCTGGCCGATGCCGTGGCTTGATGCTTATCTCACGCATCCCGAGCCGAATGGTTTCTGGACGCGGCTCGATCTCACCTCGCGCCTGCCCGACCTCGTGCTGCCGGCGCTGCACGTCGTCGGCTACTACGATTTCTTTTCGCGCGAGTCGGTCGGCAATTTCGTGATCATGCAAAAGCAGGCGCGTGATCCGAAGACACGCCAGCAGCAGCGGCTCATCCTCGGCCCGTGGGATCACGGCAGCGTGGGCAAGACGAAGGTCGCCGAAGTCGAGTTCGGTGCGGATGCAGCGGTGGATACGATGGCGTTGCAGCTCGACTGGTTCGATCGCCATCTCAAACAAGACGCCGCCGCGTTCGCGAAGCCGTTTCCGCCGGTGCGCTATTTTTCGATGGGCGACAACGTCTGGCACGACGCGCAGACTTGGCCGCCGGAGAGCTTCACCGCCACGTCGTTCCATCTGCGCTCCGACGGAAAGGCGAACACGCGCAAAGGCGGCGGTCGCCTCACTCGCGAAGCTCCGGCGAAAGCCGAACCCGCCGACACCTTCCGTGCCGATCCCGCGAATCCCGTGCCGGCGTGTCCTGTCACCGAGGCGCGCCCCATCAAGGCCGCAGTGTGGGGGCCGGTCGATCAAAGCGCGAACGAGGACCGCGAAGATGTGCTCGTTTACACCAGCGACGAGCTGAGCGAGCCGCTCACCTTTGCCGGCAACATCGAAGCGAAGCTGCACGTCTCCGCCGACACGCCTGACGCGGATTGGGCGGTGAAGCTCGTGGACGTGCGGCCCGACGGCTTCGCGCAAAACCTCGCCACCGGCATCCTGCGCGGGCGCTATCGCGATTCGTTACTCGAGCCGCAACCGCTCAAGCCCGGCGAGGTGTATGAGATCACCGTCGATCTCGGCCCCTGCGCCGCGACCATCGCGAAAGGCCACAAGCTGCGCGTGGACGTCTGCGGGTCGCTATTCCCGCTCTACGACCGCAACCCCAACACCGGCGAAGGCCCCTTCGGCAGCCGGACCGCCATCGCCACCGAGCAGGTGCATCACAAGCCCGGTGCGCTCTCGCACATCGTGCTGCCGTGCCGCCTGCCTTAATTTGTCTCACGCCATGAAACGCCAACTCATCATCGCCACCTTCGCCTTCGCCACTGTGCTGCACGCTGCGGACGACGACAACGCATACTTTGAAGCGAAGGTCCTGCCACTGCTGCAAAAGCGCTGCTACGAATGTCATTCGCACGCAAAGAAAATCAAAGGCGGGCTCGCGCTGGATTCGCGCAGCGGTTGGGAACACGGCGGCGACAATGGCCGCGCGATCGAGCCCGGCGACGTGGAGAAGAGCCTGCTCATCAAGGCAGTGCGCTACACCGATTCCGAGCTCCAGATGCCGACCAAGGGCAAGCTGCCGGCGGAGGAGATCGCCATTCTCGAGCAGTGGGTGAAGCAAGGCGCCGCCGATCCGCGCGTGACGGTGTCGGCCGGGAAGAAACGGGGCATCGACCTCGAGGCAGGCCGCAAGTTCTGGGCCTTCCAGCCGGTGGCGGATCCCAAGCCGCCGGCGGTCAAAAACAAGGCTTGGCCACTTGATCCGGCGGATCGGTTCATTCTCGCGAAACTTGAGCGCGCCAAGTTGCGCCCGGTCACCGACGCGGATCGTTACACCTGGCTGCGGCGCGTGAGTCTGGACCTCGCGGGCCTTCCACCCACACCCGCTGAGATCACGGAGTTTATCGACGATCGCTCGCCACAGGCCTTTGAAAAGGTCGCGGATCGTTTGCTGAACTCCAAGGCGTTCGGCGAACGCTGGGCGCGGCATTGGCTCGATCTCACGGGTTACGCCGACATGATGGGCACCTCGAACAGCGTTTTCGCCGAACATGCTTGGCGGTATCGCGATTACCTCATCAACGCGTTCAATGCGGACAAGCCGTTCGATGAATTCATCCGCGAGCAGATCGCCGGCGACTTGATGCCGTCGAAATCCACCGAGGACCACGCGGAGAACATCATCGCCACCGGCTTCCTCATGGTGGGCGACATCGAGATCGTGAATCCCG
>CAMASG010000131.1 GCA_945860945.1 Akkermansia muciniphila
GCCGATGAGATGCGTGAAGCTCGCCTGCACCAGCGCGCGCCAGATGGCGCTGCCGACCAAGCCGCGATGACCGGCCACGTAGATGCGCGCGTTCTTTGGGATTGGCGTTTTCATGTTCCGATGTAGCGAAGCGTAAACGAGTGAGGGCGCGTGCGACAAGCCCAGCTCGTAGCCAGAATGTGATTGCCGACTTATGGAAGTTCCGCTATTCCTAGCGTTAAGCGGGAAGGGTGGCTGAGTGGTTGAAGGCACCTGACTCGAAATCAGACGTTGGGGCAACCCAACCGGGGGTTCGAATCCCTCCCCTTCCGCCATCTTAAAATGCAACCCGTACTCAAGCGTATTGACGCTCACGTCCACATCGTGGGAAACGCCCGCGGTGGCAACGGCTGCTGGGTGCGCTCCTCGCCGCTGCGCTGGCCGTTGCAGGCGATCATGCTTCGGCACATCGGCCTGCCAATCAGCGCGCTGGAGGGCGATCTCGACGCGCTCTTTGCCGCGCAACTGCTCCGCTTTGTCCGCGAATCCTCGCTCGATGCCGCGGTCATTCTCGCGCAGGAGCAGGTCTATGATTCGCACGGCAAATTGATGGAAGACTACGGTACGGCCTACGTGCCGAACGATTACGTGCTGCGTCTGGCGCGCGAGAATCCCGAGTTCCTCCCGGCCGTCTCAATCCATCCCGCGCGTCCTGACGCGATCGATGAATTGGAGCGATGCCTCGTCGCCGGTGCGGTGATGATGAAGTGTCTGCCGAATTGTCAGAACATCGATTGCAGCGATCGGCGTTTCACGAAGTTCTGGGAGCGGATGGCCGAGGCGAAGCTGCCGCTGCTCGCGCACACGGGTGGCGAGCACACGTTGCAGGTGGTGCGCGCCGAGTTCTCCGATCCGACTTATCTCGAGTCGCCGTTGCAATGCGGCGTGACCGTCATTGCCGCGCACGCAGCGAACAAGAGCGGTCTCGTGGATCCGAATTATTTTCCGAAGCTCGTCGCGTTGATGGAGCGTTATCCAAATCTTTACGCTGACAACAGTGCGTTCAACGCCAACTTCCGGGGCAGCGTCACGCCCCAATGTCTGCGCGCGCCTGTGGCCGAGCGTATCGTTCACGGCAGTGATTATCCCGTGCCCGTCCTCGGCTTTTTCCCGTGGCTGCAAGGGCAGGTGAGTTGGAAGGATTACCGTCGCTACCAGCGCGAGCCGAACGTGATTGAGCGCGATTACCAACTCAAGCGAGCGATGGGTTTCAACGACGAGACCTTCACGCGAATCAACCGACTCCTGCGCCCCACGCCCGCGGTGCTCGCGCCCCCGCTGCCGAAGATTGCGGCGTCGCCTTCCGTCGTCGCCTGATCAGAATGTCAGCAGCAGTTGCGTGTAGAGCACGTGGTTGTGCGTCCAGTCGGGCGGGTGATGCGGGGACTGCAGCATGTAGAATGTCCGCAGCGTGGCGTGTTCGCTCAGCTTCCAGCCAAACCCCGCCGGCACGAGCCGATGCTCGCTCAATTGATTGGCGCGATAATCGTAAAACAGTTCGGTGCTGACAAAGAATTCCGTCAACGCCCCGCGATCCTTCAGCGGAAATGAGAACTCGACGCGATGCCGCGAGCGCGTGTTATTCCGCCCCTCATCTTCGATCCAGCGATACTCGACGCGGTTGCGGAGGGTTATCGTCCCCCAGTCGGGATGCCAGCGCGGGTTCACCTCGAACTCGGCGCGGTGCGTGTATTTGTACGGCTCCAGTCCGGTGTCGTCGTCGTGTTTCGCCTTGAGCACGTAAGTGTAACCGGGGCCGATGGCGAGATTCGTCGTCGCCCACCAGTGGAATCGCTGGCTGAACATCACGAAGGTCGGGTTGCGCGAACTGTCGGAGATCTGGAACTCGCCGTAGCTCGTCGCTTCAAACCGTTCCGTGCGCCACGGCTTGAGCGAGATACCGAACCGCGCCAGCGACTCATCCGCGTGCACCGCGAGCGAGAAGAGCATCAGCGCCAGCAGCAGAAAGCAGCGGCTCGATTTCGAGATGGATGCGGCGAACCATTTCACGCGCGAAAGGTAGAGAGGTAAATCTGCAGCGGCAATGCCTGAGTGGTTCGTGTTGTCGCGTGTTTGGTCGGTCCCGTTGCCTTCGGTGGCACGCTGACTTACCTTGCAGCAAGGAAATCTTGGCGGGGCGGATGACCTGCTTCGCAGAAAGGTCGTATGATCACAACCGCTCTCAAGCGTTGCTCACACTGGATTGAATCCCATCGCGACGTGCTGCTCGATGCCATTCGCATCCCGCTCGGCGTCTTTCTCTTCGGCAAAGGCCTGCAGTTCGCCGCCCGTCGCGACCAACTCGGCGAGTTGATGGGGGAGACCGGTCCGTACTGGTTTGTCTCCGCTGTCGTCGGACATTACGTGATGCTCGCGCATCTGGTCGGCGGCGTGTTTCTCGTGCTCGGGTTGATCACTCGCTGGGCGGCGCTGGCGCAGATTCCCATCCTGCTCGGTGCCGTGTTCATCGTGCATGTGCCGGAAGTGTTCGGGTTGCAACAAACCGCCGAGCTGGAGTTGGCCGCGGCGACGCTCTTCCTGCTCACGCTCACCTTCCTGCACGGCGCGGGGCGTTTCTCGCTCGACTACTGGCTTGAACGGAAGAACCGCGAATACGAAGCGCACGCGTCGTGGCCGGGTCGGCACGTGACGTGGTGAGCCGTGGTGAACTTCAGCGCGTGGTGATTCGTTCCGGATGCGCGTAGAGATTCATCGTGTTTCCGCGCAGGAAACCGACGAGCGTCTGCCCGCTTTCGCGAGCGAACTCGACCGCGAGGCTCGACGGCGCGGAGACGGCCGCGATGATTGAAATCCGCGCCGCAAGCGCCTTCTGCAAAATCTCGAACGACGCCCGTCCGCTCACCAGCAGCACGTGGCCGTCCAGCGGTAGGAGCGAATTCAGGAAGGCGTGGCCGATCACCTTGTCCACCGCGTTGTGCCGGCCGACATCCTCGCGCAGCACGAGCATTTTCCCCCGCGCGTTGAACAGCGCCGCCGCGTGCAGCCCGCCCGTTTGATCGAAAGCATCCTGCGCCGCGCGAAGTTTTTCCGGCAACGCCGCCAGCGTCTTCGCGCTGATTCGCATTTTTGAAACCACGGGCGGAAATTGCTGTTGCACCGCTTCGATGCTCGC